>CALMSN010000088.1 GCA_937872325.1 uncultured Xanthobacter sp. | reverse complement strand
TTGCGGCGCCTCCGGCCGTGTCGGCAAAGCCGTTTTCGTGGCAGGCCTCGAGCGCCACGCGGAAAGCGGCGAAGGTCGATTCCGGGAAGCCGGCGCGAATCAGCAGCGCCTGCAGGCTGGCGCCGCCGCGGTCATGCAGCAGCGCGGAAACGCGGGACAGCGGCAGGCCGGTCAACTCGGCCAGCGTCGAATCGAACAGGAACGGCCTGTTGTCGTTCACCACTTCGACGACGGTGACCGGACCGGCATCCGGCGTCTCGTCGTCGGGAGGATCGACGAGGCGGATGCGCGGCGCTTCCGGATCGCCGCTGCCGTCCGGAACGATCAGTGTCGCCAGGGCGCGGTCGCCGTCTGGCGTCCCGGGCTGCGAGGTGTCCATGTCGAGGAAGATGCCGCCCGGCTGCTTGGCGGCGGCCAGCCCGACCAGACCGGCGACGAGATCCCGCGGCGCCCGCGCGGGGTGGCCGAGGGCGGACATGGTGGCGGGGTCGATGTCGATCAGGGTGACGGGGATGGCATCCCGGGTGGCGCCCGACAGCACAGCCGACCAGCGCACGATGCGGTCCTTCTCGCCCAGGCTGGCGCTGAAACCGGCGATCTGGTCGGCAACGCCCGAGAACGAGAAGGCGCCGACGATGGCGGCGATGATCGCCGGCTTGGCGAGGCGGCCGATCCACCGGGACTGAGGTTTCACGAAAGGGGCGACCTCGGTGCGAGCGCCGCGGCATCAGGCCGCCGCGGGACGCGGAAAATACAGGCCCTGCGCCGGCTTGAAAAGGGGCGCCCGGGCCGCGGCGGGCGGGCGCTACGCGGGTGCGGCGGAAGGGGCGCTTCGGGCCGGGGCCGGGTCGGCTGCTCGGCCTAGCGCTTTTTGCGCCGGGGGCGCGGGCGGCGGGGCGAGCCGGAGATGGCGGCCGGCTTGCGGGGTGTCCGGAGGCCCTCTCCCGTCGCGTGGGCCGGCCGGTCGCGCGGGGGCACATCCGGCCTGTAGGGGGGCCGCGTCCGGGAAAGACGAAGGTGGCGGACAATATGGAGCATGGCATCAGGCCGGACCGCGTGAAGACGGCCATCAGGGCTGTCCTCCACCGGGCCTATGAGGGCGACCTCGTGCAGGTGGATGCGGCGTTGCCGATGGAGCGTTCGGCCACGACCTCAAGGCGGTGATCGGCGCCCCGGAAAAGCGCATCCGCGCCGCCGCCGGCTTCGAGGCCGCCGCCCGGCGGCTCCGGCGGATGGTGGCGCGCCCGCCGCTCTTCGTCCGCGCGCGGGTTGCGCACCGGCGGCAGTCTGGGTCTGATGCCGCAGGTCCTTGAGGGACGGATGGACGCGATGAAGCGCAAGCCCGACGCCGAAGACGATCTGGTCCTCTTCGGCCGCTACCGGCAAGGCTTCGGGGACGTATACCTCGCCACCGAGGATGAGCGGTTCCGGCTGCTGTTCGACCAGGTCTGCCGCCTGCTCGCTCAGCCGTCGCCGTTCCGCGCCACCGCCCGGCGCTGCCTGGACGGCGACGCCGCCACGGTCGCCCACATGACAACGGCGCAGAACCGCCATTTCATGCTGAGCGACCTGTTCGACGACGTCCACCTCGTCAAGACCATGGGCGGCTCCTGGAACCAGCGCGGCCCATAGGCCGGTCGGCTGCGGGCGCGCGCCGTCCTGCGGTCAGTGCGCCTTGTGATCGCCGCCGCCGGAGGCGCCGATGCCTTCCACCGCATACTGGACGGCAACCGTGCCCGCCTTCTCGAAGGTGAGGGTGCCGTCCACCTTGGTGCCTTCCTTCAGCGGCGCCTTCAGGTCCAGGAACATGATGTGATAGGCGCCGGGCTTGAACGCGACGGTGCCGCCGGGCGGGATGACGATCCCGTCGGGAAGCGGACGCATGGTCATCACGCCATCCTTCACCGCCATCTCGTGGATCTCCACCTTGCCGGCGAAGGCGGCGGTGGCCGAAACTAGCCGGTCGGGGGTGGTGCCGGTATTCTTCAGGGTGAGGTAGCCGCCGGCCACGCTGGCGCCGCCCGGAGTGGCGCGGGACCAGGGATGGTCGATCTGGATCGCGCCCGCCTTGAACTCGTGCGCCATCGGCGCCCCGGCCGGAAGGGCGAGCAGGCCGAGCACGAGCGCCGCGGCCGCGAGCAGGGAACGCCGGGTCGGAATAACGGTGGGCATGGAAGTCTCCTCGGCTGGAGCGCCGCTTCGGCGAGGGGCCGCTGGATGGGTCCGGCGCACGATCCGGTGCGTCGGGCGGGCACTCTATGCGCAGTGCGGCATCCGCCTCAACACCGGCGCGTGCCCTTCCTCAACAGCCTGCCCGTCGCAGACGCGCGGTTCGCCGCAGGGGCGGCGGTTGATCTGCATCGCCAGATCCGTCAAATTGCATGCAGTTGCGCTTCGACAGTCGGACTGCAGCTCAATTCAAGCTTAACCGGGGCCTTACCATGCGATCCGCCGCGCGTGCGTTCCTCCATGTTCCCGTCATCGGGTGGTTCCTTCGCGATGCCATCTATGGGGTGCCGGATGCAAAGTATTATTTCATCGGAAATCTTATCTTTTGCTTCGGGGTATGCGTGTACCTGTTCGGTTACCCGTTCCTGATCGTCTATGCCCTGACCGCGACCGCCGTCATGCTGGTGCTGCTCGTGGTGCTGACTGCATCGGACGTCTTCTCCCGCAAGGACCGGTAGCAGGGCTCCGGAGGAGGCCGCGGCCGCCGCGCGCCCTCCGGACATACGCAGCATGGCAGCGCCGCCCCGGCGATCCGGGGCGGTTTTTTTGTGCCCCGCCGGATCCGCTGCCCGCCGATGCATCCGCCGCGGGCGCGCCATGGTCGCAGCGCCTGGGGCGCGAGGTGCGCGGCTGTCGCCTCCTCCGGCTGCAAGGCCCGCCGCAGTTTCCGCCGGCCGTGCGAGATCGGGGCAGCAGGGCCGCGGAAACACCCGCCGACCTGTGAGCTGATTTATTATTGACTAAATTTATCGATTAAATAAATATTGGTCTCCGTGCCCGCCGCCACCGTGCGGCGCCGGCCTTCTGCCTTCGGCCTCCGGAAATCCATATGCCCGCCCTCGCTTCCGAACCCGCTCCCGACCTCCTGGCCCGCGACCTTCCCCCGCTTACCGCCGATTCTCCTGCCCTGGACGCCCTGATCGCGACCATCGAACAGGGCGCCGCGCAGCGGGAGCTGGCCCGGACCTTGCCGTTCGAGCTGGTTGACCTCGTCCGCGGGTCGGGCCTCGGGGCGCTGCGCATCCCGGTATCGGCGGGCGGCGGCGGGGCGAGCTATCGCGAGCTTTATGACGTGGTGATCCGGCTGGCGGCCGCCGATGCCAATGTCGCCCACATCCTGCGCAATCATTTCGTGTTCGTGGAGCGCTACGCCCGGCAGCCGGGCGATGCCACCCAGGCCCGATGGCAGGCGGCGGTGCTGAGCGGCGCCATCGTCGGGCTGGCCAACAACGAGCCGACCGCCAAGGTGGTGGGCGGCTCGCCAATCGAGACCATCCTGCGGCCGGACGGCGATGGATTCCGCATCTCCGGCCGCAAGCTCTACAGCACCGGCACCTTGTTCTCCGACCTGGTTTTGGTGCGGGTCGCCGACCTCGACGGCCGGCCGGCCTCCGCGGTCATTCCGGTGGACCGGGAGGGCATCGCGCTGGTCGACGACTGGGACGGCGTCGGCCAAAGGCTCACCGGCTCCGGCACGACCGTGTTCACCGACGTGCGGATCGCGCCCGACGAAGTGGTCTTCGACACCCCCGACCTCGGCTATGGCGTGCCCTATTTCAGCACCTTGCCGCAGCTCTACCTCACGGCCATCAATGCCGGGATCCTGCGCGGCATCCTTGCCGATGCGAGGGCGCTGGTGAAGCGGCGCGAGCGCAGCTTCTTCTTCGCCCCCGCCCCGGTGCCGGCGGACGATCCGATCCTGCAGCAGGTGGTGGGCGAGATCTCCTCCAACGCCTTCGTCGCCGAGGCGGCGATCCTCGCCGCGGCGGACGCCCAGGATGCCATCGAGGTCCTGCGCGATGCCGGCCGGCCGACCCTGGAGGCGGCTCATCGCGGCGCCATCCTGGCCGCCAAGGCGAAGGTGGTGGTGGATGACCTCGTCATCCGCTCCGGCTCGCTGCTGTTCGACGTGGGCGGGGCCTCCGCGGCCCACCGGACGCTCAATCTGGACCGCCACTGGCGCAACGCCCGCACCCTCGCCTCGCACAATCCGCGCCTCTACAAGGCCCGCGCCCTGGGCCAGCTCGAGCTCAACGGCACGCCGCTGCCGCCCTCCAGCTTCTTCTGACGCCGGTTCCCGTCCGCGCCCGGCTGCCCGCCCCGGGGCGCCGGCCCCCGATCCCATAGGAGCACAGCATGTTGAGATCCCTCGTCGCGGCGCTTGCCATGGCCGTCCTGGCCGGGCCCGCGCTCGCCGCCGAAGCCGGGCCGGACGGCAAGGTCCCGGTGCGCGGCGGCACCCTCGTCGTCGCGCTGGAGCCGGAGCCCTCGCGGCTCTACCTGAGCTCGCAGACGGCGGTGATCGTGCAGTCGCAGATCTACGACAACCTCGTCACCCTCTCGCCCGACTACCAGCCGGTGCCGCGCCTCGCCGAGAGTTGGGAGGTCTCCCCCGACGGCAAGTCCATCACCTTCCACCTGCGCAAGGGTGTGAAGTGGCACGACGGCACGCCCTTCACCTCGGCGGACGTGGCGTTCTCCATCCTGCAGCTCAACAAGAAGTACCATTCGCGCGGTTTGTCGAACTTCGGCACCGTGGAGGCGATCGAGACACCGGACCCTCACACCGCCGTCTTCCGCCTGTCGGCGCCGTCGCTTGCGCTGTGGTCGGCGTTCGGCTCCGACAATGCCACCATCGTTCCCAAGCATCTTTGGGAGGGGAAGGATCCGTTCACCAACGAATGGATCAACAAGCCGGTTGGGACCGGGCCGTTCATCTTCAAGGAGTGGGTGCGCGGCGACCACATCACCCTGGAGCGCAATCCCGATTACTGGGACCAGGGCAAGCCCTACCTCGATCGCGTCCTGTTCCGCGTGGTGCCCGATGCGGGCGCCCGCGCCGCCGGCCTGGAGACCGGGCAGATCCACTACGTGCCGGTGACCCCGGTGCCGCTCTCCGACGTGGACCGGCTGCGCAAGCTGCCGAACATCGACATCGTCACCGACGGCTTCGGCACCTTCGCGCCCATGTACTTCTTCGACTTCAACCTGGAGAACCCGGTGTTCAAGGACATCCGGGTGCGCCAGGCCTTCGCCCACGCCATCGACAAGACGGCGCTGGCCGCCATCGCCTGGTACGGCTTCGCCAAGCCCGCCACCACCCCGGTGCCGAGCGTGCAGAAGCAGTTCCATGCCGGGGACGCGCAGCAATATCCGTTCGACCCGAAGAAGGCCGAGCGGCTGCTGGACGAGGCCGGCCTCAAGCGCGGCCCGGACGGCGTGCGGCTGCGCATCACCCATCTTCCGGTCGCCTATGGCGAGGATTTCCGGCGCTCCGCCGAGTTCATCCGCCAGCAGCTCAAGCGGGTCGGCGTGGAACTGGAGATCGTGAACCTCGACCTCGCCGGCTGGCTGCGCACGGTGTTCGCCGAGCGCAAGTTCGACACCATGACCGCCTATTACGCCGCCAATGCCGACCCGCAGATCGGCGTGCACCGCCGGTTCTGGAGCAAGACCTTCAACCGCGCCAGCTGGACCAACGGCTCCAGCTACCAGAACCCCGAGGCAGACCGGCTGATCGAGGCCAGCCACGTCGAGGGCGACCCGGAGAAGCGGGCCGAGCTGATCCGGCAGGTGCAGCGGATCGCCCAGCGCGACCTGCCGTCCATCACCCTGCTGGAGGTCAGCCTGTTCGGGGTGAAGCTGAAGACGTTGCACGGGCTCGATCCCAATCCGGACGGCCTCTACGGCTCCTATCGCGCCGCCTGGCTGGAGAACTGACGCGCCCTTTCCGCGATCGCAGGCCCGTGCCGGCCGCCGCCGGACGGGCCTGCGGCATTTAATGTATATATTTTTTATCGACAAACTTGATTATGGCTCTAGAGTAGCTCCGCGCACCGCGCGCCGGCTTCCGGTGCGGCGCCAGGTAACGGCGCCGGCCCTGGAGCCACGGCCCATCCGCCGCGGGGCGCGCGTCCTTCGGGGAGCAGGTGCTTCGGGGCGGTCCTCATCCGGCCGGGTCGGTGCCGCCCGCGGCAACCAACGCTTCCCGGCAACCAACGTTCGCAGGCCATCATGAACGAGATCGTCAGCTCACCGCCCCTGGATTTCAGCGGCCCGATCGGCCCGGGCGCGCCGGCCCTCGATGCCTTGATCGACGTGATCGGGGAGGGCGCCTCGCGCCGTGAGTTCGAGCGGATCCTGCCGCACGAGCCGCTGGCGCTGATCCGCAAGGCGCGGCTCGGCGCGCTGCGCCTGCCGAAGGACCGGGGCGGGGCGGGGGCCTCGTTCCGCGAGCTGTTCTCGGTGGTGCTGAAGCTGGCGGCGGCCGATGCCAACGTCGCCCACATCCTGCGCAACCACTTCACCTTCGTGGAGCGCTACGGCCGCATCCCGCGCAACCCCACCGAGGAGAAGTGGCGCCGCGCCGTGGCGGATGGCGCCATCGTCGGCCTCGCCAACACCGAGAGCGACGCCAAGGTGATCGGCGGCGCGCCGTTCGCCACGGTGCTGACGCCCGATGGCGCGGGCTATCGCATCTCGGGCCGCAAATACTATTCCACCGGCACCTTGTTCTCGGACTTCGTGCTGGTGCGGGTGGCCACCGCCGAAGGGGCGAATGCCTCGCTGATCTTGCCGGTCAATCGCGAGGGCATCGAGCTGGTGGACGACTGGGACGGCATCGGCCAGCGGCTCACCGGCTCCGGCACCACGGTGTTCGAGAACGTGCGGGTGGAGCCGGAGGAGGTGGTGGTGGACGGGGCCGGCATCGGCTACGGCGCCGCCTACACCAGCACCCTGCCGCAGATTTTCCTCACCAGCGTGAATGCCGGCATCCTGCGCGCGGTGCTGAAGGACGCGACCGCGCTGCTGAAGGGGCGCAAGCACACCTTCTTCTTCGCCCCGGCCGAGACGCCGACCGCCGATCCCATCCTGCAGCAGGCCATCGGCGAGATCTCCGCCAACGCCTTCGCCGCCGAGACCCTGGTGCTCGCCACCGCCGACGCGCTGGACGCCGCCGATCGCCTGCGGGCCGCCGGCGCGCCGGAGGAGGCGGTTCGCGACGCGGGCCACGATGCGGCGGTTAAGGCCGCCCGCTCGAAGGTGGTGATCGACGACCTGGTGCTGCGCTCGGCCACCCAGCTGTTCGACGTGGGCGGCGCCTCGGCGGCCGCGCGGGCGAGCAATCTCGACCGGCATTGGCGCAACGCCCGCACCATCGCCTCCCACAATCCGCGGGCCTACAAGGCGCGGCTTCTGGGCCAGCTGGAGATCGACGGCACGCCGCTGCCTTCCGCCAGCTTCTTCTGATCGGCGCGCGGCGGCTCCCCGCCGCGCGACCGTGTCCTCCCGAAAGACCCAGAAAGACCCATGACCTTGCCGCCCTTCGCGTCCACTTTCGCGTCCCTTGCCGTGTCCCGCCGTTCCCTGCTCGCGGGGGCCGGCGCCAGCCTGCTCCTGCCCGCCACCGCCCGCTTCGCCGCGGCGCAGGAGGCGAAGGCGGGGCCCGGCGGCACGCCGAAGGCCGGCGGCACCCTCGTCGCGGTGCTTGATCCGGAGCCGGAGGGGCTGGTGGCGGGCATCACCATCTCGGCCCCGGCGGTGGCGGTCTCGTCCAGCATCTTCGACGGCCTCGTGGAGTATGACGAGGGCTTCAAGCTGCGGCCGAGCCTCGCCAGATCCTGGGAGGTCTCGCCCGACGGCACCGTGATCACCTTCCGCCTGCGCGACGACGTCACCTGGCACGACGGCAAGCCGTTCACGTCCGCGGACGTGCAGTATTCGCTGCTGGAGGTGACGAAGAAGACCCATCCGCGCGGCAACGCCGTCTTCGCCAACCTCATCGCGGTGGAGACGCCGGATGCGCACACCGCGGTGCTGCGCTTCTCGCGCGCCTCGCCGGTGGTGTGGGCGGCCTTCAACGGCACCGAGACGCAGATCCTGCCGCGCCATCTCTACGAGGGCACCAACCCGCTCACCAATCCCTGGAACGGCAAGCCGGTGGGCACCGGTGCTTTCGTCTTCAAGGAGTGGCTGAAGGGCGAGCGCATCGTGCTGGAGCGCAACCCCAATTACTGGGACAAGGGCCGGCCCTATCTGGACCGGATCGTCTTCCGCATCATCCGCGACCCCGCCTCGCGCGCCGCGGCGCTGGAGACCGGCGAGGCGCAGTACATCCCGCTGAACCCGGTGCCGCTGGCGGATGTCGCCCGCCTCAAGGGATCGCAGGACATCAAGGTGGAGACGCGCGGCTTCGAGGGGCCGGCGCCGATGTATTTCTTCGATTTCAACCTGCGCCGCGAGCCCTTCGGCGACATCCGCGTGCGCCAGGCCTTCGCCCATGCGCTGAACCGGCAGGCGCTGGCCGATACCGTGTTCTACGGCCTCGCGAAGCCCGCCACCGGCCCCGTGCCGAGCTACCAGACTCAATTCTACACCCCGGACGTGCCGCAGTTCGAGTATTCGCTGGCCAAGGCCGAGGCGCTGCTCGACGCCGCCGGCCTCACCAAGGGGCCGGACGGCGTGCGCCTGCGCATCGACCACATCCCCTCCGCCTATGGCGACGACTATCGCCGCGCCGGGGAATACTTCAAGCAGGCACTGAAGCGCATCGGCATCGAGGTCACCCTGCGCAATTACGACCTGCCGACCTACGTGAAGGTCGTCTTCACCGACTACGACTTCGATACCCATTCCGCCTGGTACTCGGCCTATCCCGATCCGCAGATCGGCGTGCAGCGCCGCTATTGGAGCCAGGCGATCAAGAAGGGCACGCCCTCGTCCAACGCTTCCGGCATCGCCGATCCCGAGATCGACGCGGTCATCGAGAAGATCCAGACCGAGGGCGACGTGGAGGCGCGCAACGCCCTGATCCGCGAGCTCCAGCGCCTTGCGCAGGTGAAGCTGCCGTCGGTGAACCTTCTCGAGCTAACCTTCTTCCGCGCGTATTCCGCGGAGCTTTCCGGCATCGATCTCGCGCCCTTCGGCGGCTACCAGTCGCTGAAGACCGTGTGGCTTGGAGCCTGAGCGATGGCGCGCTTCGGCATCACGCTGCCCGAGGGGCGGGTCCTGCGCTATCTCGGCCTCAGGGTCGTGCAGGTGGTGCCCACCATCCTGGCCATCGTGGTGCTCAACTTCTTCTTCCTGCGCCTTGCCCCGGGCGACCTTGCGGAGGTGATCGCCGGGGAGGCCGGCTCGGCGACCCCGGAATACATGGCGATGCTGCGCCAGCAGTTCGGCCTGGATGAGCCGCTGCTCATCCAGTTCGTCAAGTATATGACCCAGCTCTTCCAGCTCAATCTCGGCTACTCGTTCCGCAACTCGATGCCGGTGCTGGACCTCATCTTGTCGCGGGCGCCGAACACCGCCTTGCTCATGCTTTCCAGCCTGACCCTGGCGGTGCTGCTGGGCATCCTGTTCGGCGCCGTCAGCGCGCAATGGCAGGGCCGCTGGCCGGACGGCGTGCTTTCCGCCTTCTCGACGGTGGGCTTCGCGACGCCGCTGTTCTGGGTTGGGCTGATGCTGATCGTGCTGTTCTCGGTGGAGCTGCGCTGGCTGCCGGCCGGCGGCATGCGCGACCTCCAGCGCGACTACCAGGGCCTCGCGGCGGTGGCCGACATCGCCCGCCACATGGTGCTGCCGGTGTTCTCGCTGGCCTTCTTCTACATCGCCATCTACACCCGGCTCACCCGCTCCGCCATGCTCGAGGTGCAGGAGCTGGACTATGTGCGCACCGCCCGGGCGAAGGGCATCGCGCCGCTGCCGATCGCCGTGCGCCACGTGCTGCGCAACGCGCTGCTGCCCCTCGTGACCATGACCGGCCTCCAGCTCGGCACCCTTCTGTCGGGCTCGGTGGTGATCGAGACGGTGTTCGCCTGGCCGGGCATGGGCCGGCTCGCCTTCGACGCGGTGTTCCAGCGCGACCTGAACCTGCTTCTGGGCGTGCTGTTCTTCTCCTCGTTCCTGGTGATCGTCTCCAACCTCGTCACCGATCTCGTCTACGCCCTGCTCGACCCGAGGATCGACATCCGATGAGCCTCGACGCCACCACTCACGTGCCCCTCGCCGCCGCCGAGCGCGCCCCCGCCCGCGCTCCGGCTTCTGCCGCGCCGAAGAAGCGGGCGCCGCGCACCTCGTCGTTCGGCTATCGCTTCCTGCGCAGCCGCACCGCGCTGGCCGGCGGCTTCGGCCTCGCCATCGTCGCGGGCGCCGCGATCTTCGCCGACCAGATCTTCCCAGGCGATCCGCTCGACATGGTGGCGCGGCCGTTCATCTGGCCCTTTACCACCTGGGCGCATCCGCTGGGCACCGACATGCTGGGGCGTGACCTCCTGGTCGGCCTCGTCCACGCCTCGCGGGTGTCGCTGGCGGTGGGGCTGACGGCGGCGGGGCTGGCGGTGTTCGTCGGTGTCCTGTTCGGCGCCCTCTCGGGTTATTTCGGCGGCTGGGTGGACCAGGTGCTGACCCGCATCACCGAGGTGTTCCAGACCATGCCGCCGCTGGTGTTCGTGGTGGTGGTGGTGGCGATCCTCACGCCCTCGGTGTCGTCCATCATCCTGGGCATCGCGGTCACCTCCTGGCCGCAGATCTCCCGCCTCGTGCGCGCCGAGACGCTGCGCCTGCGCGATGCCGAGTTCGTCCAGGCGGCGCGGGTGATGGGGATGGGGCATGCCCGCATCATCCTCGCCCACATCCTGCCCAACGCCATCTCGCCGGTGGTGGTGGCGGGCTCGATTCTGGTCGCCTCGGCCATCCTCACCGAGGCGGCGCTGTCCTTCCTCGGCCTCGGCGATCCCAACCTCATCTCCTGGGGCAGCATGATCGGTTCCGGCCGCGAGGTGCTGCGCACCGCCTGGTACATGACGGCGCTGCCGGGCATCGCCATCTCCTTCACCGTGATGGCGTTGAACCTGCTCGGCAACGGCCTCAACGACGTGCTGAACCCGCGGGTGTCGCTGACATGACCCGCCCCGCCCCCCTGCTCGACGTGCGCGATCTCAGCGTGCGCTTCCGCACCCCCGGCGGCCTGCTCACCGCGGTGGACCGGCTCTCCTTCTCGGTGGCGCCGGGGGAGACGCTGGCCATCGTCGGCGAATCCGGCTGCGGCAAGTCGGTCACCGCCATGTCGCTGCTGCGGCTTCTGAAATCGCCGCCGGCGGAGATTTCCGGCGGCCATGTCCGGTTCGACGGCCGCGATCTCCTGACCCTGCCGGAGCGGGCCATGCGCGACATCCGCGGCAACCGCATCGCCATGATCTTCCAGGATCCGCTCTCCGCCCTCAATCCGGTGCAGACGGTGGGCGAGCAGATCGTCGAGAGCCTGCGGCGCCATGCCGGGCTCAGCCGGGCCGCTGCCCGCCGCCGTGCCGTGGAGCTGCTCGACCTCGTGCGCATTCCCGAGCCGCAGCGCCGGGCCGACGACTATCCCCATCGCTTCTCCGGCGGCATGCGCCAGAGGGTGATGATCGCCATCGCCATCGCCGTGAACCCGGCGCTGCTGATCGCCGACGAGCCCACCACCGCCCTCGACGTGACGGTGCAGGCGCAGATCCTCAAGCTGCTGGTGTCGCTGCAGAAGGCGTTCGGCATGAGCCTCGTCCTCATCAGCCACGACCTCGGCGTGGTGGCCGAGACCGCGGACCGGGTTCTGGTGATGTATGCCGGGCGCAAGGTGGAGGAGCGGCAGGTCGCCGATCTCTTCGCCGCCCCGCTGCATCCCTACACCCGCGCCCTGATGCGGGCGCGGCCCACCCCCGGCGTGGTGCGCGAATTCCTCGACGAGATCCCCGGCATCGTGCCGTCGCTGGCCGACCTGCCGCCGGGCTGCGCCTTCGCGCCCCGCTGCGCCCAGGTCTCGGAGGCGTGCACCGTGCGCCCGCCGGGGCTCGTTTCGGCGACGGACGGCGGCCTCGTCGCCTGCATCCATCCCGGCGCCGGCATGGCGGGAGCTGCCGCATGACCGCGACCGCGCTGGAGGTCGAGGACCTCGTCGTGTCCTACCGCGCCGCCCGCGGGCGGCTGACCGCGGTGGATGGCGTCTCCTTTGCCATCGCGCCGGGGGAGACGCTCGGCCTCGTCGGCGAAAGCGGGTGCGGCAAGTCCTCGCTGGGCAAGGCCATCGTGCAACTGGTGGAGCCCACCGCCGGGGCGCTGAGGGTGGAGGACCGCGACGTCACCCTTCTGTCGGCCAAGGCGCGTCGGGCGCTGCGCCCCAAGGTGCAGATGGTGTTCCAGGACCCCATGGGGTCGCTGGATCCGCGCCAGCGCGCCGGCACCATTCTGGAGACCCCGCTCAAGCTCAACGGGGTCCGCGACAAGGCGGCCCGCCGGGCGCGCGTTCTGGCGCTGATGGAGGAGGTGGGCCTGAGGCCCGAATTCATTGATCGCCTGCCGCACGAATTCTCCGGCGGCCAGCGCCAGCGGCTCGGCATCGCGCGGGCGCTGGCGCTCGATCCGGCGGGGATCTTCCCCTACGACACGGTCCCGCCTCTCCGCGGCTCACTGCGGGAGCAAGAGCGCTACCTTCT
>CALMSN010000087.1 GCA_937872325.1 uncultured Xanthobacter sp. | reverse complement strand
AGCTGAACTCGTCGGGCGTCATTCCGCCGATCTTCGCCTCGTCGCTGCTGCTGATTCCCACCACCATCGCCAGCTTCACCCAGGGCGAGGGGCCGGCCTGGCTGCAGACCATCACCACGTTCCTCGGCCACGGGCGCCCGCTATATATGGTGCTGTATGTGGCGCTGATCCTGTTTTTCTGCTTCTTCTATACCGCGATCGTGTTCAATCCGGTGGAGACGGCAGACAACCTGAAGAAGCACGGCGGCTTCATTCCCGGCATTCGTCCCGGCGAGCGCACCGCGGAATATATCGACTACGTGCTCACCCGGATCACGGTGGTCGGGGCGGCCTACATCGCGGCGGTGTGCCTCTTCCCCGAACTGCTGATTTCATATGCCTCCGTTCCGTTCTATTTCGGAGGCACATCGCTCTTGATTGTGGTCAGTGTGACGATGGACACTGTGGCCCAGGTTCAGGGGCATCTGCTGGCGCACCAGTATGAAGGTCTGGTCAAAAAAGCCAAGTTGCGTGGGGGGAGGAGAAAATAATGAGGCTCGTGCTGCTGGGACCGCCGGGGGCAGGCAAGGGGACGCAGGCGCAGCGTCTGGTTACGCGCCATAACATCGTCCAGCTGTCCACCGGCGATATGCTGCGGGCGGCGGTGGCCGCCGGCACCCCGGTGGGCCTGAAGGCCAAGGCGGTGATGGAGGCCGGCGGCCTCGTCTCCGACGAGATCGTCATCGGCATCATCGCCGAGCGGCTGACCGCTCCCGATGCGCGCAACGGCTTCATCCTCGACGGCTTCCCGCGCACGGTCGCCCAGGCCGAGGCGCTGGACAAGCTGCTCGCCGAGAAGGGCATGGGCCTCGACGCGGTGATCGAGCTGGTGGTCGACCAGGAAAAGCTTGTGGCCCGCATCCTCAACCGCGCCGCCGAGGCCAAGGCCAACGGCGAGCCGGTGCGCAAGGACGACGATCCGGAAGTCTTCAAGAGCCGGCTCGAGGCCTACAACCGCGATACCGCGGTGGTGTCGCCCTATTACTCCGCCCGCGGTCAGCTCCGGCAGATCGACGGCATGGCGGCGGTGGACGACGTGACCAGCGCCATCAATGGCGTTCTCGCCAAGGCGGCCTGATCCAATCCGCATCCGATGATGGCCGGTGGCAATGCCACCGGCCGTTTTTGTATCCGGGGCCCGGCGCGGTCCGCACATGCTGCCGCACGGCAGTGGTTTGGAGGCCGGCCGTCCGGCGCCGTGGTCCACGCATCGAGGCGCGGAAATGCGCCCTTGCCCTCGGCCCCGGTGATATCGACGCAGAGCGGAGACCTCACCCGCCGCGCGTCATGAGAGGACGTCAGCCCGAAACACGCGCTGCAGCCGAGGCCCGGCGCCCCCGCGTTGACGCGACTGGTGCGCCGGCATACCTTGCTTGGCATGACTTTCGAGGATCACGCACCGCGTCTGCTCCCGAGACGGCGAATTCGCCGCCCGGTCGATGCCGTCGGCCGGGAGACGTGACGCGCGGATCTCCTTTTGCCTCGAGGTCCGTTGCATGCCGGTGATGGCCGGCGATCGGCAATCCCTGGCGCCGTCCGAGCGGCGCCGCCTTGCGCATTCTGCGCCTGTCCGCCTGGAAATCCGCCATGTCCCATTTCGCGGCACTGCCGGCCGGCACCCGCCTCCATCGCCTCCATGTGCTGGGCGCCGGTGACGCCAACGCGCTCCTGCGCCTCATGGAGCCTTTCGTCGTGCACGACGTGACCCCGGTCCGCATCGTCTGCGAGGCGATGGCGGCGGGCCTGGAGGCATCCTTCGATTTCCACGCCGATGCCGAGCTGGCCGAACGGTTGCGCCAGCGCATCGCCGCCTTGGTTGTGGTCGCCTCGGCCCGCCTCATGCCGGCTGCCGGCGACCTGGTGGCGGCGGCCTAAAGCCTCTAACAAAACTTCTGGGGTTGGCTGACCGGGCCTTTTGGCCTCTTGCGGCGTTGCCGATCCTCGCCGAGGCTTGCGGCATTGACTGAGGGCGCGCACCGCCCCTGGGAGGCGGGCAGGCCTTAAGCCGGTCTGATCGGCGGGCGGCCTCACATCTGCCCGCGCGCGTGCTAAAGGCCAACCGGATCTCCATCCCACCGGAACGCATCGGGTTCGCCATGCTTGCCATCGTCGCCGATATCGCCGTCATCGTGCTTCCGGTCTTCGGCATGGTGGCGGTCGGCTATGTGGCGGCGCGCACCGGCCTCGTCAGCGAGAAGGCCGCCGACGGGCTGGCGGAGTTCGTCTTCAGCCTCTCGGTGCCGGTGCTCATCTTCAAGACCCTGAGCGAGGCGCAACTGCCCCATGCCCAGCCTTGGGGCTACTGGATCGCGTATTTCACCGGCGCCTTCTTCGTCTTCGCGCTGGCCATGCTGGCGGCCCGCAAGCTGTTCCATCGCGGCCCCACCGAGGCGGTGATCCACGGCTTCGGGGCCGGGCAGGCGAACACGGTGTTCGTGGGTGTGCCGCTGATTCTCAAGGCGTATGGCGAGCAGGGCGCGGTGCCGCTGTTCCTGCTCATCGCCATCCACCTGCCGGTGATGATGGCGGTGGCGACCGTCCTGCTGGAGGGCAGCGCCGGGCTCTCGCGGGCGACGCTGCTGCGGCTGCTGAAGCTGCTCGCGCTCAATCCGATCCTGGTGGGCATCTATGCCGGCGGCCTCGCCCGGGTGGGCGGCATCCAGGCCACCGGCGTGCCCGGGCAGATGGTGACGCTGATCGCGGCGGCGGCCACCCCGTGCGCCCTGATCTCCCTTGGCCTGTCGCTGAAGCGCTACGGGTTCCGCGACGATTTCCCGGCGGCGGCGCTGATCTCCTTCCTGAAGCTGATCGTGCACCCGGCCATCGTTTTCCTGCTCACGCTGGTCCTGGCGATGCCGCCGGTCTGGGCCGGGGTGGCGGTGCTGTTCGCGGCCATGCCGTGCGGCATCAACAGCTACCTCCTGGCGCAGCGCTACGGGCTGGCGGTGGGCACCTCGGCGAGCGCGGTGTCGCTCTCCACCGCCGTGGCGGTGTTCACCATCGCCTTCTGGCTCTACGTGCTGGGGGTGGGGTAGGTCCGTCTCTGTTCAATGGTCCATATGATCGGATCGCGCTCTAAAGCCCGATGAGGGCGCGGATGGCGGCCGCGCTCATGCCGGCGGCCCGCAGCTCGGCGAGGCTGGTAGCGGCCTGGCTCTTGGAGAGCTTGCGACCCACGTCATCCAGGATCAGCCGGTGGTGATGATAGATCGGCGCCGGCAGCCCGAGCAGCCGCTGCAGCAGCACATGCACCGCGGTGGCGGCCTTAAGATCGGCGCCGCGGATGACGTGGGTGATGGCCTGGGCGGCATCGTCCACGCTCACCGCGAGGTGGTAGCTCGCCGGCACGTCGCGGCGGGCGAGGATCACGTCGCCCCAGGCCGCGGGGTCCGCCGGCATGGCGATGGCCGGCCCGTGCGGGCTTCCCGTCGCCTCCTGCCAGGAGAGCGGACCGCCGGTGAGGGCGGCCGCAAGAGCGGCGGCCATGTCGAGGCGCAAGACGTGCGGCAGGCCGGCCGCCCGGCGCCGCGCCCGCTCGTCCTCGGCAAGCGCGTCGCGGGGGATCGGCATGCGCGGCAGCCCGTCCGGATCGCACGGCGCGGGACGGCCGGTGTCCGCCTCCAGCCGCGCCACCGCGCGGGCGATGTCGGCCCGGCTCTCGAACGCGGGATAGATGAGGCCCATGGCCTCCAGCCTGTCGAGCGCCATCTGGTAGTCGGCGAAATGCGCTGACTGCCGGCGCGGCGGCGCATCGGGCGCGGCGCCGAGGAAGGCGAGATCGTCGAGGATGCCGGCCTCGTATTCCGGCCGGCAGCGGGCGGTGTCGATATCCTCGATCCGCACCAAGAAGCGGCCGCCGACGGCCCGGGCCGCAGCCAAGTTGACCAGCGCGGAGAACGCGTGGCCCAGATGCAGCCGGCCGTTGGGGCTCGGCGCGAAGCGGCAGGTGAAGGGCCCGCTCATCTGGGTCCCGCTCATGGGTGCCTCACTCTTCGGAGCGGCGCTTTCGGGAGCCTCCTCATGGGTGCCGTGCTTTTGAGCGCCCCTGACGTGATGCCGTTGGCGCGCCGCGGGGCAGGTCGCGCCGCACCCCCTATGGACAGGGGCCCGGGCGATACACCTATTACCAAAGGCTGGTGAGGATACCTCATGGGTCTTGGGTCAGGCCCGCGCGGCGCTTGAGCGTGCCCCACTCGGCGACGGTCGAGGGCCGGGGCCGATGGTATAAGCTGCGGCGAGGGATATTGCGCGGGACCGGGCATGAGGGGCGGGTGATCGCTTTGTGGTGATGGGCGCTCCCGTGGGGAAATCGCATTCCACTCCCGGTCCCGGCAAGGGGGCAGCGGAGGGATGCAACAGGCAAGCGGGGGGACAAGGATGCGCGAGCCGCGCCTCACCGACCAGCCGGCCTTCGACCGGGCGCTCGACCGGCTGCTGAAGCGCGACCCGGCGCTGCGGCCGCTGTTCGCCGCCACCGGCCGTCCCGCCCTGCGCCGACGCGAGCCGGGCCTGGCCGGCCTCGTCCATGTGGTGATCGCCCAGCAGGTATCGACCGCGTCGGCAGGGGCCATCTCGCCCCGGCTGGAGGGGATGCTCGGCGGCCCGCCGCAGGCGCTCGCCCTGCGCGCCGCGGCGGCGGACGGCACCCTGCGGGCGGCAGGCATCTCGGCCCCCAAGATCCGCACCCTGGCCGCGCTCGGTGAGGCGGTGGCGGACGGCGCGGTGGACCTCGATGCCCTGGCCGGGATGGAGGCGGATGCCGCCGCGGCCCGCCTGACCGCCTTGCGCGGGGTAGGGCCGTGGACCGCCGCCATCTACCTCCTCTTCTGCCTCGGCCGGGGCGATGCCTTCCCGGTCGGCGACCTCGCCTTGCAGGTGGCGGCTGGGGAGGGGCTCGGCGACGGCACCCGGCTGACCGCGGCCGCGCTGGCTGACCGGGCCGAGGCGTGGCGGCCGCTGCGGGGCGTGGCCGCGCACCTGCTGTGGGCGTACCATCATGCCTGCCGGGCGACCTCCGCCACCCCGGCGCCGCGGGGCAGCCGCTCGGGATAGGGCGGTCAATCGCCTTCAGGCCGGCATTCGGCCCGCTCGAAGATGGGCGGGATTTATGATCTAACGCGTGTTCTTCACGCCAACCGGTGCCCGCTCCGCTCGAAGGCGCTCAAATGCCGGGCCGGGATGCGGCGACCGCGATCAGGACTGGCCGGACCCATGCGCTTTCCCCTCGACGGCGTCTCGCTCGACGATCCCGGTCTCGACGGCCCCCGGCTGGCGCCCCGCGCCGGCGGCCCGGCCACCGCCCTGGTGGTGCTGCTGCACGGCTATGGCGCCGATGGGCGCGACCTCATCGATCTGGGCGCCGCCTGGTCCGAGCGGCTGCCCCACGCCGCCTTCGTCGCCCCCCATGCGCCGGCGCCGTGCGCGGGGGCGCCGGTTGGCCGGCAATGGTTCGACCTGACCTTTCGCGATCCCCACGAGCTGAAGCGCGGCGCCGATGCGGTGGCCCCCCTGCTGCAGGGCTTCCTGCAAATGGAGCTGGCGAAGCTCGACCTGCCCGCCGCGCGGCTGGCGCTGGTGGGCTTCAGCCAGGGGGCGATGATGGCGCTGAAGGTCGCGACCTCATGGACCGAGCGGATGGCTGCGGTGGTCGCCTATTCCGGGCTGTGGGCCGAGGTGTCTGGCGGCCCGCGCCGGGAGGCCGAGCCACCGATCCCGGCCGCGCCGCCGGTGCTGCTGGTGC
The DNA here is from genome assembly GCA_937872325.1 of uncultured Xanthobacter sp. Lineage (GTDB taxonomy): Bacteria > Pseudomonadota > Alphaproteobacteria > Rhizobiales > Xanthobacteraceae > Xanthobacter. The sequence goes on along the minus strand of CALMSN010000087.1, from coordinate 6,925 downwards.
ATGGCAGCGAGGATGAGGTGGTGCCGGCCCAGGCGCTGTTCGCGTCCGCTTACGGCCTCGCCGACGCCGGAGTGCCGGTGGAATGGCACCTGTCCATGGGCTTGGGCCATGGCATCGACGAGGTGGGACTGGCGTGCGGCGGGGGTTTTCTGGCCCGTGGCCCGGACGGCGACGGGGGCCGTTGAGGCCCCGCCGCGGCCGTGTCCGGGCAGCGGGGGCGGCAGCTTCACAAGCCTGACATGGTCCATATAGAGTATGGCCGCGCGCTAGCGGGGCCCACCGCGAATCGGCGCGCGGCGAGGAGTTCAGTCCTTGACCACTGCTTTGTCACCAGGGGCCTGGCCGGCGCTCGTGCTCAATGCGGACTATCGCCCGCTGAGCTACTACCCGTTGTCCGTCTGGTGCTGGCAGGATGCGATCAAGGCCGTCTTCCTGGACCGGGTGAATATCGTCGAATATTACGACAAGGCGGTGCGAAGTCCCGGGTTCGAGCTTCGCCTGCCGAGCGTGGTCTCGCTGCGGACCTTCGTGAGGCCCACCCGCCAGCCCGCCTTTACCCGCTTCAACGTCTTCCTGCGGGATCGCTTTTCCTGCCAGTATTGCGGCTCCCGCGACGACCTGACCTTCGATCACGTCGTCCCCCGCTCCCGCGGCGGGCAGACCACATGGGAGAACGTGGTGGCGGCCTGCTCGCCCTGCAACCTGCGCAAGGGCGGCCTGATGCCCGCCGATGCCGGGATGTGGCCGGCGCAGATGCCGTTCCAGCCCTCGGTCCACGATCTGCACCAGAACGGCCGGCACTTCCCGCCAAACTATTTGCACCAGAGCTGGATGGACTATCTCTACTGGGATACTGAACTCGATCCCTGATCGAGGCGGCGCGGATCAGGCTCCGGGGGCTGTCCTGCGGCATGACGCCGCTGTCCGGGTCGCACCCGCGGCTGCGACCGCCGCCAGCGCCGCCGCGATCAGCGTATTCCAGCCCGCCATGGAGATCCCGAGCAGCCGCCAGGCGGCTTCATCGCAGCGCGGCACCCGCGCCTGCTTGAGCTGGGAGAGGATGTCGCCGGGGGCGAAAACCGGGGCGCCGGTGCAGGACGTGGGGCCGGGCCAGAACCCCCATTCGACGCCGGCGTGGTAGGTGGCGAGGCCGGCATTGGCCAGCATGGCGAGGCCCAGCGCGACGAGCAGGCCGCGGGCAAGCGTGGGCCGGCCGCGCGCCGCGAGGCCGGCGGCGGCGAGCCCCAGCGGCACGCCGATATAGTATGCAATCCTTTGATCGAGGCAGAGCGGGCAGGGGGCGAGCCCCACCACGAGCTGGAAGAACCAGGCCGCCGCGAGCGCGAACGCCGAGCCGGCCGCGATCACCAGCGGGGCGGCGACAAGGGGGCGGCAGGCGCGGCTCGCCGTCACGTTCGCAGTCACGTTCGCATCCTCCCGACGAGGCCGGCATGGCGGCCGGCCGGCAGCCCGCGTCCCCCGGGCGGATAGCCGAGGGGGGCCGGCTTGTCCATTGCGGGGCAGCCCGCGAGTGCTGCGATGCGATATGAAATCAGGTTTCCGAACGGCCGTTTCCTGGATTTATTCTTATTCACCGGGGTCCCAGTGGCCTCGCAACGCAGCATGGGGTATAAACGGCTAGTCGTGTTCGGAGGCATTCGCATTGCGCTTTCCTCCTCGCCGGCTTAATTTGAGTATTAGCTGTCGAGATTTAAGTCCGATGAACGAGATGCCCCGCTCCCGCTTCGCCTTCGGTGTTCCAGGTGCTCAGGCCGGCGATGCTCTTGACGAGCTCGCTCTGCCGGTGGCGCAACTGCGTGACATCACCACGGCGCGGCGCACCGGATGTCCCTTCCACGACGTGCGCGAGATGCTCCGCGAGGTCGGGCTGCGGCCGACCCGCCAACGCCTCGCTCTCGGCTGGCTGCTGTTCGCCAAGGGCGACCGGCACGTCACCGCGGAAATCCTGCACGAGGAAGCCATCAAGGCTCGTTTCCCGGTTTCCCTCGCCACGGTCTACAATACCCTGCACCAGTTCACCGAGGCGAACCTCCTGCGCGAGGTGGCCGTGGACGGGTCGAAGACCTATTTCGACACCAACGCCTCCACCCACCACCATTTCTACCTCGAAGGCCAGAATGACCTCGTCGACATCCCGGCCCGGGACGTCTCGGTCAGCGTGCTGCCCGAGCCGCCGGAAGGCTATGAGGTGGCCCGTGTGGACGTGGTGGTGCGCCTGCGCCGCAAGTCCAGCAAGGCCTGAGGGTCCAGCAAGGCCTGACCTGAGCAGAGCGTCGCCCCGCGACGCAGTCGGGTGACGCGGGGGCCGTCGGCGCCGTAGGATTGGTGCTCTCTTGGGCGTCGTCTGATCGAATGGACGGTCAGGCAGGACGACGATCCGGATCCTCCCGCTGTATCCACCCCATTCCCGAATGTCGCGGCGCGATCCTCAGATCGCGCCGTTTTTCTGAATCCAGCCGGGCGCATCTCTAGACGCCGCCCGTGACCGAACGGCCCCCGGCCTGTGGCGGCTCGGGACCGGGCGTCTCAGCCCCGCGCCGAGCGCAGCGCCGCGGCGGCGCCCACCGGCCCCAGCACCAGCGCGAACAGCGACAGCCCGAGCAGGATGCGGAACGGGGTGCCGAACGGCACCGGCCCGGTCACCACCGCCATGGTCGCGGACACCGCGAAGATCAGCACCGGAATGCTGAGGGGGATCACCAGCACCGCCACCAGCAGTCCGCCGCGGCGGAACGCGCCGGCAAAGGCCGCGCCGACCAGGCCGAGGAAGGTCACCGCCGGAGTGCCCACCAAAAGGGTGAGCACCACCGCCCCGATCGCCGCCGGATCGAGGTTAAGCATCAGCCCCAGCACCGGCGCGGCCACCACCAGCGGCAGGCCGGTGGCGAGCCAGTGGGCGAGCCCCTTGGCGGCCGCGGTCAGTTCCAGCGGCAGGACCGAGAGGCAGAGCCCGTCCAACGCCCCGTCTTCCACGTCCGCCTGGAACAGGCGTTCGAGGCCGATCAGGCTGGCGAGCAGGGCGCCGATCCACAGGATGGCGGGTCCGATGCGGGCGAGGAGCACGAGGTCCGGCCCGATGGCGAACGGCACCACCGTGATCACCGACAGGAAGAACACCACGCCGAGCCCGGCCCCGCCGCCGGCGCCCAGCGCCAGAGCGAGGTCGCGTCGCACGATGGCGATGAAGGCTTCCATCATGCCGGACGCCCCAGCCTGAGTTCGTCCGCCGGCCCGAAATCCAGCGGCGCATGAGTGGCGGCAACCACGATGCCCCCGCCAGAAAGATGCGCCCGCACGAAGCCGCAGAACCGCGCCTGCGCGGCGGTATCGAGCGCGGTGGTCGGCTCGTCGAGGATCCAGACCCGGCGCCGCGAGACCAGCAGCCGGGCGATGGCGAGCCGGCGCTTCTGCCCGGCCGAGAGCACCGCCCCGCGCAGCCGGCCGAGACCGCCAAGGCCCACCTCGTCCAGCGCCGCCTCCACCGGCAGGCCGTTCGCGCCGAGGACCCGGCGCCAGAAATCAAGATTCGCGGAGCATCGCCTGCCGCGCCGTCGAGCCGGATGGTTCCGGCGGAGGCATCCATGAGCCCTGCCAGGATGCGCAGCAGCGACGACTTCCCGACCCCGTTGGGGCCGGTGACCACCAGCGCGCGGCCGCTGGCGCCGCGCACGTCCAGGCCGCTGAAAAGTTCCCTCAGGCCGCGGCGGCAGCTGAGTTTTTCGCCGACTAGCGCAACCTGCCCCATGCCTCGCCCAGCCCCTGCTTCGATGCATCCCGCATCTGCCGTCTTATCGCATGACCGCGCTTTGAAATGGTTCTATAAAGCCGTCCAACCGCACCGTCTCAGGTGGCGAGGCTCCATCCCCACCTTCTGCGACGAGGAGCGTCGGCATACAATCGAAGAGGCTGCGCCGTGACTTCGCTCGACAGTTTCAAGTGCCGCACCACGCTGAAGGTGGACGATCAGGAATACGTCTACTACAGCCTTGAAGCGGCGGAAAAAAATGGTCTCCCCAACGTCTCGCGCCTGCCCTTCTCCATGAAGGTGCTGCTGGAGAATCTCCTGCGCTTCGAAGACGGCCGCTCGGTCACCAGGGACGACATCCTCTCCATCGCCGACTGGCTGAACAACCGGGGCAAGGCCGAGAAGGAGATCGCCTATCGCCCGGCCCGTGTGCTGATGCAGGACTTCACCGGCGTGCCGGCGGTGGTGGACCTCGCCGCCATGCGCGACGCCATGGTGGCGCTCGGCGGCGACCCGGCCAAGATCAACCCGCTGGTGCCGGTCGATCTCGTGATCGACCATTCCGTGATCGTCAACTTCTTCGGCGACAACAAGGCCTTCGGCAAGAACGTCGAGGAAGAGTACAAGCAGAACCAGGAGCGCTACCGCTTCCTGAAATGGGGCCAGAGCGCGTTCGACAACTTCCGTGTCGTGCCCCCCGGCACGGGCATCTGCCACCAGGTGAACCTCGAATACCTCGCCCAGACGGTCTGGACCCGCGAGGAGAAGGTGAACGGCAAGAAGGTGGAGGTGGCCTATCCCGACACCCTGGTCGGCACCGATTCCCACACCACCATGGTCAACGGCCTGGGCGTGCTGGGCTGGGGCGTCGGCGGCATCGAGGCCGAGGCGGCCATGCTCGGCCAGCCCATCTCCATGCTCATCCCGGAGGTGATCGGCTTCAAGCTCGCCGGCAAGCTGAACGAGGGCATCACCGCCACCGACCTCGTGCTCACCGTCACCCAGATGCTGCGCAAGAAGGGCGTGGTGGGCAAGTTCGTGGAGTTCTACGGCCCGGGCCTGGAGCACCTCTCCCTCGCCGACCGCGCCACCATCGCCAACATGGCCCCCGAATACGGCGCCACCTGCGGCTTCTTCCCGGTGGACCGGGAGACCATCGGCTATCTCGAGGAGACGGGCCGCAAGGACGGTCGCGTCAAGCTGGTGGAGAAATACTCCAAGGCGCAGGGCATGTGGCGCAAGAAGGACACCCCGGACCCGGTATTCACCGACGCCCTGGAGCTCGATCTCGACACCGTGCTGCCCTCGCTCGCCGGCCCCAAGCGGCCGCAGGACCGGGTGCTGCTCTCCGACACCAAGGCCGGCTTCCTCGCCGCCCTGGAGGGCGAATTCAAGAAGCCCGGCGAGGCCGCAAAGCGGGTGCCGGTGGCCGGGACCGACTACACGCTGGGCCATGGCGACGTGGTGATCGCCGCCATCACCTCCTGCACCAACACGTCCAACCCCTCGGTGCTCATCGCCGCCGGCCTGCTGGCCAAGGCCGCGGTGAAGAAGGGCCTCAAGACCAAGCCGTGGGTGAAGACCTCGCTGGCGCCGGGATCGCAGGTGGTGGAGGGTTACCTGAAGGCCGCCGACCTGCAGGATGACCTCGCGGTCATCGAAAAAATGGTCGATGCCCACGCGGCCGGTTACGAGATCGTCTATGGCGTGCGGCAGGCGCGCGACACCGACACGGTGTTCAAGCGCTGGACGGCCCTGCGTTACTACGGCCTGCTGCGCTTCATGGGCGTGGACATCATTCCCAACCATGCGGACTTCCGGCTCATGGGCAGGCGGTCCATCGCGGCCCTGGGCCAGCACGCCGAGGTCAACCTGTTCCTGCGTGGCATCATCCCGCAGCTCGGGTTCCGCTCCACCAGCGTGTTCTATGATCGCCGCGAGCGTGTCGCGGGCGAGTCGAAATATCCCCTGCGCAAGATGGTCAAACTGGCGCTGGATGGCATCACCTCGTTCAGCCCGGTGCCGCTGCGCCTGATCGCAGCCCTCGGCGGAATCGTCTGCGTGTTCAGCCTGGTCATGGTGGTCTGGGTACTGTGCATTCGTTTGTTCACCGACCGGGCTCTGCCGGGCTGGGCCTCGCCCACGGTGCCGATCTACCTGCTCGGTGGCGTGCAGCTGCTCTGCATCGGAATTCTCGGTGAGTACGTCGCGAAACCCTCCGCAGAGACCAAGGGTCGGCCGCGGTACCTGATCGAGCGCGTCGAAGTTGCCATAGGTGCGGTAGAGAAAGATGTACCAGGGCGCCGCCATGCCAAGCGCGATGCCTGCCGCGGCCGCGCCTTTCGGCAGCCACTCCCGGATATTCCTGGGGCCGATCCCGGCGATCATCGCGATCGCCGTCAACGCCGCGAACGCCGTCGCGGTGCTCTTGAAGAGGAACATCGTTCCCAGCACCAACCCGATCCCGATCGTCAGCCGCCAGGGGAAGCGATCGCGCATCCCGATCAGCAGCATGGCCAGAAAGATCGCGCCGAGCCCGATCACGGTGATGTCGTTGTTGACCATCGCCCCTTCATACGAAATCTGGGGTTGGAAGGCGATGAAGGTCGCGGCGGTGATGGCGATGAAGCGGCTGCGAGGAAAAAGCGGCCCCGCCATCAGGTACGTGCCGATCACCACCAGCATCCCGAAGGGAATCGCCAGCAATCGCAGCAGCCGCATCTGGATGCCGAGCGTCAGGTGGTCGGTCAGCCGGTAGAAGGGCGCGGCGATGAGGTAGTAGAGGGGAGGATGGTTTGCCGCGTACTGCCAGCCGGACGGGAAAAGATCGCCGATCGCGTGCGGCGGGTTTTCCGCCCAGGGCTGGTACTCCGGCGCGCAGAGCCAGTCGAGCGTATAGCGGCAATAGGGATAGAGATCGTTGTCGAAATAGTCGCCCGGCGGTTTCGTGCCGTCATGAATCGCGGCACGCCAGGCATCGAGCTCGGGAATGATCGGTATGCGGTATTCAGTGGCGACGGTGCGGATATAGGCGAAGTGCGCCACCTCATCATGCCCGGTGAAGGGCGGGAAGATCAGCACCAGCAGGATCTGCTTCAGCACGAAGAGCAGGAGCAACACGGAGAGAAATCGCCTGGCCCGGTCGTGCGGCCAGATGAA
>CALMSN010000086.1 GCA_937872325.1 uncultured Xanthobacter sp. | reverse complement strand
TGCTCCGATCGCCCCCTGGACGGGCAGATCTTGGGTAAAGAAGGGGCCGCGTTCCGCGTCATACCGGCCAAGCCCTTCGGACTCCGGCCGCGGGCGATGGTCAGATTCCTGCGGTCCTGGGGATCATCCATCCGGACGGCCCGCGCGATCATCCGCGAGTGCCACGCGTCCGGGTCGGAGGTGAAGGTCATCGCCATGGGCGGCTTCGTCGCCGCGCCCGTGGCGCAGGCCGCCGCCGCCGAGCGGGTACCGGTGTTGCTTGTGAACATGGATGCGGTGCCGGGCAAGGCCAATCGCTGGATCGCACGCCGGGCCGCAAGAGTGGTCACCTCGGCCCCGGTGGTCGACACGGGCTGGGAGCGTGTGCCCCCGATCGTGCGGGCCGTGGCTCGGGCGCCGGGCGATCCGGCCGCTTGCCGGGGTTCCCTGGGGCTAGCGCCTGGGCTCAAGACGCTTCTAGTCACCGGTGCGAGCCAAGGCGCAAGATCAATCAACGGGCTCTTGATGAGACTGATTCAGGACCAACCTGGGGCCTTTGCGGGGTGGCAGGTCATCCACCAGACCGGCGCCGGCGAAGATGAAAGCGTGCGAACCGCCTACGCCGCGGCACGGATCCCAGCCATGGTCCAGCCGTTCTTTGACGCGATGGGAACGGCCTGGGCGCGGCGGATGTGGCCGTCTGCCGGGCGGGGGCGGGAAGTGTGGCGGAAGCGTGGGCCAACGCAGTCCCGACGCTGTTTCTGCCCTATCCGTTCCATCGCGACCAGCACCAGCGCTTCAACGCCGCGGTCCTGGTCGAGGCAGGGGCGGCGGTGCTGGAACAGGATCGGATCGACCCGTCGGCCAACGCGGGTGGCGCCGGGGCCGTGCTGGTCGGCTTGCTGTCCGATCCGACCAGGCGGCAGGCGATGCGCGCGGCGTTCGCCGGCCTCGGGCCCGCCGATGGCGCCGCGCGGATCGCCCGGATCCTGACAGAGTCCCGATAACGACGATTTGGGTTCCAAATGGCGATAGGGGGTCGGAGCCCTTGTGGTAGAATCACCACGCATGGAGGGCGAGCCAAGCCACATCGGTCAAAGCGGTCACCGTGCCGTCGTGTGGCACGCGCCGGAAGTGCCGCCGCCGCCAAACCTGATGGCCGCGTTGGCCGGGCGCAGGATCGAGGCGGTCCGCGTGCAGAGCCCGTATCGCGCACTGGCCGAACTCTGCCGGGCCGGCATCCCGGCGCAACCGGCCATTGTGATCGTGCATCCGGAGTCCCTCGCCGATGTCCCCGCGTTCTGGGATGCCAAAGCGAGGTACGCCCCCGGCGCCCGCTGCTGGATGTACGGGCCCATAGTCAGGCCCGTGCTGCGGGCCATTGTGGATGCCGACATCGCGCGCCGGGCCGTCCAAAAGCTGAAGCCCGGGGGGGAGCCGATGGCGGTGCCGGCCGAGGGTCCCGCGGAGGAGGCGTCCAAGGCCCCGCTTTTGAGCCCCGAGGAGCTTCGGATGCTTCTGGGCGATGACGAACCGGACGCGGCCGGCGAGCGTTGAAGAGGTAGGGAAGGTGAAGAGGAGCGGATGACTTCAATGGGTGTACATGGCGGGGCGGAAGGGCCGCCTCTGGATGCGGAGGGCGCACCCCTGCGCGTCATCCTGGTCGGACGCACCGGCCTCGATGCGCGGCTGCGGCTGGACAGCGGCCTTGAGGTCGTTCGCGTCCGCTCCGCGCTGGAAGCGGTGGGGGAGATCTCCGATCCGCTGGACCGCGCAGCGCCCGGTCAGGCCGTGGTGATCGTGAGCCCCGATGCCGACCCCGCCGGAGCGGCCCACAGCGACACCGCCCGGGCCAAGGAGTTCACCGGCGCTCTGCGTCTGCTCGACCCACAGGTCCGTGTGCTGCGGCTGGAGGCCGGGGACGGCTCGGCCCCCTCGCGCGGCTCATGCCGCAACTGCAGGTCTTCTTCATCGCCATGCCCGCCACGTTGCTGTCCGTCATGATGATGATGGGCCTGCGCGGCACCAGCGCCGGGCGCCCGGACCTCGCCCGCCTCGAGGACTGGACCGAATACCTGCACATCATCGACGAGCGCCTCGCCGATGCCCTCGATCTGCTCGCCGCCCAGGTGGAGGCCGGCACCCTCGATCTGCGCCCGGCGCGGGAGACCACACGATGACCCCCTCCGCCCGGCTCTCCGCCGCCATGGAGGTGCTCGCCGACATCGCGGAGCGCCGTCGCCCCGCCGCCGACGCCCTCAAGGACTGGGGCCTCGCCCACCGCTTCGCCGGCTCCGGGGACCGCGCCGCCATCGCCGGCCTCGTCTACGATACCCTGCGCCGGCGCGCCTCGGCCGCCTTCGTGATGGGCGCGGAGACGCCGCGCGCCCTGCTCCTTGGCATGCTGGCGGTGATGCGCGGCCTCGATCTGCCGGCCATCGCCCAGCTCTGCGACGGCGGCCGCTTCGCCCCCGCGCCCCTGAGGGAGGACGAGCGCAACAGCCTCGCCGCTCCCGACCTTTCGGCCGCGGCGCCGTTCGTGCGCGGCGACTATCCGCAATGGCTGCACGCCTCGCTGCGCCATGTGTTCGGCGACGAGGCGGCCGCCGAGGGCCACGCCTTGGCCGAGCGGGCGCCGCTGGACCTCCGGGTCAACACCCTCAAGGCGACGCCCGAGGCGGCGCTCGCCGCCCTCGCCCATCTCGGGCCGGTGCCGGGGCGATTCTCGCCGCTGGCGCTGCGGATCCGCCTCGATGCCGAGGGCAAGGCGCCGCCGGTCTCGGCCGAGCCCGCCTTCCTGCACGGCGAGGTGGAGGTGCAGGACGAGGCCTCCCAGATCGCCGCCATCCTCGCCCGGCCGCTGCCCGGCACCCAGGTGCTGGACCTGTGCGCCGGGGCCGGCGGCAAGACGCTGGAATTCGCCGCCCTGATGGACAACAAGGGCCAGATCTACGCCCACGATGCCGACATCCGCCGCCTCAAGCCGATGCACGAGCGCCTCACCCGCGCCGGGGTGCGCAACGTGCAGGTGAGGAGCCCCCGTGGCACCCAGGACGTGCTGCACGACCTCGAGGGCCACATGGACCTGGTGCTGGTGGACGCTCCCTGCACCGGCACCGGCACCTGGCGTCGCAACCCCGATGCCAAGTGGCGGGTGCGACCCGGCGCCCTCGCGCAGCGGATTGCCGAGCAGGCGCAGATCCTGGAGCACGCGGCCCGCTATGTGCGGCCCGGCGGCCGTCTCGCCTACGTCACCTGCTCCCTGCTCGACGAGGAGAACGGGGCGCAGGCGCGCGCCCTGCTCAGCAAGCGCGAGGATTTTTCCATCGTCTCGCCGGCCGAGACCACCCTGGCCCTGGGCACCAGCGGCCATGACCTGCGGGCGAGCGCGCTCCTCGGCCGCGAGGGCGTGCTTTTGACCCCGCGCCGCACCGGCACCGACGGCTTCTTCATCAGCGTGATGCAGCGGGGATAGGCCGCCGTCCCTCCGGGCCAGGGGCGCGGCCGAGACGTCGGAATCCTCTAACGCCCGGGTTACAGGGCGCTTGTTATCCGATCGGATGCGCGGTCCGCTCAGGATTGCCTCAGTGCGTCATGGACACACTGGAGCAATCTAACTCTTTGATTATAAATCGTTTATTGTGCGACCGGCAAACGCTCTACAGCACCGATGCGAGCGCCTCGCGAATGCGGCCCTCGCTCCAGGCCACCGGCGCGCGCGGAGGCGCCCCAAGCCCCTCGAAGTCGGTTCCCTCGCCGGGGCGCAGCGAGACGGTCCGGTCGGCGCTGGACACATCCACCGCGCCACGGGCCACGAACACCGAGAATCGGCCCTGGCTGGGTCCGGCGAAGAAGCGGGTGCCGCGCACCGCCAGCTTGCCGAACGGCGCGAGCACCTCCGTCGCGCCCCCGCCCTCAGGGCCGTCGAACAGCATGGCGCCGGTGCCGAGCGTCAGCACTCCGCCGCGCCGCGCCACGAACTTGTCGATCCGCAACCGCGCCCGGCCGCCGAGATGGATGCGGGTGTCGGTGCCGAGCAGCATGGCGAGGCGGGCCGCCTCGGCGGTCTCGATCGTATCCCCGACGAAGACCGGCGCGCCGACGCTCAGGAGCTGGGTTCCACCGGAGCGCGCGGCCCGTCCCTCTCCGGACAGGGCGGTGACCGCTCCCGCCTCCTCCGCCGCCGCGACGCTGGAAAAGAGCGCCAGCAGTCCACTTCCCGCCACCAGCCGCGCGAACTGGCGGCGAGCGATGGGCCCACCCGCCGACCACCGATGCCGCGCCTGGCCCACGATCGGACGACCAGGGCCTGCGCCCGCGGAGGGGTCCTCGGCCTCGGCCGGATTCGAAGCTGCCTTTTCCATGACATCCTCTGCCACGCTGGCCGCCGGAAGGGGAGCGGCGGGTTGCTGGCCGCCCGGCTCTCCGGCCGATGCGGGGGCGAGCGCAAATGCCCCCGGCCCTTCCGCCGGAAAGCTTAAGGCGTTTTCACCCCACCCGAAATGGCGAAAATCCCCGGCGCATCGGCATCCCCGGCAGCGCCGCACGCGGGCGATAAGATGACGCGGCAAAGGACGAAGGTTGTCCCGCGCATTCCGGATTGCTAGATCCATGCGCACGGCGCAAGGGGCGCATTCCCCGGCATGCCGGGCCCGTAGCTCAATGGTCAGAGCTGACCGCTCATAACGGTCTGGTTGCAGGTTCGAGTCCTGCCGGGCCCACCATTTTCTTCTCCACCGGTGTAAGCCAGCCTAAACTACCGGGATTTTCTATCATCATTTTTCAATGACTTAATTCGATATCTGGCCTGCCGGCGTTCGCCATTGTAAATTGGCAGTAACGAATTTTGATGGTACGCGGGCCTTTCGTCCTCATCGTCTGACTGGTCCTTGATGGCGGCGGCTTGGGAGCCACGTGGATGACACCATTCCATGGCCCGCAGCTTGACCTTGAGCCCAGCCTGGGTGTGGGCGGGTTCCGCGATGATGCGGTGACAAAGCGCGACGAGAAGCTCCATTATCTGATCGGCGTCGCCATCTGCCGCGATCGCCCCGGTGAGCCGCGCAGCTTTCTCGCCGCCGTCACGCCACCGCTCCAGGGCGGCGAGCACGTCAGCCTCCGGGCAAGGCCCTTCACGGAAGGCCAGGATGCGCCAGCACCGTTCGAGGTCCGCAGCTTCATCCATTACCCGGAAGCCGATCCGATAACGGCCGTTCTCCTGCCGCTCCAAAAGGGAGCGTCCATCGCGCTGGTAGGCGAGCAGTTCCGGCGCCGGCGCCGGCCTGATCCGCTCCGCAAGAGCGTACAGGTGCTCGCTCGTGGCGATGAACTCCCGTTCGCGTGCCCACAGGGTTTCGAGCTCGCGGCCCAATTCCAGGAGGGCAGCATCCTGCTGCTCTGCCGCCTCCGCCTTCGGAAGGACCGCGACGGGAGCGGCCGTCGCGACAGCGGTGCCGGCTTTCAGGAGCCCACGACGATTGGTCAGGTGATCAGCCATGGGCACCTCCCGACCGCAGACCCGTCAGTTCGACCCTGTCGAGGAAAGCGGTCAACAGCTTGATCCCACCGAACTGCACATATTCCTTCAGGATCGCGACCTGGATCGCTGCGTCGCCCAGGGTGTGGATGGGCTCCGCGAGGATCTGCTCCTCCAGCGCGCCCAGTTCCTCCTCATACGCCCCGGCTCGACCCTCAGCTTCGGTCACGCCGGTGCTGCCGAGGAGCGCATCGCACTCGGCTTCCCAGCAGTCCATGATGGTCGCCCGGTGCACGGCATCCGCTTTCATCCCCTCCATGTACTCGATACCCGCGCAGGCCTCGGCGAGCTCGCGCCAGTGCGACGCGAGACCCCATCGCCGGAACTCGCCTGCAGGCGTCCACTCAGGAAAATCAACGTCGAAGCCGAAGTGCGGCGGGATCGCATAGGCCTCGCGGGGCAATGGCGGCCGCGCCGAAAGGTAGCGGGCGCGGGCCGCCTCCGCTGCTGCAGTGAGGCGCGTGTGCTCGGGCTTGAGCGCCTGCCACTTCTCCCACAGCGCGGGGATTCGGCTGGTGCTCGCGGGGGTCGCCTCTGCCTCCCTCGGCAGAACGGCAACGGGCATGGTCGCCGCAGCAGTGCTGGCCTTAAGCAGGCCGCGGCGGCTTGGTATCTGGGCGGTCGGCAAACCGGGGGCGGCTGCCGGAACGGTGGGGTTCGGCACTGAAATACTCCTTATTGATCGGAAACGCATTAACTGATATGAAACAGATCATGTGGATGAATTGAGCGAATGTCAATCAGGAGATCTGAAAGTGATCACAGGCGCTCAGATCCGAGCTGCGCGAGGCCTCATTCGGTGGAGTGCTGAAACGCTCGCAGAAAGGTCAAAGCTGGGGGTCGCCACCGTCCGTCGGGCCGAAAGTGTCGACGGCTTGCCGACAATCACCGAGGCGAACATCGCCGCCATCCGAGCCGCCTTGGAAGCCGCCGGCGTCGTGTTTATCGCTGAGAACGGGGGCGGCCCCGGCGTGCGCCTCGCAAAGGTTTAATCCAAAGATTGAAGCACGACGAAAGCCAGCTATCCTCCTTCGTGGCGTGCGCACGGAAGGTTCGCAATAAGCCTCGACATCTTCAACCAGGATCAGCGCGACGCCCTCGACTTCGCGCAGCAGGACCTGGCGCAAGACCTGCCGCCAACCCCATTCGATTCTGCGCCGTGGGTCGTGATTGCGCTGATCGTGGTGGCGGTAGCGGGATTTGCGTTTCTCCAGCACGAGATTGAGCGGGCCAGGGCGCGCAGAGCAGACTTATCCATGTCCGGGTTTGCGGCAGGAGCAATCCTTGCCATGAGGCAGGCAATTCAGACGGTCGCTGAGCCGCTTCGTCGATTCGCCGCCGAAGTGCGGGCAAAGGCGCAGAAGGGGCAATCCCAATAGGGCCTCGCCGGTACTCCGCCTTGAAACCGTCATCCCCGCTCGGAGCGCGGTCCCCTCTCGCGGATAGGGCCGGGCCAGGGTTGTGGGTGAGGGGGGCACCCTGGAAGCCGCCAGCGTGATCTTCGTGGCGGAGAATGGCGAGGGTCCTGGAGTGAGGCTGCGGAAGCAGCCGTGACCGGGGCGCAGTTTCGGGCTTTCCCGTAGCCGCCGGCTCGCGCTCCATCTCGACCGCACCGGGCGCCTGACGCCGCCTGGCGGCCGCGCTACCACCGCGTGTCGCCCTCGCGCGGCGATGGCTGGTGCGCCGCCCCCCGGCTTGGGCTATAGCCCGGACGCCTGGATTGAACCTCGAGAACGCAGCGGCCTTGATCGATCGATTGCGCCCCCCCGATCGAAAGAGACTGTCGTCCGGCACGCCCGGTGCCGGCGGGGCGAAGGATTTCCGCCGGCTGGCCGGCTGCGGCCTCGCCCTGGCCGTGGCACTTGCCGTCATCGGCAGCCTCGGGGCGAGCCTTCCATGGATCGGGCTGCCGCTGGCCCTCGCCGCGATGTATTTCGGCGCGCTGGCCTGTCGGGAGCTCGGGCACACCAGCCGCGCGGCGCGGGCCGCCGGCCTGGACGTGATCCTCTGCCTCTGCCTGCCCTCGGCGCTGGTCGCCAGCCAGTGGCTCGCCCCGCAGGTGGTCCCGCCGGTCCGGGCCGGGTTCGAAGGGCTGCACCTGCTGGGCTGGGCCATCGTCGTGTTCGTGCTGGGCGGGGTCGCCGCGGTGGACCGGGCGATGCTGGGCCGGATCGGCCTTCGCATCCTGCTGCCCGTCCTGGGCGCCAGCCTCGCGGCGCTGGTCGCCGGCGGGATCGCGGTGGCGCTGTTGCGCCAGGATGCCGTGGCGGCCTTCCTGCTGGAGGTGGTGCCGATCATGGCGGGCGGCCTCGCGGCGGGGGCGCTGCCGCTCTCCGTCGGCTATGCCGCGCAGACCGGTGAGAGCGCAGGCGCCGTGCTGGCGCAGGTCCTGCCTTCGGTGCTGGCCGGAAACCTCGCGGGCATCTTCATCGCCGGGCTGCTGGGCCACTTGTGCCGGCAGCCGCAGCCGGGCGCTGCGGCGCACCGGATCGCGCCGGACGCCGCCGCCGCATCGGGGCGGGAGGTCGCGCTCGCCCTCGCCGCGCTGGTCGTTCTCCATGGCCTGGGGGCGGCGATCGAGGCCTTCTGGACGCTGCCCTCGACGCTGACCGTGGTGCTTCTCGCGTCGGGCGCGGCCCTGCTCGGCCTGCTGCCCGCGCCGCTGCGGCGCGGCGCGGTCGCGGTCAGCGCCTTCTCGGCCCGACACCTGTTGTTCCCGTTCCTGTGGCTGGTGGGGATGGTCATCCTGCCCTGGGACCAGATTGTCGCCGGCTTCGCCCTGACGCGGCTCAGCGTGGCAGTTGTGGTCGTGCTGGCGCTGGCCGCGGCCGGCTTCTTCCTCGGCCGCCTGGCGGGGATGGATCCCATGGAGGGGGCCGTCATCGCGATCGCCAGGGCGGCCATGGGCGGCACCGGGGCGCTAGCCATGCTCACCGCCGCGAACCGGCTTTCGGCATTGCCCTTCGCCCTCCTGGTGGTGCGGCTTGGCGGCGCGCTGACGATCGCGCTGGCCTTGCAATGCGCGAGCCTCCTGCGTCCCTAGGGCGGTTCCCGATCGGATGAGAAGCCCTCTATACTCAACATCTTGGAGCATTTCAGCGTTTCCATGAGACACTGGGATGCCCGGCGGCCGATCCGCTACGAGGCAGCAAGTCGCGGTCTTACGGAGAGCAGGGGGAGAGTGGGGGCGTGCAACTGCGTCACCTTCGGTATTTCGTGAAGGTGGTCGAGGCCGGCAGCATCTCGCGCGCGGCAGCGACCATCCATGTCGCCCAGCCCGCCCTTAGCCAGCAGATCGCCGAGCTCGAGGAGCGGCTCGGGATCGCCGTCCTGCAGCGCCATGCGCGCGGCGTCCGCCCGACCCCCGCCGGCGAGGTGCTGTACCGCGAGGCGGTCGCCATCCTGCGCCAGATCGAGCAGCTTCCTGGCATCGTCCGGTCCAGCGGCGGCGAGCCGGAGGGAAATGTGGAGGTGGGCATGTCCTCCACCCTCGCCGCAGCCTTGGGGGGCAGCTTCGTCCAGGCCTGCCGGGAGCGCCTGCCAAAGGTGGTGGTGCGGTTTCGCGTCTCCGACAGCGAGACGCTGAAGGCGAGCCTCACCGCGCGGACCCTGGACCTGGCCTTGGTGTTCGAGGCGCACCTGGCCGCCGGCTTCGGCCGCTGGCCGCTGTTCCGCCAGCGCCTGTTCTATCTCGACGCGACCCGGCAAGACCGCGCCGCCGGCACCATCTCGGTCGAGCGGATGGCGCGGCTCCCCCTCGTCCTTCCCGGCCCGTCGAACCTGGTGCGGCAGGTGCTCGACCACGAGTTCGGGGCCCTGAAGGAGCGCCCCAACATCGTCAGCGAGGGCGACCAGTTCGCCACCCTCATCTCCATCGTCCGCCAGGGGCTGGGCGGCACGGTGATGCCGCTCGGCCGGTGGCCGGACGCGGCCGACGCGCGCCTGCCGCCGCCGCTGCTGATCGAGCCGCCGCTGTTCCTGAGCGCCAGCATCCTGTGGTCGCCCGAGGTGACGCTGAGCCGCGCCGCCGAGGCGGTGCGGGCGGTGCTGGCCGAACGGGTGGCCGAGCATGCCGAGCAAAGCGACATGCCCGGCCTTGAGGTTCTGGACGCGCCGGAGCCATAAGCGGGCGCATATGGCTCCATATTGAACCAGTATTTGTTGAGAAGACCGGCCTGGAGTTCTGTCTGCCGCGAAGAAGCATCACCGCTTCTGTCATCGGCATGGGAGAACATGACATGGCCAACTTGATCT
Source organism: uncultured Xanthobacter sp. (assembly GCA_937872325.1). Classification (GTDB taxonomy): domain Bacteria; phylum Pseudomonadota; class Alphaproteobacteria; order Rhizobiales; family Xanthobacteraceae; genus Xanthobacter. The sequence goes on along the minus strand of CALMSN010000086.1, from coordinate 9,471 downwards.
ACAGGGTCGTCTCGGCCTGCGGCGCGCTCGGCTACGGTTATCCGAAGGAGTCTCTGGACGAAGCGCTCAAGGGGCGTATCGACGCCATCGTCTCGGACGCCGGCTCCATGGATGCCGGTCCCTATTATCTCGGCACCGGCACCGAATATTTCGAGCGCGACGCGGTGAAGACCGATTTCCGCCACATGGCTGAAGCCGGTTGGAAGCTGGGGGTTCCCGTCATTCTCGGCTCGTGCGGCATGGCGGGGGGCGACCGCAACGTCGACTACATGCTGGACGTGGCCAAGGAGGTGTTCGCCGAGCTCGGCATCGCCAACGCCAAGGTCGCGGTCATCGGCGCCGAGCTGGACCCCGAGGTGGTCATCCGCGAGCTGAAGGCGGGCGCCCTGCGCTCCACCGGCGTCGGCCCGAAACTGAGCGAGGAGGCCCTGCGCGAGAGCACCATCGTCGGGCAAATGGGCATCCACCCCCTCATCACCGCCCTTGAGAGCGGCGCGCAGTTCATCTTCGCCGGCCGGTCCTGCGATATCGCGCTGTTCGCGTCCGACATGATCCGCCGGGGCATCGACGAGGGGCTCGCCTATCATGTCGGCCATGTGCTGGAATGCGGGGCGCTGGCCTGCGATCCCGGCTCGCCCTCCGATTGCCTGGTGGCCGAGATCTACGACGACAACTCCGCCGTCTTCGTCGCGCCCAACCCCAACCGGCGCTGCACGCCCTATTCCATCGCCGCCCATTCGCTCTACGAGGAGAGCCATCCGCAGCTGCAATTCTATCCCGAGGGCATCCTGGTAATGGAGAAGACCGACTTCTTCGCCACCGGCCCGCGGACCACCGGCATCCGCGGCAGCCGCTTCGTGCGCAGCGGCAAGCCCTGGCCCTGGAGCATCAAGCTGGAAGGCGCGCGGCGCCTGGGCAAGCGCAAGGTCTCGCTCATCCACATCGCGGCCGCTGACCTCGCCAAGGTGCCGGCCGACGTGCTGGCCTATGGCCGCAACGGCGTCCAGGCGATGCCGGTGCCGCAGGGCCAGCGCGAGCTCGGCATCATCATCGAGACCACGGCGAAGAACGAGGAAGATGCCGTCTTCCTCGGCAGCCTCCTGACCCATTACCTGATCCATTACGGCTATCCGGGCCGCAAGGCGACCGCGGGCAACATCGCCTATCCGCTCTCGCCGAACCTCGTCAGCTTCAAGCGCCCGGACGGCACGTTCGGCGCCATCGTGCCCAGCGGCACCCGCGACCCGGTGTTCTTCGCCAACTACGCGACCATCAAGGCCGCCGTCATCGCTCTGATCGAGAACGAGTTTCCCGAAGCGCTGAAGAATGCCAGCTACAAGGTCATCGACGCCGACGCGACCGCGCCCGCCATCCTGGTGCGGACCATCGACCGCGACCCGGCTGCGCTCGAAAGCCGGCACGCCGCCGAGGTGGCGCGCATCACCAACCTCGTGACGCCGGCCGCCGGCTCGCTGATCGGGCTCGACGCGCCCGACGCCTATGAGTGGTCGCTCTACCACCTCATTCAGAACGAGGCGGTGATCAAGGAGACCATGTTCCCGATTTCCTATTACGACGCCACCGGCGCCAGCTGGACGAAGACCGGGACCGCGCGTCCCGTCTACGCCGACATCGGCGAGACCGGCTACAAGGGCAGCCTCGACGACCGGGCCCTGTCGCTGATCCACGATGTGCCGCTGTCGGGTCCCGAGGTCGGCTCCCACCGGCTGCTCGACATGGCGGTGGTGATCCGCTCCAAGGATGCGGGCATCAACCGCCTGACCTTCGACGTAATCTTCAATTCGGGCGAGAACTACGAGATCGCATTGAACTCGAACGTCTTCACGGCGGCGAACGTCGCCCCCCTGCTCGGCCTTCCGGCCAACCGCGTGGTGGGCACGTTCTTCGTGGATACGTGCAATGCCATCAAGATCTCCATCGACCGGCCGAACATTTCGGCCTCGCCGGACGAGCGGGATGTGTTTGGCGCCCAGCAGCAGTCGGTGATCGAGAACCTGTCGGTGCCCGTTTATGCGCAGGCGCTGGCCCGGGCCTCCACGTTCTGAGCCGCGCGGGCCGGCGGCTACCGCCGGCCCGTTCTCCGCCCTGCCGCCGCCCGCTCCGGCTCACGCGGAGATGCGGCCATCGCTCCGGGCCGCATCTTCAACTCTCCGAGCTTCGGCTATTACGTGCTCGGCCGGGGGGCTCCTCTCGCTCACACCTTCAGCAAATCCAGCAGAGGATCGAAGGCATACAGTGCCGCCGGGCGCCCGGACGCGGGCTGGATGGTGCGCAGCAAGCCGGCTGCCCGCCCGCCCCAGCCCGCCCTGAGTGCAGCCGCCGGAGGACAAGCCGGCGCCGCCGAGGGCCGACCGGAGGGCGCTGAAAAGCTGATCCGCCAGACGCTTCCGGATCATGTCGATGAGCTTGTTCGCAAGGTTTTCGATGACGCTGGTAAAAGGGGGCGTCGGCACCCTTGTCCTGCCGGAGGTAACTGCGGAGATCGCTCCGAAAGCCATTTGGCGTTGCGTTCACTTCATCTGTTGCGATTATTTCGAATATGAGGTATGCGTCAGACGTGATGGAGAACCAACGATGACCGTGCCAGCCTTTGCCGAGGAACTCGGTGGCCGCCTGCCATCAGCAAGCGAACAGGCAGCGGCGAACCAGCTCCGAAAGATTATTGCCGCTCAGGCCGCAGATGGCGCCAAGCTGCGCTTGATTGACGATGAGAAGAAGACGTCGGAAATCACACTGACGCCTGCGCTTTCGCAGGTCCTGATGGAGCTTCTGCGCCATATCGGACGCGGCGACGCCGTCACCCTTGTGCCCGTCAGCCAGATGCTGACGACGCAACAGGCTGCGGACATCCTGAACGTCTCGCGCCCCTTCCTGATCTCCCTTCTTGAAAAGGGGGACATACCTCACACTCTGGTCGGACGGCATCGCCGGATCAAGGCCGAGCATCTCTTTGCCTACAAGCACACCCGGGACGGGAAGCGCGCCGATGCGTTGGCGGCCCTGGCCGCGGCGGATGCGGAGATGCTTTAGCCCTTGTTCGCGAATCGCTTCACCGCCTTCGTCGATGCCTGCACGCTTGCAAGCGTGTTGAGGCGCAATTTGCTGCTGACCCTTGCCGAAGCTGAGTTCTTCAGAGTCCGCTGGTCCGGCCAGGTCATGGACGAGACACAGGGTGCGATTGAAAAGATCCTCGCCGGCAAGGGCCACAGCGATGCAAGCCAGCGGGCAGCCACGGCGCGCGCCAACATGGAGGAGGCTTTTGAGGAGGCCATGGTCTCGGACTATGATGCGTTGCTGTGCGTTTGCGCAGGATGGCCGGACCCGCAGGACGCTCACGTCGTGGCGGCCGCGCTGAAGACTCAGGCGGCAACGATCGTCACCGAGAATATCAGGCATTTCCCGCCCGACCGGCTGTCGGGGCTGAACATCGAGGCCAAGTCGGCGGACGCCTTTATCGCCGATACGATCGCGCTGGACACAGGAAGAGCCGTCGCGGCCATCAGGAGCATGAGGGGGCGGTTCAGGAAGCCGGAAATGACGCCGGACAAACTTCTACTGGAGATGGAGGCCGCCGGGCTGACGGAAACGGTCGACATCCTGCGGCTCTACGTGCAGTCCCTTTGATCAGAGTCCCGTCGGCCCAGCGCATTTGACACGGCACCATAGCCTACCAGCCGGCTACTTCTCGCAGCACCGTCATTTCCGCCGACCAGGCGTCGCTGTTTCAGATGGATCCGCCACCATCGCCGGCGGCAACGCCACCACGCCCTCCGCCGACGGAACCGTGGCGAACTATGCCGAGGGCTGGGCGGCGGATGCGGCCGGCAACTGGTGGCGCCTGGGCGACTTCGCCGGTACCGTCAGCGAGATCGAGCGCACCTCCGGCCGCTTCTGCTGGACCATCCTCGCCAACGCGCGGGACGATGCCTACCTCGATGCCATGCGGGACGCCATCGACTCGCTCGGCTGAACCCTCAGGAAAGGCATCACCGACTGGCCGGTGGGCGACGCCATTTGAACCGTCCGAGATGGCTGCGCTTCGATGAGCCGGGAAGCGGCCTTCCTGCCAAGACCCTCAACGGGATGTGGTAGGAGGCATGAGCGGCGGCGTCCCGGCCAATCCCACTTGATCCCGGCCATTCCCGGATCGGGGCCATCGAGGGGCCACTACAGCGATTTGATGGTACTTTTGCTGGTATACCTAAAATGCCATAAACAGCAAATTTATGATTTTAAATCATAATTTTCATATTATGCCTGTCCTGCCGGGCAATATATTCAAGTGCTTATGGTAAATCGTTGACGCTACACAATTAGAGCGCCAACGAAACCGCCAACGAAACACCGGCCGACGTCAGGCCCATCTTGTAGCGCGCAAAATCGAACTGGACTGCCAGCGCCAGTAGCGCGCAGGATCAAATTCCACTCTTTGAAGACCGTTCAAGGCCGCTTGAACCCCGCGCATCGGCGGCTGCGGCCAGCCGTGCGCAGGCGATCTCGAAATATTCCGGCACGACCTCAATACCGATGTAGGGGACGCCTCGGGCGGCGCAGGCGACACCGACCGTGCCGGAGCCCATGAACGGGTCGAGGATCGGCCCGTCCATGATGGTGAGGAGGCCGTCCATCACGCTCACGGGTTTGCCGGCGATGTGCTGCTTGATCGTCGGCACTGGAGCCCGGAATACCCCCGGCGCCGCGGGGCCCGAGAGAGGGCGCGGGCCGTGTGTCGCCCAGACCACATATCGCCTCGATGGGCGCCGCCGCTGGAATACGGCGGATCGGTCAGCACATCTCCTACCGATCGGGGTTCCAGATCGTCGAGGACCTGGAGCGCGTCGCCGAGATAGAGCGTAGCCTTGCCGATGGTTACCTTTTGAGGGCGCATGCGTCGTCTCCGGGGGATCGACGCTCGCGGCGCTCGAATATGGGCTCTGCAGGCCTCATGTGGGAGAGCGTGCCGAACCGGCGGCACTTGATTTCTAATCGCCCCTTCAGGGCGGCCTGATCGGCGCGGAACAGCAGAGCATCACATCTGCATCTTACGTCCATCACTCCTTAATCATCCAGCCCTAAGCCCCGTTGCGGGGGACCGTGAGCTCAGATCCGGTCGGGCGGGCATCGCTTGCAAGCAGTCCCGCGTTGGGGCGCCTCATCAGCGCCCCGCCCCACCTCATCCCCCTTCGTCTCCTTGCCCGATCCGACCGTGACCGTGGTCACGTATGGTCCGCGGTAAACAGCGGATTCCGCGAGAGGCATGCAAGGGCGAAGGTCTTTACCCCCCGCCATTGGCGGTCTCCAGCCCCCCTTGCCGCGCCGGTTGGCGCCCTTGGCCTCCCCCGATGCACCGAGATGGAAGCGCTGGAAGCGAAGCATCCTTTTGGCCAGTTTCTGACCCGGAGCGTGGGTGCGGGCTTCAGGTCATTTCAATGGAAGTCCCGCGACTTCGGCAGCACCCTGATATCCCGGGGGTGCTGACGCGAATGCTCGGGGTGAGCAAACTCGTCGGCCCGAGTCAAATCCAGCTGTGGCTGGCGCACCCGAGAGAGCAAGGCGAGGTCCGCCGTGCGGTCGAACAGGCGCTGGGCCATGAGGTGGACCACCCCCTCCGAGCTCTTCTGCACCTGCCCTTCCACCACCAGCAGGCGCGATCCCATCACCTGCCGACGGAAGCGCTCGAATGTGCGCTCCCACAACACGATGTTGGTGATGCCGGTCTCGTCTTCGAGGGTGATGAAGATAGCCTTGCCGTTGCCGGGCCGCTGGCGCACCAGCACCACGCCGGCGGTGCGGGCGAAGGCGCCGTCCTTCAGCGCGGCCGTCTGCGCGCAGGTGAGGATGCGCTCGGCGCGAAAATGGTCGCGCAATTCGCCCATGGGGTGCCCCTTCAGCGAGAGGCGCACCGTCTGATAGTCGGCTACGATGTGCTCGGACCGGGCCATCCGCGGTAGTTGGACGTCTTCTTCCGCGCCGAGCTCGCGGGCGTCCGCCGCGGCGAACAGGGGTAAGACATCGTCGTCGGGCAGGCGGCGGGCGTGCCATAGCGCCGCGCGTCGGTCGAGGCCCATGGAGCGGAAGGCGTCGGCGTCGGCCAGAAGCCGCACGGCGCGCGCCGGCAGGCGGGCGCGGCGCGCCAGCGCCTCGATATTGTCGAAGCCCGCCCCGCGCGCCGCCGCGAGGCGCTTCCCCCAGTCTTCGTGGAAGCCGTCCACCTGCCGAAAGCCGAGGCGTAGGGCAAGTTCTCCGGCGGCCGTGCGCTCCAGCGTGTTGTCGTGGCGGCTGAAATTCACGTCCACGGGACAGATCTTCACGCCATGCTCGCTTGCGTCCCGCACGATCTGGGCCGGGGCGTAGAAGCCCATGGGCTGGGCGTTGAGCAAAGCGCAGGCGAACACCGCGGGATGGCGGCATTTGATGAAGGACGAGATATAGACCAGCTTGGCGAAGGAGGCGGCATGGCTCTCGGGAAAGCCGTAGCTGCCGAAGCCCTTGATCTGCTCGAAGCAGCGCTTTGCGAAGCTGCGTTCGTAGCCGCGCGCCACCATGCGCTCCACCATCATCGTCTCGAATTCGTGGATGGTGCCGAGGTTGCGGAAGGTGGCCATGGCGCGGCGCAGGCGGTTGGCTTCCGCATCGGTGAAGCGGGCGGCCACCATGGCAAGCTTCATGACTTGCTCCTGGAACAGGGGCACCCCCATCGTCATCTTGAGCACCTGCTCGAGTTCGTCCGGCGGACCATGCTCGGGGGCGGGAGAGGGATAGTCCACCTTCTCCAGCCCGTTGCGGCGTCTGAGGTAAGGATGCACCATGTCCCCCTGGATCGGACCCGGCCGGACGATGGCGACCTGGATCACCAGGTCGTAGAGCTTGTTCGGCCTCAGGCGCGGCAGCATGTTGATCTGCGCCCGGCTCTCCACCTGGAATACGCCGATGGAATCCCCGCGCGAGAGCATGTCGTAGACATCGCCCTGCTCCCGCGGCACGTCGGCGAGGCCATAATCGATGCCCTCGTGCGCGCGCATGAGATCGAGGGCCTTCCTGATGCAGGTCAGCATTCCCAGGGCCAGCACATCCACTTTCATGAGGCCGAGGGCGTCGATGTCGTCCTTGTCCCATTCGATGAAGGTGCGGTCCGCCATGGCGGCATTGCCGATGGGCACCGTCTCGTCGAGGCGGCCGCGGGCGAGCACGAAGCCGCCCACGTGCTGAGACAGGTGGCGTGGCGCGCCCATGAGACGGCTGGCAAGATCTACCGCGCGACGGATGAAGGGATTTGCAGGATCGAGTCCCGCCTCGCGGATGCGGGACTCGGAAATATCGCTGCCCCAGCTGCCCCACTGGGTAGAGGCAATGCGCGCCGTCACGTCCTCGGTAAGGCCGAGGGCCTTTCCCACGTCGCGGATGACGCTTCTCGGCCGGTAGTGGATGACGGTGGCGACGATGCCGGCGCGATGGCGGCCGTATTTTTCGTAGATGTGCTGGATCACCTCCTCGCGCCGCTCGTGCTCGAAATCCACATCGATGTCCGGCGGCTCGCGCCGCTCGGTGGAGATGAAGCGGGCGAACAGGAGATCGTGGTCGGCGGGGTCCACCGCGGTGATGCCGAGCACGAAGCACACGGCTGAATTGGCCGCCGAGCCGCGCCCCTGGCACAGGATGCCTTTGCTCTCGGCGAAGCGGACGATGTCGTGGATGGTGAGAAAATAGGGCGCATATTCCAGCTTGCCGATGAGAGCGAGCTCGTCCCTCAGCAGCTTCTCCACCTTGTCCGGCACGGCCTGCGGATAGCGGATGGCGGCACAGCGCCAGGTGAGATCCTCCAGCCATGCCTGCGGCGTCCAGCCGGGGGGAACCGGCTCCTCGGGATATTCATACCGCAGGTCGCCGACGCTGAATTCGATCCGGGCCAGCAGATGCTGCGTCTCAGCCACCGCATCGGGCGCGTCACGGAACAGACGAGCCATCTCGGCGGGAGGCTTGAGGTGGCGCTCGGCATTCGCCTGGAGCCGGCGCCCCGCCTCGGCAATGTAGGTCCCCTCGCGGATGCAGGTGACGACATCCTGAAGGTCGCGGTCCCAAGGCCCCGCATAGAGCACGTCGTTCACGGCGAGGAGCGGAACACGGTGCTTCGCCGCCAGTCCCCCCAGCACGGCAAGGCGACGCCGGTCCTCGCCGGCGAAGGGCATGTCGGCGGCGAGCCAGGCCGCGCCGGGGGCGGCCTCCGCGAGGCGCGGCAGCAAGCGGTCGAGGGGGTGGTCCCCATCAGCCTGCTCGCATTCCCGCGCCGGCATCGCCACGAGCATGAGGTCGCGCGGGTCGGCGAGAAGGTCGGCGAAGACGAGGTGGCATTCGCCCTTCCGCGCCCTCAGATTGCCGGTTGTGAGCAAACGGCACAGGCGCCCCCAGCCGGCCCGGGTGGCGGGATAGGCGATGATGTCCGGCGTGCCGTCGGAAAAGACGAGCCGGGCCCCGCTGATCAGCCGGAAGGCGCGGGCCCGGGCGGCGAGATCCCTTTTCGTGTCCGCCTCGGACGTGCCGGGGTCGATCCCCGCATCGAGAGCCTGCAGGTCCTTCAGGGTGCTGTAGGCCCGCACCACACCGGCCACAGTGTTGCGATCGGCGATGCCGAGCCCCGACAAGCCGAGGTCGAGAGCGGTGGCGACGAGGCCGGCCGGCGCGCTCGCCCCGCGGAGGAAGGAGAAATGTGAGGCGCAGGCCAGCTCCGCATAGGCCGGCGGTTCCACCGCTCGTAACGTCCGCGCGCTCATGGGAACAGCCCGTGCAGGAACCAGCGCGGCGCTGCCGTCTCCCGCCCGAACGTGCCCTCGCGGTAAAGCCAGAAGCGGCGGCCCTCCTTGTCCTCCACGCGGAAATAGTCGCGGGTGAGCATCGCGGGCGTCATGCCGTCCGGGGCGCGCCACCATTCGGGGGCGATGCGCTCCGGCCCTTCGGCGCGCACCACCTCGTGCAACATGCGCCGCCAGCGAAAGCGCAGAGGCGGACCGTCCGGCACCTCAGCCAACGCCTCTACCGGCTCGGGCGCCGGGAACAGGGCCGCCGGCCGGCGCAGCGGCGCCGCCTCTTCCATCGGCTCGTCCCAATCCTGCGCGGCGGCGTTCCGCGCGCGCCAGGCCCGCTGTGCCGGTACACGCAGATTTGCCCGCTCAGGGGCGTGGCTGTCCTGCGCGACGAGGCAGGTGACGCGGCGAGGTCCGAGGCGGGCCGAAAGGGTGTCCACCAGTTGCTCAATATCCTGGGTGGCGGGATCCGCGCCGAAACCCCGCTGGGTGGCGTCGAGCCGCTCCGCCGCCGCCACCGAGAGGCGGATCACGTCGTAGCCGAAGCCGGGATCGAGCGGATCGGCCAGCGCGGCGAGCCGTTCGCGGAACAGACCGGAAATGCGGGCGGCATCGCGCACGGGTGCAGCCCTGCCCGCCGCGACCCGCCGCA
>CALMSN010000085.1 GCA_937872325.1 uncultured Xanthobacter sp. | reverse complement strand
CCGCGGGCTGGCTGGTGTGGTTGCGGCGGGCGGGGGGCGGGATCGGCGGCGTTTTCCAGCTCCAGCGTCAGCGCCTCCTGGATCGCCGAGAGTGCGGCCTCGGTGGGATCCTGGATCTTCTTCGGGTTCTTCATGTCGCCGTCGCCTCTGTCGCCCCACGCCGCCGGCGCGTTGCGCCGGCAGCCTGCCGCCAATGCCGTGCCATCGCGGCGCATGGCCCATGAGGACCCACGCCGGACGGTTTACGATATGTTTACTCTACCGGGGCGCGACAACGGATTGAACCGGCACTGCAACATTTATGAAGGTATCGTTAACGTCGCCCGCTCTGGCGCCCGGCGGCGCTTGCCGCTATAGCCGCGCGATACCCCTTCCCGAGGGAAGGCCCACTCCCAGCTGATCGCCGCAGCGGCCCGGCTTGCCGTGCCCGGGGCGGTCCGGCAAGGCACGCAGCACATGGTCGCCATCACCTTCATCGAGTTCGACGGGAGCATTCACAAGGTCGACGTGCCGGAGGGCACCACCGCCATGGAGGCCGCGTTGCGCAACGGCGTTCCGGGCATCGTGGCGGAATGCGGCGGGGCCTGCGCCTGCGCCACCTGCCACGTCTATGTGGACGACGCCTGGGTCGACAAGGTCGACGCGCCCTCCGAGATGGAGGAGGGGATGCTGGATTTCGCCAGGGATGTTCAGCCGACCTCGCGGCTCTCCTGCCAGATCACCCTGCGCGCCAGCCTCGACGGCTTGGTGCTGCGCACCCCCGAGCGGCAGGGCTGACACAGAGGCGGGACGCAACAGGACGCCAGGGCCCGCCGGCAGCCGGTGCCGCCCCATCGAGGGCGCCCGCTCCGCCGCCTGCCGCGGTACGGGGCAGGGCCTGCCGGCCGGCAGGCCTCCCATGTCCGCCTTTTCCCATTCAAGCGGGCGCCTGCCGCCGAACGGCGCGGTAAATCCGGGCGGCGGAAGACCTGCGGACACGGCCAGGGACCGCCCGGATATCCCCCGGAGCGGACAGGGGGCGGGCTCAACCCTTCCTTTACGCCACCCTCTTAGGCTCGGAGGCCACAATATTGCCCGGGCCGTTGAGGAATAAGATGGCGACCGTGATTGCCGCAGCCGAGAGAGCCGTCGCCGTGCCCCATGCCCCCGCCGAGGCGCCGATCATCCTCGTGTTCGATTCCGGCGTCGGCGGGCTGTCGGTGCTGCGCGAGATCGCGCGCGCCCGTCCCGATGCCGCCTTCGTCTACGCCGCCGACGACGCCGGCTTCCCCTATGGGGCGCTGGCCGACCGGGATCTGGTGGCCCGCGTCAACGCGGTGATGGACGCGCTGATCGCCCGGGTCCGCCCGGCGCTGGCGGTGATCGCCTGCAACACCGCCTCCACCCTCGCCTTGCCGTCCCTCCGGGCGCATCATCCCGAGCTGCCGTTCGTCGGCACGGTGCCGGCGGTGAAGCCGGCCTGCGCCGCCTCCGCCAGCCGGCGGGTGAGCATCCTCGCCACCCCCGGCACGGTGCGGCGCGACTACACCGCCGACCTGATCCGCCAGTTCGCCTCCGGCTGCGAGGTGACCCTCGTGCCGAGCGCCCGGCTCGCCGGCTTCGTCGAGGCCGAGCTGGCCGGCTCGCCCGTCGATGACGCCGACCTCGCCGCCGAGATCGGCCCCTGCTTCGTCGACGCCGACGGCCGGCGGACCGATACCGTGGTGCTCGCCTGCACCCATTATCCCCTCATCGTCGAGCGGCTGGGCCGGGTGGCGCCATGGCCGGTGGCGTTCGTCGATCCCGCGCCCGCCATCGCCCGGCGGGTGGTGCATCTGGCCGCCGAGCGGTTTGCCGAGGGGACGCTGGAGCCGCGCCTCCCGAGCCCGCCGATCCAGCTGCTGTCGACCTTGCGCCCGCTCTCCGCGAAGCTCGTGGCGTCGATCCTCGGCCGGCCCGCGGCGGCGCCCGAACTGTTCACCCCGGCGCTGGAAGGCGTGAGCTGATGCAGGATGCCGGTTCCATCACCCGCCGCGGCTTCGGCCTTGCCGCTCTCGGCGCCGCTTTGGCCACGCTGCCGGGGCTCGAAGGCACGGCGCTGGCGCAAAGCAACGCCAAGCCGTTCGCGGCCTGGGTGCAGCAGTTCCGCAGCCGGGCGCGCGAGCGCGGCATCTCGGATGCCACCTACGACGCCGTGTTCCGCGGCCTGTCGCCGGACAGCAGCGTCTTCGCCCAGGACCGGGCCCAGCCGGAATTCACCGAGCTGCCGTGGCAGTATCTCAACCGCCGGGTCTCCGACTGGCGGATCGCCACCGGCCAGCAGCGGGCCAAGCAATATGCCCCCCTGCTGACCCGGATCGAGAACGAGTTCGGCGTCGATCGCCGGGTGATGCTCGGCTATTGGGGGATGGAGAGCGCGTTCGGCGACGTGCTGAACAATCCCGATCACATGAAGCCCATTTTCCCGGCGCTTGCGGCGCTCGCCTGGGGCGACGCGCGGCGGCGCAAGTACTGGGAGACCGAGCTGCTGAACGCGCTGGTCATCGTCGAGCGCGGCTGGGCCAAGCCGAAGGAGATGACCGGCTCGTGGGCCGGCGCCATGGGCCACACCCAGTGGATGCCCGAGGTGTGGCTGAACATGGGGGTGGATTTCGACGGCGATGGCCGCATCTTCCCCTTCGGCCGCCCCGACGACGCCCTCGCCGGCACCGCCAACTACCTGGTGAAGCGCGGCAAGTATCGCCGCGGCGAGCCCTGGGGCTTCGAGGCGAAGCTGCCCGCCGGCTTCAATGCCTCCCTCGCCGACAACAAGACCCGGCGCCCGCTCTCCCAGTGGGCGGACATGGGCGTCACCACCATCGACGGCCAGTCGCTGTCCAAGTACGACGACCAGGCCCGGCTCTGGCTGCCCGGCGGCCCGGGCGGCCCGGCACTGCTGCTGCTGCACAACTTCTATGCCGTGCGCTCCTACAATCCCTCGTCCAACTACGCGCTGGCCGTGGTCCATCTGGGCGACCGGATCATGGGCGAGGGGGCGTTCGAGACTCCCTGGCCCGGCGGCGAGCGGGCCCTGACCCTTTCCGAGGTGCAGGAGGTGCAGAAGCGCCTCACCGCCGTCGGCTTCGATACCGGCGGCACCGACGGGCGGGTCGGTGCCGGCACAATGCGGGCGGTGCGTGCCTTCCAGGAGAAGGCGGGCATCACGCCCGCCGACGGCTATGCGCCCATCCCGGTGCTGAACGCGTTGCGGCAGGGGCGGTAGAACAGGGGCCAGCCGCCCCTGCCGCGCTCGGTACGATGCCGGCGATCAGCCGAACCAGACCTTGACGATCCGCTCATGCGAGCTGAGCTCGATGTTGGCGCGGTCGGGGCGGTGATCCTTCGTCAGCGGGTCGCCGGTGTGATACACGCGCAGGCTCTTCCCGATCAGCGTTTCCAACCCGCCGCCGAGCGCCTGCGGCGCCTGAGGCTGCCACAAAAAGTGCACGACTTCCGGAGCGGCCGCCTCCTTGGGGGAAAGCGAGTCCAGCCGAACTTCGAGCGAACCTAGGGCGGCGTGCACGCGAACGCCGATCAGCGGCTTGCCCCGCCCCCAATAATTGGCGATGTCCACAGTCTCCAGCAACGGCTGCGAGACAACCGGGACGACAACCGTGTTGCTCGCCCCGGAGGGCGGGTCTCCGGAAAAGTCGAAATCCTGGATGCCGTCGACCGGCGGGGTGATATATCGGAAGGCAGCCAGGACGAAGTTGCTCCATCCCAGGCTTGGCACCGTGCCTTCTGCAACCAGCAGAAGCTGCGGTGGATTGGACTTCTGAATCTGCAACGTCACATTCGTGACCGTGCTGACGCGTGCCATGGCGTTTCCCTGATTTTGTCCCGCCGTGATGGCGGTTAACAACTCAGGATATGCACCTTAATAAATGCACGTAAAGAGTGTATCGACGAATTATGCGCCCGGGCAGAGCTCCAGCTGGTCCGGCCCATCAAGGCGTGCGGCAGACCTCGATGAAGTTGCGGTAGAGCCGTGCGGCATTGGCGCGGAATTCGGGCATCCTCTCCCGGGTTGCCAGCTCCAGCTCCGCCTGGCCGCCGGGACCGGTGATGGCCTCCAGGGCGCAGCGGTATTCCGGAATGATGCCCCATTCCGGCACCGTTTCTTCGGTCAGCTCCACATGATACTGGATGCCGAAGGCCCGCCGGCCGACCTGGATCGCCTGGATCGGCTGGGCCAGGCGGTAGTGCCCGCGCTGCCCCGCCAGCGCCCCGGTTTCCACAAGCGTGCGTACGGTCTCCTCGAGGAAGAACGGGTTGCCGCCGCTGCGGTCGAGCACGAACATGATCAGCGTACCGATCAGGAACAGCGGGATGAGCAGGCCGAGCACGAGCTGGAGGGTCGGGCAGGGCGAGGGCAGGCCGGCGAGCAGCGGCGGGGCACGGCCCGCCGCAGTCAGCTCGATCTCGCGCACCCCCACCTCCGGCGCCGCCATCAGCCCGACCCGGCCGCCGAGCGCATCGGCCAGCAGCTGGTGGCCGAGGCAGACCCCGAGATAGGGCCGGTCCTGCGCCGTCCAGGCCCGGATGGCGGCCTTTTCCGGCACCAGCCAGGGATGCTCGGCCTCCTGCCAGACGTCCATGGGGCCGCCGAACACCAGCAGGGCGTCGTAGCCGTCGAGGGGCGGGATGGCCTCGCCCTCGTCCAGCTCGACGGTATCCCACACCACCCCGTCGGCGCGCATCAGGTCGCGCAGGCTGCCGGGATGCTCGGCGGCGACATGCTGGAACACGAGGAAGCGCATCGGCGGGGTCTCCTGTGGGGCGCGGCGGGCCGGCTCATTCGTCTCTAGTCCCATGCGCGCCGGTATTCCACTGTTGCCGTGGGCGGGATCGCGGCCTCCGGCCTTTGGCCGCCTTGCCAAACGGGCGACGGTGTGGCTCTAGAGTCTCGACCGCCGCGGCTGCCGCCTCGCGCCCGGCGCCCGGAGACTGGGACATGATCAATTTCGCCGAGCTTCGCCGTGGGATGGTGGATAGCCAGGTGCGCGCCAATGACGTGACCGACCACCGAATCGTCACCGCCATGATGGAGATCCCGCGCGAGGAGTTCGTGCCCGCAGGCCTCAGGTCTCTGGCCTACATCGATGACGACCTGGTCATCCGGCTGGCCGGCGCGGCCGGCGGCCCGCGCTACATGATGGAGCCCATGTGCCTCGCCCGCCTGGTGCAACTCGCCGACGTGCAGCCCAAGGACTACGTGCTCGACGTCGGCGTCGGCACCGGCTACGCGGCGGCCCTGCTCTCGCGCCTCGCCCAGCAGGTGGTGGCGGTGGAGGAGGACCCGGAGCTGGCCGCGGCCGCCGAGGCGAATCTCGGCCGGCACGGCGTCGGCAACGTCGCGGTGATGCAGGGGCCGCTGGCCGCCGGCTGGGCGGCGGACGGCCCCTATGACGTGATCTTCCTCAACGGCTCGGTGGACGAGGTGCCGGCGGCTCTCGGCGCCCAGCTCAAGGACGGTGGGCGGCTGATCGCGGTGGTGGGCCGCGGCGGGGCCGGCCGGGCCAGCGTTTTCACCAAGGTCGCCGGCGCGCTGAGCGAGCGGATCGCCTTCAACGCCGCCGTGCCAGCCCTTCCGGGCTTCGAGAAGGCCGCCGGTTTCGTATTCTGAAGGCATCGGGAGCGGGACTGTGGCCGCTTTGCCGCGGTCCCCGGAAAAGCGCCCGACTACCATCCGACTCAGGTTACGCGGGGGACGAAGCATGGATATCTTGCCAGCCTGTTAACGATTGGTACGAGCAGATCCGGGGCGGCTGTTCGGCGTCTGTTTGGGAGACCGGAATGTCGCTTGCGACGCGTATTCGCCGAAACGCAACAGGTTTTCTGGCGGGTCTTGGCGTCCTCTCCATCGCCCTTCCCGTCGGTGCCACGGCCGCCCGTGCACAGAGCCTGGATTCGGCGCTGGCGTCTGCCTACGTGAACAATCCGAGCCTGAACGCCCAGCGCGCCGGCACCCGGGCAGTGGACGAGAAGGTGCCACAGGCGCTTTCCGGCTATCGGCCGACCCTGTTCGGTACGGTGACGGCTGGCCGCGAGTACCAGAAGATCCGGGCCAGCGGGCAGAGCATCAATGGCGGTCTGTGGCCGACGGCGTTCGTGCTCACCGCGACCCAGTCGCTGTTCGACGGCTTCGTCACCGCCAATACCACCCGCAACGCCGAGATGCAGGTCCGCGGCTCGCGTGAGACCCTGCGCAACACCGAGCAGGCGGTGCTGCTGAACGGCGTCACGGCCTACATGAACGTGATCCAGGCCATCGCCATCCTGGACCTGCAGCGGCAGAACCTCGCCGCCCTCGAGCAGGAACTGCGGGCGACCCGCGACCGCTTCAACGTGGGCGAGGTGACCCGCACCGACGTCGCCCAGGCCGAGGCCCGCGTCGCCGGCGCCCAGTACGAGGTCAGCCAGGCGGTGGCGGACCTGTCCTCCGCCCGCGCCGTCTACCGGCAGGTGATCGGCGTCGAGCCGGGCCGGCTCACCAGCCCCCGCTCCATCGAGCCGATGATTCCGCGCACCGTCGACCGGGTGGTCTCGGCCGGGCTGAACAACCATCCGGCGGTGATGGCCTCCCAGTTTGCCGTGGACGCGGCGATGTTCCAGGTGAAGGTGGCCGAAGGCGCGCTGATGCCCAACCTGAACGTCCAGGGCCAGGTCTCGCGCACCAACGAGCAGTCGTTGCAGTCCACCTATGCGGACAGTGCCGCGGTGACCTTGAACCTGACGGTTCCGATCTACCAGGGCGGCGTGGAGTACGCGACCATCCGCCAGGCCAAGGAAGTGCTGACCCAGACCCGCCTCGAGGTGGACGTGAACCGGGACACGATCCGCGCCCAGGCGGTCCAGTTCTGGGGCGCGCTCGAGGCCTCTAAGGTGCAGATCGAGGCGGCCCAGGCGGCCGTGGCGGCCAACACCCTCGCCCTCGAAGGTGTCCGCGAGGAGTGGCGGGTCGGCCAGCGCACCACCACCGACGTGCTGAACGCCCAGCGCGAGCTTACCAACTCCCGCTCCGCGCTCGTGGTGGCGCAGCGCGACCGGGTGGTGGCGGCCTATTCGCTGGTCTCCATCATCGGCCGGCTGGATGCCATCTCGCTGGGGCTGAAGGTGAACGTCTATAATCCCGCGGTGCATTATGAGCAGGTCCGCGATAGCTGGGCCGGGGTGCGCACGCCCGACGGAAAATAAAGCCGTCTCTACTGCCCCACGCGCCCTGCCGTCTGCACGGCAAGGGTGCGATACTTTCTCCTGATAGCGATTCTCGCGTTCTCGCCACGTCTCGCCGCGCCAGCGCCGGTTCCGCGCCGGCAGCGGCGCGCGGGCGCGGGCGAGCGCTTCGGCCGGGAACGATCCATGTCCGCACCTTCCCACGCGACTTCAAGTGCCCGCCCCATCTCCGGCACCGGCCCCTATGCCGGCGCTCCAGGCCGCAACGCAGGCCCGACGGCCCCCGACCGCGGCTTTGCCGAGCGGGCACAGCGTGAGGCGCCGCCCCGCCCGGCGCCCGACCCGCGGGCCGCATCTCGTGTCGCCGAGCCGTCGATGGAAGAGCTGCTGGCCTCCATCCGCCGCATCATCGCCGAGGAAGACCTGTCGTCGGCGATGGTCCCGCCGCCGCCCGCAGGCGAGCCTTTCTCCCCGCGCGCGTTCGACCGGCCTGCGCCGGGGCCCCGCCCGGACCCGAGGGCTCAGGAGCTGAGAGCGCAGGAGCTGCGCGAGCGTGAGACGCGGGAGCGGGCCTCCCGCATTCAGGATGCCAGAGCGCAGGATGCCAGGCTCCAGGAGACGCGGGCGCGGGAAGCAAGGGCTCAGGATTTGCGCGATCGCGAGGCGCGGGAACGCGAGTGGCGCGAGCTGGATGCGCGGGTCCAGGAGTCCAGAAGGCAGGCCCCTCCGGCGCACGAGCCGCCGCGGGAGGCATGGCGCCCGCACGAGCCGGAGCCGATGGCGCCCGAGTCGCTGGGCCATGCCGCGATGGGACGCGGGCATCCGGCCGAGGTCCATGCCGACGCCTATGAGGCCTACGCCGAAGCGCCCGGGCATGGCGGGATGAATGGCGCGCCCGAGCCGGGCATCCGCGCGAACGGCGCTGCGGGCGCCGCCCAGCGGGAGCAGCGGGCGCCGCTTGCGGAGGCGGAATACTGGCCGGCGCAGCCCGAGGCGCCGCGTGCCTGGGCCGATGCCGCGGGAGCGCATCGCGCGCCGCCGCCCGCCGACGAGCGTGATCCGCTGGCCGCCTATCGCGAGCCGGCGCGGCGCATCTACCAGAGCCGGGTCCCGGCGGAAGCCGGCCCGGATCGTGCGTCCGCGGAGGTCGCGGCTCCGCCCGCCCCCCAGCCGCCGCGGGAAGTGCCGCTGCGCCGGGTCGAGGCGCGGGCCGCGGAGCCGGCGGCTCGCCCGGTCCGACGCGAGGCGGCGGCCCGTCCGGCCGGCGTTGCCGCCCCGGCGGCGGTCCCGCCGGCGTCGGGTC
>CALMSN010000084.1 GCA_937872325.1 uncultured Xanthobacter sp. | reverse complement strand
TCCAGCGTGTTGACCGCGTTCATCAACCCGTTGATGGTCGATTGCGCCTGATCCCAGATATACGCGGCTGGGGCCATCGTGTTCTGGAGTTGGTTTTGATACTGCTGGAGCTGGGTGCTGTACTGCTCAATTTGCTTGAGCGTCTGGGCCACCGATTCGATGGCCGTCATGATGTTCTGCGACAGGATGGTGCCGTCGATGACGGGGATGCCAGCCTGCACAGGTGTGACCGCCAGCGTGCTCGAAACAGCAATGACGAGGGCCAATTTAGCGGCTAAAAACTTCTGCTTCATTTGCTTTCTCCTGGCGTTAGTAGTCAAACGATTGGTACGGCTTCGAGAACGTCATGTCCTTGGTCACGATGACGTTGAACCGATAGCCGGGGCGGATTTCCAAGGTCGGGGCAATGTTCAGATTCTTGGAAATGATTTGGGAATGGTGTTGCCGAGCACTTGCCCAAGTGCTTCGCTCAGAGCATCGCTGGCGCGCTGCTGATTGCCTTGGTTGCCGCTGTTGCCTCGGTCTTGGCTCATGCTCACGCCGGCGACCACGCCCGACATGAGGAAGGCCGAACCGAACAGGCGCACATAGTGGTTGTTCACCTGATCGTTGAAGCCCGCGTAGCCTGCGCTGTCCGCGCCCGGCATCGCGCCAATGTCCATTGCCTTGCCATCGGGGAACACGATGCGCTGCCAAGCCACAAGCACGCGCGACTGACCGTAAGCAACATCGCTCGAATACGACCCGACCAGGCGCGAGCCTTGCGGGATCAGCAGATGCTTGCCGGTCGGCGTGTCGTACACGTCCTGCGCGACCTGGGCCATGATTTGGCCCGGCAGATCGGAGTTGATGCCCGAAATGAGCGTGGCCGGCACGACGAAGCCCGCGCGCAGCTCGAACGGTGTGCGCGGCGCTTCCGGCTGCGAATCCAGCTTCCAGCGGTCGCCCTGCCCACCTTGGCCGAACTGCGCCATGCTGTTGCGCCCGCCGCCGCTGGTCGAGGTTTGCAGGAGCTGCGGCGCACCGCCCGCGCCCGCGGCGCGGCCCCCGGCGAGGTCTGGCTCGTCAACGACCCCTACCGGGGCGGCACCCACCTGCCGGACATCACCGTCGTCCCCCCGGTGTTCGACGATGCCGGCGAGACCCTGATCTTCTGGGTGGCCTCGCGCGGCCACCATGCGGACGTGGGGGGCATCGCCCCCGGCTCCATGAGCCCGCGCGCGACCACCATCGAGGAGGAGGGGGTCTATATCGACAATTTCAAGCTGGTGGATGCGGGCCGCTTCCGCGAGGCGGAGCTGGTGGCCCTGCTCACCGGCGCCCGCTATCCCGCCCGCAACCCGGTGCAGAACGTCGCCGACCTCAAGGCCCAGATCGCCGCCAACGAGAAGGGCGTGCGCGAATTGCGCAAGATGATCGACAGCTTCGGCTTCGACGTGGTCCAGGCCTATATGGGCCATGTCCAGGACAATGCCGCCGAGAGCGTGCGCCGGGTGCTCGACCGCCTCGCCGACTGCGCCTTCAGCTACGAGATGGACCAGGGCACGGTGATCCAGGTGAAGATCACCGTCGACAAGGAAAAGCGCGAGGCCACCGTCGACTTCACCGGCACCTCGCCGCAGCAGGGCGACAATTTCAACGCTCCCGCCCCGGTGACCCGCGCCGCCGTGCTCTACGTGTTCCGGGTGATGGTGGAGGACGAAATCCCGATGAATGCCGGCTGCCTGCGGCCGATCCGGATCGTGGTGCCGGAGGGCTCCATGCTGGCCCCGGCCTATCCGGCGGCGGTGGTGGCGGGCAATGTGGAGACCTCGCAGGCGGTCACCAACTGCCTGTTCGGGGCGCTCGGCGCCATGGCGGCCTCCCAGGGCACCATGAACAACCTGACCTTCGGCAACGACGCCTACCAGTATTACGAGACCATCTGCTCCGGCTCGCCGGCCGGCCCCGGCTTCGATGGCACCGATGCGGTGCATGTCCACATGACCAATTCCCGCCTCACCGACCCGGAGATCCTGGAGAGCCGCTTCCCGGTGCTGCTGGAGGACTTCCACGTCCGCATCGGCTCCGGCGGCAAGGGCCGCTGGCAGGCGGGCGGGGGCACCTACCGGCGGATCCGTTTCCTGGAGGAGATGGAGTGCGCGCTGCTCTCCTCCCATCGCCGGGTGCCGCCGTTCGGCATCGAGGGCGGCGCGGCGGGGGAGGTGGGCCACGCCTTCGTCCGCCGGCTGAGCGGCGAGGAGGTGCCCCTCGCCGGGTGCGACCAGACCCTGCTCAAGGCCGGCGAGGCGGTGATCGCGGTCACCCCCACCGCCGGCGGCTGCGGCGATCCGGAGCTGCGGGGCACCGGCGGCCAGGGCTAAGCGCCTGGGCGCCGAATTTGCGCCGCCCGACATGGATACCGCCTTCCGGAGCCGGGGCCGCGTCAGGCTGCCGCAGGGGAGGTGGCATTTGCCTGTTGCGGTGCATCAAAAGGGCAACTGTCCTTATTTCTGCCCTGCTCGTTTGATGACACGATCGTAAGGAATATAGTTACCACCCGCGGCCTAGGCTTCCGGCGATCGGACGTGCGCGATCCGGGACCGCGGCTGCGGGGTGGCCTGAGACGGTCCATTTCGTTCTAGGAGGCTCATGACCCGCCCCATCTGGAAGACCGACGGCGTGCCGGCCTCCGAGGGCGGGCCTCTCGGCGAGGGACGGATTTCCCGCCGTCTGGCGCTGGGGCTGTCGTCGCTCGCCGGCGCCGCGGGGGCGATGACGCTGGTGGCGCTGTTCGGCGGGGACATCCTCGCCTTCGCCTCGCGGCCCTCCCATCCCCTGCCGCCGAAGGTGGCGGTGGAGGAGTTCAGCGACTCCGTGGACGACATCACCGCCTACCAGACCTCAGGCTCGGTGGCCGGCGACGGCTACGACTGGGTGTTCAATCCGCTCTATCACGGCCAGGCGTTGCCGCACTTCGCGGCCGGCACCCAGGCCGGCCAGGCGCCGGCCATGGCGGACAGCTCGAAGATCGTGCCGCTGCCGACGCCGAACCCGCTTGTCGCCACCGCCCGCACCACCGTGGTGCCGCTGCCCACGCGCAAGCCGCAGGTGCTCGGCAACGAGCGCGTGGCGAGCTTGCCGACCAGCCCGCAATCCAAGCCCGCGGACGAGCCGGCGGCAACGCCGTCACCGCCGCCGCCCGGCCCGAGCCAGGACGGCGCGATCCCGCTGCCCACCCCCGGCTCCGGCTATGCCATCTACGACATCAAGGGCCAGATGGTTTACATGCCCAACGGCGACCAGCTCGAGGCGCATTCGGGCTATGGCGACAAGATGGACGACATCGGCCACGTCACGGTGCGCATGTATGGGCCGACGCCGCCCAACACCTATCAGCTCACCATGCGCGAGGCGCTGTTCCACGGCTCGGAGGCGCTGCGGCTCAATCCGGTCGGCAGCGGCAAGATGCATGGCCGCACCGGCTTCCTCACCCACCCCTACCTCATGGGGCCGAACGGCCAGTCCAACGGCTGCATCTCGTTCAAGGACTACGATCGCTTCCTGGCCGCCTACAAGCGCGGCGAGGTGAAGAAGATGATCGTGGTGGCGAGCCTGCCCAACGCGCCGGAAAAGCCCAACTCCCTCCTCTCCTGGCTGCTGCCGAAGAAGAACGCCGCCCAGTGATCCTGGCCGGTCCCGCCTTTATTCGGCCGTTAACCTTATCGCGCTAGTGTCGCCCCGACGATAACGGGGTGAATGTCGATGCAGGTTGCTGCGGATGCGCCGGAGGGCGGCGCCGGGGAGCGGGCGAGGGGGTCCTGGATGGATTTGAAGTTCCTGCGCATCCAGCTCTTCTACAAGGTCATGGGACCGTTCGCGGCACGGACCCGGCGCCGTCGGATGGCGCACTTCTGCGAGGTGATGAACATTCGCGCCGGGATGCGGGTGCTCGACCTCGGCGGCCAGCCCAACATCTGGGACGAGGTGCCGGCCAAGCTCGACATCACCATCCTGAACCTCGAGGGCATCGCCCGCACCACCTATCCCACCCATCACAAGATCGACTACGTGATCGGCGACGCCTGCGCCGTCACCGCGTATGGGGGCGGGGATTTCGATCTCGTCTTCAGCAATTCGGTGATCGAGCATGTGGGCGGCCCGGCCCAGCGCAGTGCCTTCGCCGACGAGGTCCACCGCCTCGGCCCGGCCTACTGGGTGCAGACGCCGGCCATCCATTTCCCCGTCGAGGCCCACACCGGTATGCCGTTCTGGTGGCATTACCCGGCCTCGATGCGCGAGAAGCTGATCGCCCGCTGGCGCCAGGATCTGCCGGACTGGACCGAGATGGTCGAGGGCACCGACATCGTGCGCCGCGCGGAGCTGGAAGGCCTGTTCCCCGACGCCCGGCTGATGACCGAGCGGGTGATGGGCATCCCGAAGTCCTATATCGTATACAAGCCGGCCGTGCCGACGGGCTGACGGCGGGGTCGTTTCGTTCACCTCGCGGCAGGCCAAGGCCGGGCGCTCCCGCCCGGCGACAGCCGCCACTCGTATTTGACCTTGAGCGATGCGCGCCGGGCCGTCTTGCGGCTCCGCGATGCGCGCGTCGCGATGGAGCGGGCCATGGCATTGGATGTCGTGCTGTGCAGTGATCGCAACAGTCTGCGCGGACTGGCGGTGAGCGTGCGTTCGGCGCTGGAGGCGAGCTCCACCACGCTCAACATCCATGTGCTGGGCACCGGCCTGACCGCGCAGGACAAGGCCGACCTCGAGGCCTCCTGGCGGCACCAGGCCTGCGGCAAGGTGGTGTTCGGCGAGGTGCCGCTCACCAAGCTCGCCCGCTTCCGCTCCACCCGCTACCTGAAGTCGAAGGCGTCCTACTCGCGCTACTTCATCAACGACATCCTGCCGGCATCGTCGAGCCGCTGCCTCTATCTCGACGCCGACCTCGTGGTGTTCAAGGACGTGGCGGAAGCCGAGACCTGCGACATGCAGGGCAAGGGCATCGGCGCGGTCCGCGACATCTCGATCCGCAGCCGCGGCGTCTGGCCGGAGCTGCGCCAGCGTCTCGGCCTCAAAAGCGAGCATGACTATTTCAACACCGGCGTCCTCGTCATCGACATGGACGCCTGGCGGTCCAACGAGGTGGAGCGCCGGCTCGTGGACGTCTCCATCGCCAAGTTCGACCAGCTCGATTCCCAGGACCAGGATGCCCTCAACATCCTGTTCGAGGACGATGTGAAGCTGCTCGACGTCTCCTGGAACTTCTCCCAGTACGAGCGGCGCGATCCGGTGGGCGACGGCATCATCCACATGCTCGGCCGGGTCAAGCCGTGGCATGCGCGCTACCTCCGCCAGAACGGCGACGACGCCTATCTGCTGAAGAACGTCTACGGGCCGTTCTACGCCTTCCTCGACCGCACCGCCTATGCGGGCTGGCGGCCGTGGAACGGCCTCGGCCTCGGGCCGGTGATCGAGGACGTGCTTTCCAACATTCCCACCCGCGACATGGTGGTCGGCAAGCTGCGGCGGTTCGTCAACCGGCGCGGGGCACCCGAAGCCGCCTGATCCGGGGCGGCCGGGCAAGCGAGCGCATTGGCCGCAGGGCGCCTCGCCGAGGTCCCTGTTAACCAGAACCGTTTCCTGAGTGTCAAAAACGTTGAAGACTGCCGCGCGGCGCCCTCGGACGCCGCGGAATAGGGCGGCCTCGTACGGGTTGGAGATGGCCGGCGAGGCCCCGTTCCATGCGGCAGCGTAACGTCCGGTCGGACGACGCCCGTCCCCGGGCCGAGGCCGCGCCGGCTCCAGCAAGGCGTCCCCAGCCCGATGTCGTTTTCCCAGAAGCTGTTCCTGCGCGGCGCCATATGGACCGTGGGCACCTACTCCCTGTCGGTGGTGGTGCGCTTCTTCACCAATGTCGGCCTGTCGCGTCTGGTGCCGCCGGAGATCTTCGGCATCGGCCTCATCGTGGTGACGCTGCGCAACGGCATCGAGCTGGTGTTCGACGCCGGCATCGGCCAGAACATCGTGCAGAATCCGGCCGGCGACACCCGGGCCTTCCGTGACACCGCCTGGACCATCCAGTTCTTCCGCTGCCTGTTCCTCTACGGCCTGCTGACGCTGCTCGCCGGGCCGCTCACCGACTTCTACGAACTGCCGCGCGGGGCGATCCAGCTCGCCGCGGTGACCTTCATCTTCTCCTCGGTCTCCTCGCTGTCGCTCTACGTGCTGCAGCGCCGGCTCCAGTTCGCCCGCTTCAACCTGTTCGAGCTGGCGATGGACGTGGTGGGCGCGGTGGCGATCCTCACGCTCACCTATTTCAGCCCCACCATCTGGTCGTTCCTGATCGCCGGGGTCATCGGCACCGCGGTGCGGGTGGCCGGCACCTACCTGATGCCGGATGCCCGTTCCTGGTTCGCCTGGAACAAGGATTATGTCCGGGAGATCCTGTCGTTCGGGAAGTGGATCTACCTGTCGTCGCTGCTGGCCTTCGCCTGCGCCAGCTTCGACAAGCTGTTCCTCGGCCAGTACATCCCGTTCGCTGTGCTCGGGGTCTACGGCCTTGCCCGCAACATGGCGGAGCTGCCCTCGGCGCTGTTCGCGCGGATCGGCTACTCGCTGCTGTTCCCGCTGGTCTCGGCGCACCAGTCGGGGGCGCGGCACGAATTGCGCGGGCGGCTCGCGTCGGTGCGGATCAAGCTGCTCGGCCTGTGCGCGCTGGCGCTCGCCTTCGGCGCCGCGTTCGCCGATGTCTTCATCAACATCGTCTACGATTCCAGGTATCACGACGCCGGCTGGATGCTGGCGCCGATGCTGGTGGGCACCTGGTTCGCCATCCTGTGCACCACCAACGACTACGCCCTCCTTGGCACCGGCCGGGCCCTCTACGGGGCGGCGGGGAACGTCGCCAAGCTGATCACGCTGGTGGTGGCGACGCCGCTGGCGCTCGGTGCGTTCGGGCTCATCGGGGCCATCGCGGTGGTCGGCGGCTCGGAGCTCGCCCGCTACGTGCCGATCCTGGTCGGCCAGCGGCGCGAGGGGCTGTCCTTCCTGATCCAGGACATCGCCTGCACCCTTCTCCTGCTGGCCGCGCTCGCGGCGATCACCGCCTTGCGCTACGAGGCCGGCTTCGGCACCGTCTTCGCCGGCATGCACTTCTGAGGACGCCGCCCATGGACGTGCCGGGACCTGCCGATGCCAGCGCTGCCGCGAGGGGCGGGGCGCCGGATGCGGCGCGGCTCGCCGTGGTCCTGATCGGCCGCAACGAGGGGGCGCGGCTGGAGGCGGCCTTCGCCTCGCTCGGGGCCCTGGCGGCGCGGACCGTCTATGTGGATTCCGGCTCCACCGATGCCAGCGTCGCGGCGGCCGCGGCGACCGGGGCCCTGGTGGTCGACCTCGACATGGACCGGCCCTTCACCGCGGCCCGGGCCCGCAACGAGGGCGCGGCGCGGGCGCTGGCCGCATGGCCGGGGCTCGACGCCATCCAGTTCATGGATGGCGACTGCAGCCTCGATCCGGCCTGGATCGCCACCGCCGCCGGCTTCCTCAAAACCCATCCCGACGTGGCGGTGGTGGCCGGCCGCCGGCGCGAGCGCCATCCGGAGCGCTCGGTCTACAACTGGCTGTGCGATCGCGAATGGGCGGCCCCCGCCGGCGAGGCCACCGAATGCGGCGGCGATGCGCTGATGCGGGTCTCCGCCTTCGTTGCGGCCGGCGGCTACAGCGCCGATCTCATCGCCGGCGAGGAGCCCGAGCTGTGCGTGCGCCTGCGCGCCGCCGGCTGGCGCATCTACCGCCTCGCCGACCCCATGACCCTGCACGACGCCGCGATGACCCGCTTTTCCCAGTGGTGGAAGCGCAGCGCCCGCGCCGGCCACGCCTTCGCGGAGGTGGAGGCGCGCCATCGCGGCTCGCCGTTCGGCATCTGGCGGGCCAATGTCCGGCGCATCGTGCTGTGGGGCGGGGTGCTGCCGCTGGTGGCGATCCTCGGCGGGCTGCTGGTGCATCCCGCCTTCCTGGCGCTTTTGCTGGCCTATCCCGCGCAGGTGGCGCGGCTGGCGCTGCGCGAGGGCGCGGGCCGGCGCGAGAGTTGGATCGCCGCCACTTTCCTGGTGCTCGCCCGCTTCCCGGAGCTCGCCGGGCTGCTGCGCTTCTACCGCAACCGGCTGCTGGGCCGGCGCAGCGCCCTGCTCGAATACAAGTGAGGCCGGTCGCGCCTGGGCGTGCGGGGTTCGGTCATCCGCCGGCGGAATCGCCGGGCTCCGGCTTGCCGCCCGGCTTTGGCCGAGGCGTGGGATGACCAAACGCCGTTGAGATGGTTGCGCGAGCCTTGCGTGAAGCCGCGCGGTGCTCGCGCGTTGCCCCCCGGATCGGTCAAGGACCGACGCCGATCAGATAAAGCCGCGGGCCCATGAACGGATGGCGGCGGTTTTTGTGCGCCCTGGCCGCCGTCCGGCTCAGGCCTGGGCGGCGGCGGGCGCCGGTGTTGCGGCGTCGGCGGCCCCTTCGAGCCGCAGGCTGGCGGCGAACAGCGCCTCGAGATCTTCCGCCAGCCGGGCCAGGGTGTGCTGCTGCTCCACCCGGGCCCGGCCGGTGGCGCCCATCTGCGCCAGCGTCTCGGGAGAGGCCTCCAGCGCCGCGGTCATGGCGGCCACCAACGCGGCATGGTCGCCCGGGGGGACCAGCCAGCCGCAGGCGGCGTCCACCAGTTCGGGGATGCCGGCGATGGTGGTGGAGAGCACCGGGCGGGCGAGGGCGAAGGCCTCCATGATCACCATGGGCAGGCCTTCGGCATAGCTCGGCAGCATCAAGGCCCGGCTCGCGGCGATGCGGCGGCGGACCTCTGCATTGTCGGCCCAGCCGAGGAGGGAGATCGCGTCCGCCACATCGTGCCGGGCGATTTCGGCCTCGATCTCGGCGCGGCTCTCGCCGTCGCCCACCAGCTCGACCTTCAGCCCGGGGAAGCGGGGCCGGAGCGCGGCCACGGCGGCGGGAATGTGCACCTGGCCCTTCTGCGGGCAGAGCCGGCCGACGCAGACGAAGGTCATGTTGTCGGCCTCGACCGGCGGCGCCGGGGTGAAGCTGCCGATGTCGATGCCGCAGCGCGCCACCGCGATGCGGCGCACGTCCTGCGGGTTTTCGGCGAGTTGCGCGAGCCGGCCCCGGGCGTAGTCGGAGATCGCCACCACGAACGCCGCATGGCCGATCTTCATGCCCACCGAATGCCGCTCCGGGGCGACGAACTCGTCCGGGCCGTGGGCGGTGAAGCTGTAGGCGGGCCCGCCGAGCAGCCGGCAGAGCATCACCACGGTGGCGGCGTTGCCGCTGAAATGGGCGTGGACATGGGCGATCCCCTGCCGCGCCAGCTCCTGCCGCAGCAGGCTCGCCTCCATGAGATAGGCGACGTGGCGGACGAGGCCGCTCCCGGCATTGCGATAGAGCCGCCACCAGGCGGGGAGGGCGCGGGCGAGCCGGAGCGGGTTGGTCAGCGCCTCGCGGGCAAAGCCGGCGACGAGGCCGCGGGCGTTGCCGGTGAGGAGATAGCGGGTCTTCGCTTGCTCCTCGCGATCGGCCGGTTCCACCAGCGGGTCGGGAAAGCGTCGGACGGCGTAGCGGCTGACCTCGACGCCGCGAGCGGCGAGCGCGCGGATCTCGCCGCGGATGAACGTGCCGCTCGGGACCGGATAGGTATTGAGGAGGTAGGCGATCCGCATGCGCTCTCTCGGGCGTTCGGCGTGGCGCGGGTTGATGGGGGCGGCAACGGTGCCCGGGCGCCGGTCCCGGCCCGCCCTCGCATGGGCGACGCAGCGCCGCGAGGGCCCTGCTGGGGTGTTCCGATCCGGTCCCTGTCCGGGAGGCGGCGGCCCGTTCCCCGCTGCCCGAGGACGATGGCGCCCACCGTCCGGTTGCCTGCGGGTGGCGAAAGTCCGGACGACGGCAGGCCCTCGTCCGGGGGCGCGGCGGATCCGGCGGCCTATCCGGCGTCGGTGGATGCGGCGGCGCCGATGCCCGACTGGTTCGTCAGGATGGTGGTCATGGGCGAGAACCACCGGTCCACCGCATTGGGGGTGGCGCCGCTGAGAATGCTTCCGATGAGGCGGTCGCGCGCCGGCTCGGCCAGGGCCAGGGCGGCGGTGAGCAGGTCGGCGGACACCCGGCCCCATTTGATCACCAGCAGCAGCCCGTCCACATAGGCGCTGGCGGCGGCGAGGTCGGCCGATGCGGTCAGCGGCGGCAGGTCGAAGACGACGAGGTCGTAGCCCGCCGCCTCGGAGAACAGCCGCACCATGCGCGGCGACCACAAAAGCTGCGCGCCGCCGGCGGCCTGCGTGCCTAGCGCGCCGAACGGCATGAAGTCGACGCCCCGCGCCGGGTCGCTCACGACATGGGCGGAGAGGTTGGCCTTGCCGTCGCGCAGGAAGGGCACGAGGCCGATCCGCGCCTCCGGGGCGAGCATGCGCGAGAGCTCGGGGGCGTAGGGCTGGGCATCCACCAGCAGCACCCGCCGGCCGCCTTCCGCCGCCAGCAGGGCGAAGTTGGCGGCGAGGGTGGTGGCGCCCCCGCCGGCCGCGGCGGAGGTGAAGCCGAGTATGCGGGTGCGGGCCTGGCTGCGCCGGGCGACGCCGGCGATGCCGGCCCGCCGCAGGGTGTGCCAGAGCGGCGAGAAGGGCTTGCGCTCCACCTCGGTGATCAGGCTGGGGGCGGCGTCGAAGGAGAAGCCGCCGGGCTCCGTGCCGCCCTTGCCCTTGCGGGCCCGCAGGCGTCGCAGCGGCGGCACCAGGCCGAGGCACTCCACGCCCGTGGCCGCCAGCGCCTGCTCCGGCTCGCGGATCTGCCGGTCGAGGAAGCCGAGCAGCAGCGCCAGGAAGCCGCCGATGGCCGCCCCGATCACGCCGCTGATGACGAGGATCTGCATGCCGCCGGTGCCGCTCTTGTAGATCGGGGCGAGCGCGGGGGCGATCACGTAGGCTTGCGGGCCGACGCCGCGCAGGCGCTGGCGCAGCCAGCTGCTGCCCGATTGCGTCGCCTCCTCGCGGTCCGACTGGAGGCGGGCGAGATAGGTGGCGGCGATCTCGTTGGCGAGCCGTGCGGCCTCGTTGGGATTGTTGTCGGTGACCGAGATCTCCGCCAGGTTGCTCTGGCCGACGCGGTGGATGTCGAGCCGGGCCTGCAGCTTCTTGACGGTGCGCTGCACCTCGTCGGGGCTGCCGGCAGCAAGGCCCAGGCGCTCCAGCGCGGCGCGGACGATGGGCTCGGAGCCCATGATCTGGGTCTGGGTCTCCACCAGCGTCGGGTCCTGCTGGGACTCGGCGAAGAAGGTGTCCTGGCCGCTGGTCATCAGCCGCAGGCTGGTGACGTTGAGGGTGGTCGAGGCGGTGTAGGACGGGGTGCGGGTGAAGACGTAGGAGAAGCCCGCCCCCATGCACAGCACGGCGGCGATGCAGATCAGCGACAGCCGGCGGAAGATCGCCTTGGCCATCCACTTCCAGTCATAGACCTCTTCCGTCGTGATGCCGCGAGCGGTGCCGACGGGCAGCGGATGATTGGGCTCCAGCATGGTCAGCGCCCCTTCTCGGGCCGGCGCGAGAGGTCGGCTACCGCCGCCGGGCCGCCGGTCGCGCCTCCCTTGGCGGCGCGCGGGGCCTCGCCGGACACCTTCAGCACGTCGCCGGGCAGCATCCGCGTGGTCTCGCTGGCATCGATCTCTTCCACATGGTCGCCGGCGGCGCGGATGATGGTGTAGCGCTGCGAGGGTACGGCGGGGCTGGCCTGCGCGCCGGGCGCGGCCGGGTCGCCGCCGCCCTCGGTGTGCGAGGCGGCGCCGTCGAGCAGGTGGGCGAGGGCATCGGTGCGCTCGTCGGCCTCGCGCATCTGCGCGTTCACCCGCTGGATGCCGGCGAGCGCGGCGTTGCGGCGCTGCTCGTCGAGGTTGGCCAGCGCCCGCTTGGTGTCGTTGAGCCGCTGCTCGGAGCGCAGCCGCGTGATCTCCAGGTCCTGCTGCTCGCGCTTGGCATCGGCGAAGGCGCGCTCCAGCGGCAGCAGGCGGTGGACGGCGAGGTCCGCCTTCGCCAGCTTGCGCACCTGGTCCAGCTCGGTCTGAGTGGCCGCCACCTTCTGGCCGACGTCGGTGATCTGCTTGGCGATGGAGGCGATCTCCTGGGTGCCGGCGCTCACCGAGCTCTCCATCAGCGCCCGCTCGGCCTTGCGCCGCTCCAAGTTGGCCTCGAAGATCCGGCGCTGCTCGGCCAGCGCCCGCTTCAGCGCCTCGTCGGCATCGGCCGGCGGCGGCGGGAAGGCCTGGCTGTCGTCGAGCTCGGCCTCCAGGCGGATCCGCTCGGCCTTGAGGTCGGAGCGCCGCACCGCGAGGACCGCGAGCTCGCCGCGGCTGGAGATGGTGACCCGGTCGATGTCCCACTGCATCGCCCGCTCGTTGCGGTAGAGGCCGCCGGCGATGGACAGGGCGTTCAGCACCCGCATGCCGGGGCGGAAGGGATACTCGCCCGGGGTCTGCACGTTGCCGAGGATGTAGAACGGGCGGTAGACGGCGACGTCCACCGCGGTGTCCGGCGCCTGGGGCAGCCGGGTCTTCTCCTGCAGCCGGCGGGCGATGGCCTCGGCGAGCTGGACGGTGTTGAGATCGGCGGCGGGCACCCGGCCGATGATCGGCAGGGTGATGTCGCCGGTGGGGCCCACGACGACCTCGCCGCTCAGTGCCGGCCATTCGGCCACATGGACGCGCAGGCGGTCCTGCACGCCGAGCCGGTACTCCTCGGCGCTGCCCGCAGCGGGCGCCGCCAGCGCGGCGATGGCGGCGCAGGCGACGAAGGCGGCGCCGCGGATGCGGAGCCGGGCGAGAGGCGACAGGCGGGTCATCTGCGTTCGGTCTCCAGTCGGCGCTGCGCCGGGGCGGCGGCAGCGCGGGAATTTCATCGTCATCGCGCCCATCCTTGCGCGGCCCATGGCGGCACCTGCGGGGCGGCGCGGGCCTGCGGCCCGGTGGCATCGCGCTGCCTGCGCTCGCGCTCGGCCCGGCGCAGGTCGCCGAGGCAGGTGGCGATGCCGAAGGTCATGCCCATGGTCATGAACAGCGGATACTGCACGTCCTTGGTAAACACGATCCATTCGAAGTTCGAATGAACATAGACGATCAGGAGGGCGACGCCGAATCCCAGCAGCAAAGCGCCCTCGGCGCGGTTGCGGTCGCGCCAGCCGGCGGCGAACGCGCACACCAGCGGCGCCGCCAGCATTCCCAGGTAGGCGGCGAGGCCGAGATATCCGGTCTCCGCCGCGGTCAGCCAGTAGGCGTTGTGGACGATGTTGCGCCGGTTGACCTCGCTGTCGAGCACGCCGGCGCGGCTCGCATAGCCGAAATTCTTCGCCACATGGACGTAGTGATTGCTGCCGATGCCGCCGGGATGATCGGCG
This sequence comes from uncultured Xanthobacter sp., assembly GCA_937872325.1. Taxonomy (GTDB): domain Bacteria; phylum Pseudomonadota; class Alphaproteobacteria; order Rhizobiales; family Xanthobacteraceae; genus Xanthobacter. Next base: position 9,375 of record CALMSN010000084.1, on the reverse strand, counting down.
AGAATGAAGGCGGCGGTGCGGTTGAACGCGGCCCGCTCGTCATATTGCTCCTCGTTCAGCGGGTTCTCGGCGAACCGCTTGTGGAACGAGGCCAGCGCCAGCGGGGTGATGATGGCGAGCGCCAGCACGCTCACCGCCGCGAACAGCATCTGGCGCTGGGTGATCCCGGACATGGCGAGCAGCACGAAGGTCAGCAGCAGCCCGAAGCCGGCAAAGCCCACCGTCGCCCGCGAGGCGGTGAGCACCACCACGATCACCGTCGCCGCGACGGTGGGGGCCAGCCACCAGCGGCGGTAGCCGTAGAGCAGCAGCGCCAGGGCCGGGTAGAGCACCATGTGGGTGGCCATGCCCAGGGTGTTCTGGTGCAGGAACAGCCCGTGCGCCTGGGCGATGCCCAGGATGAAGCGCTGCTGGAGCACCGCGACCAGGTGCGAGCCCATGCCCAGCGACATGCCGAGCAGGATGTAGATGGCGATCCGCGGTTCCACCCGGCAGGCGTGCCCCCCCACCGCCATCACGAACACCATCCGGGCGAACTGCCATACCCCGAAGAAGGCGCCGAGCGGCTCGTCCGCCTGCAGCATCGACAGCCCGGCGGCGATGACGAAGAACAGCGCCGGCAGCTTGCACCACCACGGCAGCCCGCGGCCCGGAAGGGCGAAGAAGGCGGCCAGAGCCAGGATGTCGACGATGGTGAGCTCGAGGCTGTAGACGAAGCCGATCCAGTGGTCGCCCCAGCTGATCAGGCCGATGTCGAACATCGGGAAGACCGCCGAGAAGAACGGCAGCATGCCGATAATCACCCAGAACGCACGGGCGAAGAGCCCGCTGCTCCGCAGCAGCAGGCTCATCGGGAACACGCCCGCCAGCGCGACAAGTAGGGCGATGAACTTCAAGCTCGGTCTTCCAGCCAGAACATGCCTGTGAGAGGTGCCAGAAAAAGTTGAGCGCCAAGTTAATGTTAAAAGACCTTTATCTTGAAGACAAAGCTGCGCGATCTGCTGTCGCAGCGGAACCACCGCGACGCCCCTTCCGCGGGCGGCCGCGACTGTCACGTCTTCGCCATTTGACGCGGCGGTGCGATGCACGCCACAAGCCGCACCGGCGCCCGGAGGGCGGTGCGATGGGATCGCGCTCCTGAAGAGGCCGGATGTTCCAGCGAACCGGGTCCCGGTTCGCGCGGGTAAAATGCGTTAAATCATGAATCCGGAGCGTTTCGCGCCCGCCTGTGCGAGCGGAAGACGCTCCAGCGGAGCTTTCGCCATGGCCGTCCCCTCGTTCGCCCGTCGCCCCGCCCGAGCGGCCGCCGCGCGCTTCGCCCTGGCCTTGCCGGCTTTGGCCCTCCTCGCCGCCATGGCGGGCGGCGGGCCGGCGGCGGCGCAGCCGGCGACCCCCACGGTGCAGGAGGCCGGACCGGTGGATGCGGTGCGGGTGGGCGAGGTCACCATGGCGACGCCGAACATCGTCGCGGTGGAGCTGCGCGACCCGCCGTTCCGGCGCGGCGGCATCGTCGCCCTCGATGCGCCGCGCACCGAGCCGAACGGCACCTGGGTCCGCCGGGGCAATGACTGGGGCATCGTCGTCGGCCCGAAGCGCGATCACCTGCGCATCGCCGATACGCCGCCCACCACCTTCCTCGATCGCGACGCGGTGGACGATGCCGCCGGCTACGGGCCCATCGGCGGGCGCAAGGTGGTGGCGGTGCATCGCAAGTCGGTGCCCTTCGAGTCCGGCCTGTTCCGCGGGCCGTGGGGCGGCACCCGCGCCGGCGCCGGCTTCCGGCACGAGGTCTTCCTGGAGCTGGACGGGCCGCTGCCGCCGGGGGCGCACGTCATCGCCTGGCCGAAGCGCATCCTGCCGGAGACCGCCTTCACCTTCGACGACCGCGCCACCTGCGCCATGGCCATCCGGGCGACCCAGAACGGCCACCGGCCCGAGGATGTGGCCAAGGTGGCCTATCTCGCCTTCTGGCTGCCGGGCGGGCCCGATGGCGGCGCGGTGGATTTCCGCCGCTACGGCCTCGATACCTTCCGCATCCTCGATGCCGGAGGGCAGGAGGTGTTCTCCGGCCCGATCCGCCTGCGGATGGCGCCCGACGCGCCGGAGTTCGGCAACGGCCTGCCGAAGCCGCTGGTCGACTATGTGGACGCCGCCGCCCAGCCGGTGGGCCTCTCGCGGCTGTCCGGCAACAGGTTTACCGCCGCGGCGCCCCATGGCCTCGCGAAAGGCCAGCGGATCGCCTTGCAGCGGCTGGGCGGCGAGATGGACGCCACCGCGGTGTTCGCCACCGTCGCCGCGGTGAACGGCCGCGAGTTCGAGGTGGCCGAGCTCTCCGGCGGTCTGCCGGCCCAGCTCGCCGCGGGGGCGAGCGTCACCCGCGCCCGGGCCGCCAACCGGGCCCAAACCCACGTCTTCGAGCTGGATTATTCGGCATTCCGCCCCACCGCACAGGGCAATTACCGGATCCACATTCCCGGCCTAGGCGTCTCCGATCCGATCCTCTTCGACGAAACGGTGTGGACGCGGGCGGCCGGGCTGTCGCTGGCCGGGCTGTATCATCACCGCAGCGGCATCGCGCTGGACGGCCGCTTCGGCTACACCCGGCCGGCGCCGTTCCGGCCCGGGGCCGGGGTGACAGTGCGCGAGAGCCGGCTGCCGCTCGCCTGGTCGTCCAATTTCGAGTGGGGCTTCATTCCCTTCCCGGAGGCGGTGACCAGCGCCTGGATCACCGACAAGGTGGCGCCCGACACCTATTGGGGCGGCTACATGGATGCCGGCGACTGGGACCGGCGCATCCATGGCGTCGAGGTCACCTCGCTGCTGCTCGACGCCTTCGAGGCTACCCCGCCGGCGCGCCGGGCGCAGACCTTCGGCCTGCCGCGCACCCGCGAGCTGCTCGACCATCCTGCCTATGCCGGCACCGACGATCTGCCGGACGTGCTGCACGAGGCCATCTGGTCGCTCGATTTCTTCCGCCGGCTGCAGGTGCCTGATGGCAGCGTGCGCGGCGGCATCGAGAGCGACGAGCATCCCATGAAGGGCGAGCCGAGCTTCCTCGAGCACCGGCAGGTCTTCACCTACGCTCCCGACCACATGACGAGCTACCACTACGCCTCGGTGGCGGCGAAGCTGTCCCGGCTCCTGGCCGCGGCCGGCCAGCCGGCGGCAGCCCGGCTCTATGCCGACAGCGCCGCCGCCGCCTTCAAGGCGGCCGAGCGCGGCTATGCCGATCCCGATGCCTATTATGCCGATGCCCTGAAGGCGGCGGCCGCCGCCGGCACCTTCAAGGCCGAGCCCTGGGCGACCCGCAAGGCGGTGCTGCAGAAGGCGGCGCGCGGCTATCGCGGGGCCGCCGCGGCAGGCCTGTTCCGGCTCACCGGCGACAAGGCCTATGGCCGGCTGTTCGAGGACGAGTATCGCGCCGGATGGGACCTCTACGCCCGCAAGGGCGACGCGGCCTGGGACTACATGAACGCCGCCGGGGCGGATCCGGCCATCGTCGCGGCCCTCGGCCGGCAGTTCCAGCACGATGCCCGCGAGATCGTGGATGCGCAGGACAAGGTGGCCTATCCCGGCCTCAAGCATCCCTATGCGCCGTCGGGCTGGGGCCATGGCGCGGCGCCGGCGGTGCACGAGCTGCAGCTCGTCATGCGCGCGCACATGCTGAGCGGTGATCAGAAGCTGCTGGAGGCGATGCACCGGGTGCATCATCTGGTCTACGGCGCCAACCAGCTCGGGCGCACCCTGGTCACCGGCGGCGGGCTGCGCCAGGCGACCAATCCGCTGCACGAGGACAGCATCGCCATGGGCGTGCCGGCGCCGGCGGGGATCCCCATCCATGGCTGGGCGCCGCAGGCGGAGACGGCCTTCGGCTGGCTGTTCGGGCCGCCTTGGTCACCGATGCCGGAGACCGGGGTGGCCGAGCAGGCGGCGCAAAGGCGCATCGAGCCCTCGCGCTTCGCCCTGCCGTTCTACGAGTACCTGGTGGAGCATCCCGGGCTGGTCATGCAGCAGGAATACACCGTGCAGCAGACCATCGGCACCATGGCCGCCCTGGCGCTCTACCTGAACGCGCGATGACCGTGCAGGAGGCGGGACAGCGCCGCCTCCGTGTGGAGCGCCAGCTTGTGGGCCGCCCGGCCCCAGCGGTGCTTGGCTTCCGATGCGGCGAGCCGGGCGAAAGGCGGGAAGGCGAAGACGTAGCGCCGCCACAGCCGCCTGGGATCGCTGCCGAGCCGGTGCAGCCACTCGATGCCGAGGGACTGCATCCAGTGCGGCGCGCGCTGCTTGATGCCGGTGAGGAATTCCAGCGAGGCGCCGACGCACAGGCAGATGCCGCGCGCGGTCGGCTCCTGCGAGACCGCGAAGGCCAGCTTCTCGGACTGGGGCGAGCCCACCGCGATGAAGGTGAAGTCCGCCTGCGAATCCAGGATGAAGTCGATGCAGCGCATCATCTCCACCGGATTGTCGGCGAAGCCGTGCGGGGGCGTGTAAGCGTGCAGGTCCAGCGCGGGATACTTGCCGCGCATGCGCTGCACCACCTCCTCGCTCGAGGCGATGATGGAGATCCGGTCGCCGGCGGCGATCACCTCGGCGAACAGGCCAGCCGTGAGATCGGCTCCGGTGACCCGGGGCAGCGACAGCGGCGGCATGAAGTGGGCGAGCCAGGACATGGGCCGGCTGTCGCAGAGCGAAAGCCAGGCCTCATCGTAGCAGCTGTTCAGCTGGGGCATGCGTGACAGGCGGACCACATGGTCGACGTTGGGCGTCACCACGTAGCGAAAGCCGTCCTTGCCCTTCGTCTCGCCGATCAGCTTCACCACCGAGGCATAGGGAAGCTGGTCGAAGGAGGTGCCCAGAAAAGAATGCCGTTCAATACCATCCGAACGCTGGATCGCTCGGACTGTGGCTTCTGTTTCCCCCGCGGCCATTTGAACTGTCACTCCTGATGAATCGTCGCTCGACCGCTTTTTAATTTGTCCACTGTGGCTACAGCGGGACTGTAAGGAAGCACCGTGGCCCCCTGCGGTCAACGCGACGACCCGCCTACCCTTTTGGTATAGTTAAGAAACCATGGGCTGAATGCTGCATTGCGGCCGCCATGTGTGTGGCGTTGCTCTGGCGGTTTCAGGACATTCAGCCATTCCTGGCGCGCAGAGCAGAATTATTAACATCAGCTTACCACCACCAAACAATGGCATTTCTTTGATGGTGCGACCGTCGGATAGGCGGGGTTAATCGTCCATTTACCCTGTCTGTTTACGACTTGGTACACATAGGGGCAGCTTCCGCGATGTCGCTGCACCTCTTCGTGAGCACACATTGACTTTACCGACGGGCAGCCACGGCATGAGCCACGCAGCAAGATTTGCGATGCTTGCGATCGCCTCGTCGGCCCTGGCCGGCTGTGCGACGCGGCCGGGCTGCTTTGCTCCGACCGATCCCGTCTGCAGCGCCCCCTACGCCGTCTTCGGGCCGGTCGATCCGTCCGCCACCGGCGCGCTGACGCCGCTCCAGCGGGTGGATGTGTCGCCCGAGGTGCGCGCGGCCCAGGCGCGGGTCAACGCGGCCGGCGACGAGATCGCCAAGGCGCAGGCCCTCGGCATGCCCACCGCGGCTCTGGCCGCCGCCGGCGGCGGCAGCGTGGAGCGCGATGCGGGCTATCCGGGTACCTATGCCGGCGGAATCTATTCCTATGCGCTGGGCGTCGATATCCCGCTCTACCAGGGCGGGCGCACCGAGGCGGCCGTGCTGGCCGCCCAGGCCGAGTTCCGCGCCTCCGAGGAGGCGCTGACCGACCGCCGCATCGCCACCGCCTACGAGCTGGCCCTGGCTCTGCTCAGGATCAACCAGCAGCGGGCGCTGATCGGCGCCCTCGACCGCCAGCAGGTCCTCCTGTCGCAGCTGCGCCGGGAGCTGGCCTCGGAGATGGCGGTGGGGGCGGCGAGCCGGGTGGATCTCGACGACATCGACCGCCAGATCGCGCGGATCCGGGTGCTGTCGGAGCAGGCCCGCGGGACCATCTCGCAGGTGGAGCAGGTGGCGCGGCGCCTCGGCGTGCCCGCGGCCTCGCGCCTGCCGGAGGCCGCCGCGCTGGGCCTGGTGGAAGACGAGCGGGCGCTGATCGGCCTCGCCTTGCGCAACAATCCCCGCATCCGCGAGCGGGCCGCACGGGTCGACGCGGCCCAGGCCCGCGTCAGCGAGGCCGAAGGCGAGCTTCTGCCCACCGTCTCCGCCGGCCTGCGGGTGGCGGGCGAGGGCGGGAGCCTCCCGAGCGTCGACATCACCAACGAGGCGCGGGCGGAGCTGCGCCTCCGGATGCCGTTCGACATCAGCGGCGGGCAGGCGGCCAACATCAGCCAGAAGGGCCACGAGAAGGTGGCGGCCGACCTGGAGCGCATCGCGGCCCGCGACGGGGTGGCCGCTGCCGTCCACGCCGCCGCCGACCGCCGCCGCCAGGCCCGGCGCATGCTGGTGCTGGCCCAGGACGAGCGGCGCGCCGCCGAGGCGATGCTGGAGGGCGTGCGCTCCGAGCGCCGGGTGGGCGAGCGCTCCACCTTCGACGAGATCCGCAGCATCGAGAACCTGACTGCGGCGGAGGTGAACCTCAACTCCGCCTCCTACGACCTGAAGACGGCCGAATACACCCTGGCCGCCGAGACCGGCCTCATCACCCGCCTGATGGCGATGCCGCTGGCCATCGAGCCGCCGGCGCCGGTGGTGAAGGCGCCGATGGCCGATGCCGCGCCGCGGGCGACGGTGCGCACGGCCGCGGCCTCCGGCAAGCCGGGCACGGCCGCCGGATCGGCCCCTGCGGCGCCGGCCGCCCACCCGGAACCTGCGCCTGCGCCGGCGGCGGTTGCCATCGAGACCGCCATGCTGCGGGCCGCCTCGGTCTCGGTGGCGGCCGGCGAGGACAGGCTGCGCGCCTCCACCGCCGCCAGCGACGACGTGAAGCTGAGGTAGGCCCCGCTCCCCGGCCTTCGACGGATCGCAATGCCGGCGGCGCGGGCCGCCCGCATGGTGTCCGGCGCCGCCCGCGCGGATCCGCCGGCTCGATTTCAATCATCGGGTGCCCGATCCGAGAGAACTGGATGCGGGTTGGCGTGACTACGCGCTTCAGCTCGTATTCCGATCCAGTTGCTTCAAGTTGATCGGTGAAGCGCTATCTAAATTGTTGATAGACAACCCGTGCGCCGTGCAGCGTGCATTAAAAGCTGCGGCGCCCCTCCTCCAGATCACGACTCCAGAGCGCGTTCGCGAGCCGGAGGCCCTACGCCGGACACCGATGTCGATCGCTTTCGCGATGGACGAGGGCGGCCGATCCATTTCCTTCAACAGGCGGGTGACCTGGGCACGGCCATCTGGCTGGGCGTGAGAGGCGCTGGCCCCGACCTCGCCGGCACCGCTCGATAAGCGGCGCTGGTCGGAGCGGGGGGCAGGCACAGTCTCTGCTCGGTTCAGGCGTCCGGCCCGCCGGCCATGGGCGGCCGGACGGCCGCCGAACCAGCCTCACGGCGGTCGGCCGCGGCCGGTACGCCCCCTATTCGGCCGCGTTGCGTCGGTCGACCTCCGCGTCGAGGCTCTCGCCGGCTTCCATCCGCGACAGCTCCGCGCGCAGCCGGTCGGCGAGGCCGCGCACGTTGGGCTCGAGCACCATGGAATCATGGTCGCCGCGCACCTCGTGGACGGTCACCTGCGCCGCATACCGGTTCCAGCCGTTGTCCGGCAGCGCCGGCAGCAGGCCGTCCTTGAGGGCACGTCCGCCCCTCAGGTTGTAGCGCACTTCAATCTTCGGCCGGAACAGCACCAGCCGCCCGGGCGCGGGGCGGACCTGATAGCGGGCCTGGGCGCGCAGGAACGCGGCCTCGATCTTGAGGTTGTGGAAGGCGCTGGCGTCGTCCTCCCGGATGTCGCGACGCTGGCGCATCGCCTCGCCCCATTCGCGCCGGGCTTCCAGCCAGTGGCTGAGGAAGTGCCGGCCGTGCCGGCGCATGTCCTGGGTCTTCAGCTGGATCCGGTCGAGGAGGTCGAGGCTGTAGCGGTCCGGCAGGGGGGTATCGAGCAGGATGAGCCCGGACACCTCCTCGCCGGCCTCGCGCAGCTGGCGGGCGATCTCGTACGCGATCAGCCCGCCGCCGGAGAAGCCGCCGAGCAGGTACGGGCCGCGCGGACGGATGGCGCGGATCTCCGCGATGTAGTCGCGCGCGGCCTCCTCGAAGGTCTCGTGCGGCGCGCGGTCGCCGAACAGCCCGCGCGCCTGGAGGCCGAGGACCGGGCGGTCATGGCCGATGTGCAAGGCGAGCTGGCGCAGGTTCAGCAGGTTCCCGTACATGCCCGCGCACAGGAAGAACGGCGTGCGCCCGGCGCGTCCGGTGCTCATGGTGACCACGTGCACCGGCTTCTGCGCCCCGAACGGTGCCGGCGTCGCCGGTCCGGCGGCCGACTGCGGGGCAGTCTCGTCCTGCGCGCCGCCGTGCTCGGCGACCAGGGCCGCGCAGCCGGCGATGGTGGGCGCATCGAACAGGGCCGAGATCGGCAGGTCGATGGAAAACTCCTTCTTGATCATCCGGAACAGCCGCACCGCGATGAGCGAGTGGCCGCCGATGTCGAAGAAGTTGTCCTCGACGCCGATGTTCGCCACCCCGAGCAGCTCCGACCAGAACCCCGCGATCTTGTGCTCCACCGGGGTGCGCGGGGCGATGAAGTGGCTTTCCAGCTCCGGCCGCTCGAACTGGGTGGGATCGGCGCCGCCGACGGGGCGGGCCGCCGGCGTGGCGCGCTGGCGCAGGGCGCCGAGGTCCAGCGAGGTGACGATGGGCTGCACCTCGCCGCTGGCCAGGGCCCGCATCAGCGCCTCGAAGCCCTCCTGCGGGCGGATGCCCTGGCCCACCTGGGCGGCAAGCTGCTGGGCGGCGGGCGAGGCTGCCTCCGCAGGCGCCGCGGCCGGGCGGGCGGCGGCGCGCGGCGCCGGGCCGAGGCCGCGGGCGTCGTCGAGCCGCTTCATCACGAAGCGCTCCACCTCCATCGCCACCGTGCCGTCGGTGCCGGCGATGGTGATGTCGAAGCCGGCATAGCCGTCGCCGGTCTCCGCCTCCGGGCGCACCCGCACCCGGCTGACGATCTCGGCCGGCAGCGGGCCGAAGATCCGGATCCGGCCGTAGGAGAGGGGCACCCACAGCACGTCGGAGGCGGCGTAGGCCGGCGCGAGCGCCATGGCGAAGCCGGTGGCGATGTCGAGCAAGGCGGGATGGATCCGCACCCCGGCATCGATGTCGCGGCGGTGATCGGACGCCAAGGCAAGCTCGGCCACCCCCCCCCCGGCGCCGAAAGCCGGGGGGCGGCGGACCCGCCCACGGGGGCCGGACCGGAACA
>CALMSN010000083.1 GCA_937872325.1 uncultured Xanthobacter sp. | reverse complement strand
CCACCCCCCCGCCCGCGCCGGACCCCCGGGCGGACAACGTGGTGGCCATCGGCCAGCGCTCCACCATCATGAACCTGACCGACACCACCTGCCGCTGGCCGATGGGCGAGCCGGGCACCGACAGCTTCCATTTCTGCGGCGGCAAGAGCAATCCGGGCGCGCCCTATTGCGCCCACCACGCCCGCATCGCCTACCAGCCGGTACAGGATCGCCGTCGCGACCGCCGCCTCGCCTACCTCTGAGAACGGGCTCGAAACCGGACGGAATCTCAATCCCCTCCCGCTCCGCGGGGCGGGGTTGGGCGTAAGATCTCCGGTCCATTGCCGGACAGCGCGCACGCGAGACCGCGGCCTCGTCTCGCCGCATACCCTGCGCCACCCGTCTCGCATCCGCCGGATCGGGCGCGGCCGGCCTCTCGCCCCGGGTGGGCATAATGCCGCCGTCCATGGCGCGGGGCGAACTCATCCGATAAGGTCGCGCCCAACGCGATAAGCACGGGGCGAAGCCCATCATGACCGACGCCGCATCCAATCCTTCCGCCGGGGGCGAGACCCATTTCGGCTACCGCTCGGTGCCGCTCGGCGAGAAGCAGGCCCTGGTGGACGACGTCTTCCACAAGGTGGCCCGGCGCTACGACATCATGAACGACCTCATGTCCGGCGGCATGCACCGGGCATGGAAGGACGCGCTGGTCTCCAAGGTGCGCCCGCCCCAGTCGGCCCGCGCCTTCCGGCTGCTCGACCTTGCGGGCGGCACCGGCGACGTCGCCTTCCGGGTGGTGCGGGCCGGCGGGCCGGGCACCTGCGCGGTGGTGGCCGACATCAATGCCGACATGCTGGCGGTGGGCCGCGAGCGGGCCCAGAAGGCCGGCCTCGACGCCAGGGTCGAGTTCGCCGAGGCCAACGCCGAGGCCCTGCCCTTCCCCGATCGCAGCTTCGATGCCGTGACCATCGCCTTCGGCATCCGCAACGTGCCGCGCATCCCGCTGGCGCTCGCCGAGATGCGCCGGGTGCTGAAGCCGGGCGGACGGGCCTTCGTGCTGGAATTCTCCAAGGTGGACGTGCCGGTCCTCGACAAGATCTACGAGAACTACTCCTTCCGCGTCATTCCCGAGCTCGGCCGCCGGGTGGCGGGGGATGCGGAGCCCTACCAGTACCTGGTGGAATCCATCCGCCGCTTCCCGCCGCCCGAGGCCTTCGCCGGGATGATGCGCGCGGCCGGCCTCGCCCGGGTCGACTTCCTGCGCATGACCGGCGGCGTGGTGGCGCTGCACTGGGGCTTCCGGATCTGATGGCCGCCCTCGCAGCCGGGAGCGCCGCATGATCCTGCTGCTCGCAGACGCCGCCCGCTTCTCCCGGGCCGGCTACGTGCTGGCGCGCGAGGGCGTGCTGTCGCTCGTCTCGCCGGCCACCGTGCCGCCGCTCGCGCGGCTGCCGCTGCGCATCGCCCGGCTCATCGCCCGGCCCGACGCCGGCACCCGCGCGGCGCGGCTTTCCGCCGCGCTCTCCCGGCTCGGCCCGTCCTACGTGAAGCTCGGCCAGTTCCTCGCCACCCGGCCGGACGTGGTGGGCGCCTCCGTCGCCCGCGACCTGGAGGTGCTGCAGGACCGGATGCCGGCCTTCGGCCAGGACGTGGCGGAAGCTACCGTCGCCGAGACCCTCGACCGGCCGGTGAGCGAGGCCTTCGCCGTGTTCGGCCCCGCGGTCGCCGCCGCCTCCATCGCCGAGGTCCACCGGGCCGAGGCGATCGAACCCGACGGCAGCCGCCGCGACCTGGCGGTCAAGATTTTGCGCCCGGGCATCGAGCGCCGGCTGGCCGCCGACATCGGCAGCTTCCGCCGCGCCGCCCGCCTCGCCGAGGCGGTGCTGCCCGAGGGCCGCCGCCTGCGCTTCGTCACCGTGGTCGACACCATGGCCCGCTCTATCACCATGGAGATGGACCTGCGGCTGGAAGCCGCCGCCTATGCCGAGCTGGCCGAGAACCTCAAGGACGACCCCGAGGTGCGGGTGCCGACGGTGGACTGGAACCGCTCCGGCCGCGAGGTGCTCACCACCGAGTGGATCGACGGCATCCGCCTCGCCGACCGGGCGGCGCTGAGCGCGGCCGGCTACGACCTGAAGGATCTCGCCCGCATCGTCATGCAGTCCTTCCTGCGGCAGGCCATGCGCGACGGCTTCTTCCATGCCGACATGCATCCCGGAAACCTGTTCGTGGATGCCGACCGCCGGCTGGTGATCGTCGATTGCGGCATCATGGGGCGGCTCGGGCTGAAGGAGCGGCGGTTCCTGGCCGAGATCCTCTACGGTTTCATCACCCGCAACTGGCGGCGCACCGCGGAGGTGCATTTCGAGGCCGGCTACGTGCCGGCGCACCATTCCATCGACGACTTCGCCCTCGCCATCCGCGCCATCGGCGAGCCGATCCATTCGCGCCGGGCGGACGAGATCTCCATGGCCCGGCTGCTGACCCTGCTGCTGGAGGTCACGGCCCTGTTCGACATGCAGACCCGGCCCGAGCTGCTGCTGCTGCAGAAGACCATGGTGGTGGTGGAGGGCGTCGCCCGCTCCCTCGACCCGCAGCTCGACATGTGGCGCACCTCCGCCCCGGTGGTGGAGGACTGGATCGCCCGCAATCTCGGCCCGGTGGGCCAGTTGCAGCGGGCGGGGGCCGGCCTGCACGAGGTGGGCGGGTTCGCCGCCGGCGTGCCGCAGCTTCTCCAGCGCACGGCGCGGGTGATGGGCCAGCTCGACGAGGCCACCCGCGACGGCCTGCGCCTGGCGCCGGAAAGCCTCGAAGGCATCGGCAAGGCGGAGGCCCGCCGCGCCTTCTGGGGCAACCTCGCATTGTGGGTGATCGCGGTGGCGCTGCTCGGCCTCTGGCTGGGCTGAGGCTGCGCGGGCGCCTGAGCGCTCGCCCGCCAGAGCTGGTCGTTGGCGGCGCCGGGGATGGGCTGACGCGCGGGCTCGGTCTGCGGCTCGGTCTGCGGCCGCCATGCCCGCCCCTCGCGGTGGCGTTTTTGCCGCACGGCCTTTTGCGCGAAAGCGCCCGCGTCCACGGCCACGTTCCGGTCCCACGCCGTTGCGGCGGCGTCCATTATCGCCCGCGTCCACTGCCCTTGCCGGTCGCGCGCCGTTGCCACCGCGCCCGTTGCGGCGGCGCTCCCCGTCTTGAGCGGCGCTTCCCCCACCGTCCTCTTGCGGCGCCGGCCCGCCCCCGTGCTATCCAGGCATCAGGCGGGCGCGTCGCGCGCCGCACGGGGAGTTGAAACGGGATGATCCTTCGCGAAAGCCGGCGCGCCGCGGCCGGCATGCTCCTTGTCCTGGGCCTCGCCTGCGCCGCCGAGGCCCGCGACTTCACCGCCGCGGATTTCGACGACAAGAGCGTCGGCACCCCGGAGTTCGCCGACAGCGACGCCGGCGGCCCCGACGAGTGGGAGGTGGCCAACCTCAAGCCCGGCGACACCCTGAAGCTGCGCGCCGACCCCAGCGAGAAGGCCAAGGTGGTCGCCGCCTTCGCCGCCGGCATCCGCCTGCGCAACCTCGGCTGCCGGACCCTCGACGGCACCCGCTGGTGCCGGGTGAGCCGGGCCGGCACCCTGGGCGACACCACCACCGTGGCCGATGCCCATGACGAGATCCGCGGCTTCACCCCCGGGCGCTTCCTGCGCGAGCCCACCGGACCCGCGCCGGCCGGGAAATAGCCCGACCGGCCGGCCGCGACGGACATCGAGCCGGCCAGGACCGGAAAAGCCCTTCCACCCGAAAAACATCGCGGCTTCCCGGCTCAGCGAAGACGGAAGAAGCGCTCAAGGATAAGGAAACGCCCATGACCGCTGCCGCTCCCGAAACCCCGCCGCCGGCCTCCCCCCGGGTCGAGGTCACCGTCGCCGACGGCATCGGTGAGATCCGTTTCAACCGCCCGGAGCTCCTGAACGCCCTCGACGTCGCCATGAGCCGGGACTTCGCGGCGGCGGTGGAGCGGCTGCTGGCCGACCCAGGCGTGCAGGTGATCGTGCTCTCGGGCGCGGGGCGGGCCTTCATCGCCGGCGGCGACCTCGCCAGCTTCCAGGCCGCCGCCGACAAGTCGGCGGTGGCCGAGGAACTGCTCGGCCTCCTGCATCCGGCGCTGCTGCGCCTGTCCGAGGATGCGCGGCCGGTGGTCGCCAGCCTCAGGGGCGCGGTGGCCGGAGGCGGCATGGGGGTAGCGCTGGCGGCCGACCTCGCCATCGCCGCCGAGGACGTGAAGTTCTCGGTCGCCTATGTGGGGGTCGCCGCCAATCCGGACTGCACCCTCTCCTGGAACCTGGTGCACACGGTGGGCCTGCGCAAGGCGATGGAGCTGGCGCTGCTCGGCGGCGCGGTAGGCGGCGCCGAGGCGCTGCGCCTCGGCCTCGTCAACAGGCTGGTGCCGGCGGATGAGTTGGAGGCGCAGACGCGTGCGATCGCGCTGCGGCTTGCCGCCCAGTCGGGCCTGTCCATGGGTCGCACCAAGGCGCTGCTGCGCGCCGCCGCCACCACCGCTTTGCCCGCCCAGATGGAAGCCGAGCACGCGGCCTTCGTGCGCGGGGCCGCCACCGCCGACTTCGCCGAGGCCATCGACGCCTTCCTCGGCAAGCGCAAGCCGAACTTCACCCGCTGAGGGGAAGCGCCGGGCTGGGTCTCATCGGCCCGGACATGCCCGTGGGCACACGCCGCCGCCGGCGATCCGCTCACCGCTTGCGCACGAACTCGGTGCGCAGGACGAGGCCCTTGATGGTGTCGTGGCGGCAGTCGATCTCCTGCGGATCGTCGGTGAGGCGGATGGAGCGGATCACCGTGCCCTGCTTCAGGGTCTGGTTCGCGCCCTTCACCTTCAGGTCCTTGATCAGGGTGACGCTGTCGCCGTCCGCCAGGACGTTGCCGGCCGCGTCACGCGCCACCTTGGCCGCCGCCGCGGCCGCGGCGATCTCGGCGGCGGGGCGCCATTCGCCCGTCGCTTCGTCATAGACGTAGTCGTCGTCGGCCATGCGGCCTCCTGTCTTCGCAAGAACGCGTGACCCGGTCAGCCCGCGGGCAGACTGACCGGCGCGTGCGCCGGCGCCTCAGCGGGTGATGAGGGTGCCGGCGCCGTGGTCGGTGAGCAACTCCAGGAGCACCGCGTGGGGCACCTTGCCGTCGAGGATGACGACGCCCTCCACGCCCTTCTCCAGCGCGTAGATGCAGGTCTCCACCTTCGGGATCATGCCGCCGGAGATGGTGCCGTCGGCGATCAGCGCCTGGGCCTGGGCGATGGTGAGGCTCGGGATGAGCTTCTTGTCCTTGTCGAGCACCCCCGGCACGTCGGTCAGCAGCAGCAGCCGCTTGGCCCCGAGCGCCCCGGCGATGGCGCCGGCGAAGGTGTCGGCGTTCACGTTGTAGGTGCCGCCGTCGACCGCCGCCGCCACCGGAGCGAGCACCGGGATCAGCTCGCGGCCGAGGATCTGGTCGAGCACGGTGGTGTCCACCTCGTCGGGCTCGCCGACGAAGCCGAGGTCCACCGCCTGCGGGATCTGGCTGTCAGGATCGAACACGGTGCGGGTCACCTTGCGGGCGCGCACCATGTTGCCGTCCTTGCCGCAGAGCCCGATGGCCTTGCCGCCGGCCTCGTTCACGAAGCCCACGATCTGCTTGTTGATGGAGCCGGCGAGCACCATCTCGACGATCTCCACCGTGGCCTTGTCGGTGATCCGCAGGCCGGCGGCGAACTCGGACTTGATGCCGAGCTTCGACAGCATGGCGCCGATCTGCGGGCCGCCGCCATGGACCACCACCGGGTTCACCCCGGCCTGCTCCAGCAGCACGATGTCGCGGGCGAAATGGCGCGCCACATCCTCGTTGCCCATGGCGTGGCCGCCATACTTCACCACCACGATGGTGTCATCGTAGTGCTGCATATGCGGCAGCGCCTTCGCCAGGACCTCGGCCTGAAGCCGGGCCTCGGCCGCGAGGGTAGCGGGGGCGTCGGGGGCATCGCTCATGACGGCAGTCTCATGGCAGCGGTCTCGCGAACGGTGAGGAAGGATGGGCGGCGCCCTTCTAGCCGGTTCGCCCGGCACAAGGAAGCCATGGATGGCCGGAGCGGCCCGGCATCGGCATGCCGCAGCGTCATCTCGCAAAATTTAGCGCCGACGGCCCAGGCTGTCGCCTGACGACCACAATTGGACGGCTTAAGGGCATGTCGCCGCCGGCGGTCCCGGTCGCGGCGTCGCGCCCGGCCCCCGGCGCACCGTTCTCCAGTCCTTCGCTGCCCGGAGCCGCACGCACGCCGCCACGCGCGCCGTCGCGGCCCCAGCAGAGCCAGCCCCCGGTCACAGGCCAGCCATGCACCGTCCGCCCCCCGTCCGCCCCCACCATGATCTGCCGCGGCCGGTCATCGCCCTGCTCTTCGTGCTGTGCATGGCGCTGGTGTCGATCCCCATCCTGACCCATCCGCTGCCGCCGCTGTCGGACTATGCGAACCACCTGGCGCGGATGCATGTCATCGCGGTGGTGCCCGGCGATCCGGACCTGTCGCGCTTCTACCGGCTGGAATGGGCCATCCTGCCCAACCTGATGATGGACCTGCTGATCCCGCTCATCGACAAGGTCACGTCCATCTACGTGGCCGGCGAGATCTACACCCTGCTCTGCTTCGCGCTGATCGCCGGCGGCACGCTGACCCTCCACCGGGCGCTGTTCGGCGGCTGGTCGGCGGTGCCGCTGCTGGCGTTTCCGCTGCTGTACAACGCCGTCTTCCTGGTCGGCGTGATGAACTATTATTTCGGCATCGGCCTCGCCTTGTTCGCGCTCTCCTTCTGGATCCTGCTGCGCGACCGGCCGTGGCCGGCGAGGTTCGCCGTCTCCTGCGCCTTCGTGGTGGCGCTGTTCTTCTGCCACCTGTTCGCGGCCGGCGTGTACGGGGTGGGGCTGCTCGCCTACGAGATCGACCGCCTGACCCGCGACCGCGCCATCCCACTGCCGCGGCGGATCGCGATCTTCGTGTCCGGCGGCCTGCCGTTCGCGCTCATCCTGCCGCTGTTGATGGCCAGCCCCACCTGGGGCCTGTCGGGGGAGAACTACTGGGAGCCGAAGGGCAAGGTGGACGGCGTCGAGTTCGTGGTGAACGTCTATTACGACGTCATCGCGGTGGCCCTCACCGCCATCGTGGTGCTGGCCGCGGCCTGGGCGATCCGCCACCGGCTGCTGAAGGTCCACTCGCTGCTGCTCCCCCTGGTGCTGGTGTCGGGGGCGGTCTACCTCGCCATGCCACGGGTCATCTTCGCCACCTACATGGCCGACCAGCGCCTGCCGGTGGCCATCGCCTTCATGGTGGTCGCGACCATCCAGGTGGAGCTGCGCCACCGGCTGGTGCGGCGCGGCTTCGGGGTGGTGCTCCTGCTGCTGCTGGCGGTGCGGGTGGGCGAGGTGCAGCTGGTGTGGGACCAGCTCTCGCAATGGACCGTCGCCTTCCGGGAGTCGGTGGAGAAGATCCGGCCCGGCTCCCAGGTCCTGGTGGCCTATGCCGATCCGCAGGGCGGCGCCGATGCCCGCGACCTCGGCCTGGTGCATGCCGCCTGCCTCGCCATGATCGAGAAGTCGGCACTCGTCACCACCGCCTTCACGGTGGAGGGCAAGCAGATCCTGCGCGCCCGCCCGCCCTACAATGCCCGGGTCGACACCCAGGACGGCAGCCCGCCCACCGTCGCCGACCTCCTCGTCACCGAGGAGGAGCCGGCGGCCAGCGGACCGCGCTTCTGGGACCTCTGGCCGCAGCACTTCGACTATCTCTACGTGCTCTACACCGACCCCGGCGCGGCCAATCCCGACAGCGACCGGCTGCAGCTCGTGTTCGAGGGCGAGCGGTTCCAGCTCTACAAGGTGATCCGCCCGGCCTCGCCCGCATCCTGAGCGGGCGATCGGGCGCCACCGACCGTCCGGTGTCACGGGACGGTCACGGTTTCATGGCACGGCAGCGCCTTCCGGTCCGCCCGCTTTGGGCCTCGCCTTCTGGGCCTCGCTTTTCCCGGCCTCGCTTTTCCTGGCTTCGCCTTCCTGGCCTCGTCCTCCTGGCCGACGGCCGGGATCCCGCAGCCGCCGCCATCCCGGAGCTGCCATGGATGCCGTCTTCACCAACGCCCGCCTGATCCTCGACGACGAGGTGCGCGAGGGCACGCTGGTGGTCCGCGCCGGCCGCATCGCGGCGGTGGAGGACGGGCGGGCGCACGCTGCGAGCGCCATCGACTGCGACGGCGACTATCTCGCTCCCGGCCTCGTGGACCTGCACACCGACGCGCTGGAGAACCATTTCGTCCCGCGCCCGAAGGTCTACTGGCCGGACGCCCGCGCCGCCGCCCTCGCCCATGACGGGCAGACGGTGGCGAGCGGCATCACCACTGTGTTCGACGCCATCTGCGCCGGCGGCTTCGACCAGACCAAGGCGGCCCGCCGCGACCTGTTCGACATCATGCTCGACGCGGTGGCCGACGGCGCCGGGGTGTTCCGCGCCGACCACCGGATCCACCTGCGCTGCGAAATGACGGACCCCGACCTTCTGGAGCTGGTGGAGCCGGCCCTGAGGCGCCCGGCGGTGGGCCTCGCCTCGCTGATGGACCACACTCCCGGCGCCCGCCAGTGGCGCAACGTGGAGCAGCTGCGCGGCTACCTGCTCGGCATCGGCAAGACCGCCGAGGAGGCGGACGGCGAGATCTCGGAGCGCTCCGCCCGCGGCCGGCATGCGGTGGACCGCAACTTCGCGCCGCTGGCCCAGATGCTGCGCGCGGCCCCGCTGGTGCGCGCCAGCCACGACGACACCACCCCCGACCACGTGGCGCTGGCCCGCGCCGCCGGCTGCACGGTCAGCGAGTTCCCCACCACCCTGGTGGCGGCGCACGCGGCCCACGCCGAGGGGCTCACCACCATCGGCGGCGCGCCCAACGTGGTGCGCGGCGGCTCCCATTCCGGCGGCGTCGCCATGAAGGACCTGGCGGCGGCCGGCCTGCTCGACGCCCTGGCCTCCGACTACGTGCCGGCCAGCATGCTTCAGGCGGCGACCCGGCTGCATCGCGACCTCGCCATGACCCTGCCGGCGGCGATCGCCCTCGTCACGAGGCGCCCGGCGCAGATGGCCGGGCTCGACGACCGCGGCCGGCTGGCCCCCGGGCTGCGCGCCGATCTGCTGCGCTTCCGCATGGTCGAGGACACCCCGGCGGTGCGTACCGTGCATGTGGCCGGCGAGCGGGTTTTCTGAGCCCGGCCGGGGCGGTTGCGGGGTCCGCATCCCCTCGGACGCGGCCAGTCAAATTGCTGGCATCAGGTGTCAAGTCCCTGATCCCTCCGGTTGACTATCACTGCGCCGGAGCCAGGATCCAGCCACCATGGCACCCCGCGGGCCGAAGGCGCCGCGCGGCGGATCGGGATCCCAGCCAATGGCCGCCATGTCCCGCGAGGAGACCGTGATGAAGATTTCGCGCCGCAACCTGCTGCTGGCGGGCGCCGCCCTGTCGCTTCCGCTGAGCGCGTCGCAGGCCTTGGCCTGGGACGGCCCGATCCACGACCTGGTCGAGGACGTGGAAGGCTTCCGCGTCGGCTCCGACGCCTATGTCTACGGCTATCCGCTGGTCACCATGGAGATGACCCGGCGGGTGATGACCAACGTCACCGCGCCGGTGGGCACCCGCGGGCCGATGGGCACCATCATCAAGCTGCGCAGCTATCCCGACGCCAGCTTCCGCGACGTGACCGCGCCCAACGCCGACACCCTCTACACCACCTCGTTCTTCGATGTCGGCGCCGAGCCCTGGGTGCTCTCCGTGCCCGACATGAAGGACCGCTACTTCCTGCTGCCCTTCCTCGACGGCTGGACCAACGTCTTCGCCGTGCCCGGCTCGCGCACCACCGGCGGCGGCGCCAAGACCTTCCTCATCAGCGGCCCGGGATGGTCCGGCAAGGTGCCGGACGGCATGGTGGAGCTGAAGTCGCCCACCAGCCTGGTCTGGCTGCTGGGACGCATCTACTGCACCGGCACGCCGGAAGACTATGCGGCGGTGCATGCGCTGCAGGACCAGTTCCAGCTGTTCCCGCTGAGCAGCGTCGGCAAGCCCTATACGCCGCCGGCCGGCAAGGTTGACCCGGCCATCGACATGAAGAACCCGGTCCGCGACCAGGTGAACGCCCTGAGCGCGGCCGACTACTTCACCCTGCTGGCCAACCTGCTCAAGACCAACCCGCCGGCGGCGGCCGACGCCCCGGCGCTGGAGAAGTTCGCGAAGATCGGCCTCGTCGCCGGCAAGAGCTTCGATCCGGCCCTGCTCGATGCCGGCTGGACCCGCCGGCTGCCGGAACTGTCGTTCGACCGCATCATGCTGCACTTCAAGCTGAGCGATGGCGACATGAAGAACGTCAATGGCTGGGCCTACACCACCAAGACCGGCCAGTACGGCACCGACTACCTGCAGCGGGCGCTGGTGACCGCCATCGGCCTCGGCGCCAACCTGCCGCAGGACGCGGTCTACCCCACCTCGCTGCACGACGCGAACGGCGCCACCTACCAGGGCTCGTCCAAGTACGTGCTGCGCTTCGCCAAGGGCCAGCTGCCGCCGGTGAAGGGCTTCTGGTCGCTCACCATGTACGACAAGAACATGTTCTTCGTCGCCAACCCCATCAACCGCTACTCCATGAGCCTGCGGACCAACCCGAAGTACGAGGCGGACGGCTCGCTCGTCATCTACATCCAGAACGAGAGCCCCGGGGCGGACAAGGAAGCCAATTGGCTGCCCGCCCCGAAGGACCGCTTCAACCTGATGCTGCGCCTCTACTGGCCGAACGAGACCCCGCCCTCCATCCTCGACGGCTCCTGGGTCATCCCCCCGGCCGCCAAGGCCGGCTGAGCCGCACCGCACCCGGATTGCTTCTGCCCGGAACAAGGCGCTGGTATCCTGATCGGGTACCGGCGCCTTTTTCATTCGGGACTTTTTGTCATGACCGTCAGCGAAGCATCCATCCAGCCCGGCAAGCGCTACCGGACCCGGGGCGAGGAGAAGTACAAGGTGATCTCCGTCACCCGGGGGATCGTGACCTACCAGACCTGGACCTCGCCGCTGCGCATCAACGTGGGCGCCCGGCAGTTCGCCGACGCGGTCTACAAGGAAGTCCGCTGCCCGCAGACGCCGTAGCGCCACCCCGGAACGTCGCCCCCTGCGGCGATACGCCCCGCCCCTCAAGAGGCTCCGACAACATCCCGCAGGGTCGGCCGGCCGGGCCTTTCCGCCACCTTCGGCATTGCCGAGCCTCGCCGATGCTGACCGCACAGACTGCGGCCCACCCCCAGCGAGCGGACCAAAGTGCCTCGGCCATCCTCCGCCCGGAGGTTTTTTGAAAGCCTCCAGGCCGGGAGCGGGACACCACCGGCGCCCGGATCAGCTCGCCGGGGGCCGCGGCAGCCCTGTTTTCGCCTTGCTTTGCTGGCTCTGAAACCGCCGGGTGCATTGCGCCGCCCGCCGGCAGGTCCTAAGACCAGTAAACAAAGAGTTCAGCTCAGCTCGTGCGGCGTCGGTCGAAGACCGGGGCGGATGGCAGGGAGCCCTCGGCCCGCGAGCGCGGCTCGGGATCCCGGGGCGGCCCGCGATGCCTGAGCCTGCACACTCTGCGTCGGTCGAAGACCGCGGCAGGTGGCTTGATCCGGCAGCGCCTGCGGCGCGCCATCCATGACGGCGAACCCCGGGGACCCGCGGGCCACGGAAAACGGCGCACTCCTCAGAACGGCGGACCCGAGAGCGGACATGACCAGCCTCCTTCCCGGCCACCTCCTCGACACGGAGGGTCCGCCCGCGGCGACCCGCGTGGTGGTGGCCATGTCGGGCGGGGTGGATTCCTCGGTGGTGGCGGCGCTGCTCGCCCGCGCGGGCTACGACGTGGTCGGCGTCACGCTCCAGCTCTACGACCACGGCGCGGCCGTGCAGCGCCGCGGCGCCTGCTGCGCCGGCCAGGACATCCATGACGCCCGGCAGGTGGCCGACGCCATCGGCATCCCCCATTACGTGCTGGACTACGAAAGCCGCTTCAAGGAGGCGGTGATCGACCGCTTCGCCGATGGCTATGCCGCCGGCATCACCCCCATTCCCTGCGTCGACTGCAACCGCACGGTCAAGTTCCGCGACCTGCTGGCCACCGCCCGCGAGCTGGGCGCCGCGGTGCTGGCCACCGGCCATTACGTGACCAGCCGCGCCCGCCCCGATGGCCGGCGCGCGCTGTTCCGCGCCGCCGATCCGAGCCGCGACCAGAGCTATTTCCTCTACGCCACCACGCCGGAGCAGCTCGATCTGCTGCGCTTCCCCCTCGGCACGCTGGAGAAGGCGCAGGTGCGCGCGCTCGCCGCCGAGCTGGGCCTGCCGGTGGCCGACAAGCCGGACAGCCAGGATATCTGCTTCGTGCCCTCCGGCGACTACGCCTCGATCGTGGCCCGGCTGCGCCCGGAGGCTGCCGAGCCCGGCGAGATCGTGCACGAGGACGGGCGGGTGCTGGGCCGCCACCAGGGGGTGCTGCGCTACACCATCGGCCAGCGCAAGGGCCTCGGCATCGCCAGCCCCGAGCCGCTCTACGTCACCGGCATCGATGCCGCGCGGCGGCAGGTGCGGGTGGGGCCGCGCGCCGCCCTCGCGGTCCACAAGGTGGCGCTGGGCGACGTCAACTGGCTGGGCGACGACCCGTTGGGGCAGGCCTGCGCGGCGGGCCTGGAGGTGCACGTGAAGGTGCGCTCCACCCGTCCGCCGGTGCCGGCGCGGCTGAGCATGGACGCGGCCGGACGGCCCTGCGTCCACCTGCCGGCGGGCGAAGAAGGCGTTGCTCCCGGGCAGGCCTGCGTGTTCTACGAATCATCGGACGATGCCGCCCGCCTCCTGGGCGGCGGCACCATCCTCAAGACGGAGCGGGCGGCCGGGGCCGTCGCCGAGGTGGCCTGAAGCCGGGAGTGGTGGGGATATGGCGGTTCAGTACGATCTGGAAGGGCAGAAACGGGCCTATGCCAAGTGGGCGCCCATCTACGACAAGGTCTATGTGAAGCTGCTGGCCGACGCCCAGCGCAAGGCGGCCACCACGGCTGCCGCCTGTGGCCCCAACATCCTGGAAGTGGGCGTGGGCACCGGCCTGGTGCTGCCCTACTACCCGCCGTCCTGCCGGGTGGTCGGCATCGACCTGTCCTTCGACATGCTGCGCAAGGCGGTGGAGAAGAAGGTGCGCCGGCGCCTCGGCCAGGTCAGCGGGCTCGCCGCCATGGACGCCTGCAGGCTCGGCTTCGCCGATGCCAGCTTCGACGCCGTGACCGTTCCCTTCGTCATCACCCTGGTGCCCGATCCGGAAGCGGCGCTGGACGAGATGCGCCGGGTGCTGAAGCCCGGCGGCGAGATCATCGTCGCCTCCAAGCTCGGCGCCGACGACGGCCCGGTGATGCATATCGAGCAGGCGCTGGCGCCGCTGGTGAAGAAGGTGGGCTGGAGCATCGCCTTCAAGGCCAGCCGGCTGCGCAACTGGGCGGCCCGGCATCCCGACATGCAGGTGATGGACATCTCGCCGGTGTTCCCGGTGGGCTTCTTCAAGCTGGTGCGGATCAAGAAGGCGGCGTGAGCCGCCGCCGGGTCCCGCCGGCCCGCGCCGGCGAGGGCTTCTGCGGGCATCGCAGGGGCCGCGCTTTCTTGACAGCGGAGAGGCCGCGCTCCTATATGCCCCGCTCGGGGACGTGCCGGATTCTGATCCGGCCGCGCCTTTGGCAGCGTAGCTCAGTTGGTGAGAGCGCCGGATTCATAACCCGGAGGTCGGCGGTTCAAATCCGCCCGCTGCTACCACCGATCACGTGATCTTTCCCCCATTGCCGCCCGCCCCGGGTGCGACCGCCCTGGGTTTGACCGCGGGATGCTCCGGGAAGCCTCATCGGCACGATGCCGCGGCCGGCATGGGCGCACGCCTGCGACCCCTTCGCCCGGAACCGGCCCCTGCCCCAGGCACGGTGTCTTCACGCGAGCGGCTGCCAACCTCGCCCGAAAGCGGCCCTGCCCGAGGCACGGTGTCTTCACGCGCGCCGGTCCCCACCTTGCTCGAAAACGGCCCCTATCCCCAGCGCGTTTTCTTCACGCGAACGGCTGCCCCCTTCGCTCGAAAACGCTTTATATGTGCACTGCAGCGCGGGCCGGCCGCCTGCGCCGCAAGCGCCTTGCGCAGTGGAGGGGGCCAATGAATTTCGTAACCGCGGTCAAGACCTGCCTGTCGAACTACGCCACCTTCCACGGCCGCGCGCCGCGCAGCGAGTTCTGGTGGTTCTATCTGTTCATCGTCCTCGTCGACGTCGTCCTCTCCTTCTTCATCGGCTCGGAGACCTTTGTCGCCATCCGCGATGGCGGATTCGATGCGATCTCCGTGGCCGTTGCCAGCAATCGGGCGGTGATGGTGCAGGGCATCGTGCACCTCGCCTTGTTCCTGCCCATGCTCGCGGTCTCCGTCCGCCGGCTGCACGATGTAGGCCGCAGCGGCTGGTGGCTGCTGGTGGCCATCATTCCGCTCGGCATCTTTGTGGTGCTCTATTGGTGGCTGAGGCCCACCGAGCCGCGCCCCAACGCCTACGGCATGCCGCCCCTGCTGCCGGCGCCCTGATCGCGACGGGATCACCACCAAGGCCTTGATTGGAGATAGATCTCCCCCGCATTGAGTTGCCGCTGGCGATTCAATGCGGACGGATCCGGCTCCGGCCGGGCGCGAACGACAACGGCCGGCGAGGGCATCCCCGCCGGCCGTTGTCATTCCTGGATCGAACCCGACCGGAGGGCGCCGCCTGCGCCGGCCTCATGCCGGCGGAAGCGGGCCTGACCGGCGCTCGCGCATCCCCTCCCAGCCTCCGTCAACGGCCGGGATTGACGGCGTCAGGTGTCGTCGCGGACCCGGATCCACTCGACAATGCCGGAGAAGTCCTTGCCCTCGTTGCCCTCTTCCGCAAACGCGGTGTAGAGGGCGGTGGCTGCCGCGCCGATCGCGGTGGCGGCGCCGGCCTGCCCGGCGGCCTCCTGGGAGAGCTTCAGGTCCTTCAGCATCAGGGCCGCGGCGAAGCCCGGCTGGTAGCCGCGATTGGCCGGGCTGGTGGGCACCGGGCCCGGCACCGGGCAATAGGTGGTGAGCGACCAGCACTGGCCGGACGAGGTCGAGGCGACGTCATACAGCGCCTGGTGCGACAGGCCTAGCTTTTCGGCGAGCACGAAGGCCTCGGCGACGCCGATCATCGAGATGCCGAGGATCATGTTGTTGCAGATCTTGGCGGCCTGTCCCGCGCCTGCGTCGCCGCAATGGACGATTCGGCCCGCCATCGGCTTCAGGATGGGTTCCGCACTTGCAAACGCGTCCTTCGCTCCGCCC
>CALMSN010000082.1 GCA_937872325.1 uncultured Xanthobacter sp. | reverse complement strand
GTCGCTCGTGGCAGCATTGGCCGTCATGGGAGCACATCAGTGGTGCAGCAGGCGCACATAAGCTCGACTCGGACCGCGCGCCGCCTGGCGCGCTCATGGTTCATCGATGGAAGAGAAGGGCGCGGCAGCAGCCGCGCAGCCCGGCACGCGCCGGCGCCTTCACGCCGCCTTGTCGCGCTCGGCATAGCCGAGATCGGCGCCGACCGCATCTGCGTTGGCATGCGGCGTGGGCGGCCGCCAGCGCCGACCGTCGGCGCCGACACGGATGCCGCCGCGCGACAGCGCCGCCACCCAGGGATACTTCGTCGCCATCGTCTCGTCGTATCCCAGGTTGAACACGGTGGCGCTCTTGGGCATGGCGCGGGCCGCGTCGTAGCCGGTGCGCAGGAGGCGGTCGACGACGAAGTTGGTGATGCCGTAGTTGCCGTTCTCGTTGTGGAAATGATGCAGCAGGTGCAGGCGCTTGATCTCCTGCATCCATTTCCGCTTCGGCCGATAGTTGAGATGCTGCGCGCTGTGGCAGAACTCGTAGAAGCAGGTGGTGAGCAGCGCGCCCGCGCCACAGGCGGCCGCGCCCGCCGGCCCGGGGCCGGGGGAGGGGCCGGGGGTGCACCGTCCGCAAGGGCCGCGCCGGGCCCGGGTGGCGCTGCTGCGCGGCTGCGCCCAGCCGGTGCTGCGGCCCGGGATCGACGACGCAGCGATCCGCCTGCTCACCCGGCTCGGGGTCGAGGTGGTGCGGGTGCGGAACGAGGGCTGCTGCGGCGCTCTGGTCCACCACATGGGCCGGGAGGCGCAGGCCCGCGCCTTCGCCCGCGCCAACGTGGATGCCTGGACCGCCGAGCTGGACGGGGAAGGGCTCGACGCCATCATCGTCACTGCGTCGGGCTGCGGCACCACCCTCAAGGATTACGGCCACCTGCTGGCCGCCGATCCCGCCTATGCCGGCAAGGCGGCGCGGGTGGCGGGTCTGGCGCGCGACATCAGCGAATTTCTCGCCGCCCTTTCCCTTCCGGATGCGCCCCCGGCGATCCCCGGCGGGATCAAGGTGGCCTATCACGCGGCCTGCTCGCTGCAGCACGGGCAGAAGGTGAAGGCGCCGCCGCCGGCGCTGCTCAAGGCGGCCGGCTTCACCGTGCTGGAGCCGCGCGACGGCCATCTGTGCTGCGGCTCGGCGGGCACCTACAACCTGCTGCAGGGCGAGCTGGCCGATGCGCTCAAGGCCCGCAAGGTGGCGAGCCTGGAAGAGCTGTCGCCGGACGTGATCGCCGCCGGCAATATCGGCTGCCTCACCCAGATCGGCTCCGGGACCGGAGTGCCGGTGGTGCATCTGGTGGAGCTGCTGGACTGGGCCACGGGCGGCCCGCCGCCGGAGGGAACCCGCCTGCCGGCGGGGATCGCCGCCTGATTTCGTCGGCGGCGGCGAAGGTTCAGGGCCGATTATTGCATTTAAGCTAAAAGTGCTTCCTCGCCTGCGGCATTTCACGGGCGGCGGGGATTCGCTACATCTGGGGACCGGCGGATTTTACCGCCGACCGAGGCCGGCCATGGCGATCTCCTTCGACCCGACGCTCTACCTCGTCACCGATCCACGGCAGACCGCCGCGCGCGGGCTGGAGGCGACGGTGGAGGCCGCGGTTTCGGGCGGCGTGACCCTGGTGCAGCTCCGCGATCCCCAGGCCCACGGCCGGGCGCTGGTGGAGCAGGCGCGGGCGCTGAAGGCGCTGCTGGCGCCCTGGCGCATCGCCCTGATCATCAACGACCGGGTGGACGTCGCGGTGGCGGCGGACGCCGACGGCGTGCATCTCGGCCAGGACGACCTTGCCCCCGCCGATGCGCGGGCGCTGCTCGGGCCGGGAAAGATCGTCGGCCTCTCGGTGGGCACGCCCGCGGAATTCGCCGCCTCCGACCTTGCCGGGGTGGATTATCTGGGGGTCGGCCCGGTGCAGGCCACCGGCACCAAGGGCGATGCGGGGACGGCCATCGGGGCCGCCGGCGTCGCCGCGGTGCGGGCGCTCACCCGGCTGCCCATCGTCGGCATCGGCGGCATCGACGCCGCCATCGCGCCGCAGGTGATCCGGGCCGGCGCCGATGGCGTGGCGGTGGTTTCGGCCATCTGCGCCGCCGCCGATCCGCAGGCCGCGGCCGAGACCCTCAGGCGCGCCGTATCGGCCGCCCTTTGATAGATCGGCGCGCCGCGCCCCGTTCCGCATCCAGACCGACACAGCTTCCAGAAGGAGATCCGCCCATGTCGTCCACCGCCCAGCTTGTCACTTCCGCGCCAGGGATCACGGTGGCCGGCGCCATGGAGCACCGGTTCGACGAGATCCTCACCCCCGAGGCGCTTGATTTTGTCGCCGGGCTGCACCGCGCCTTCGACCCCCCCCGCAGGGCGCTGGCGGCCCGCCGCGCCGCGGGGCAGGTGGGGTTCGATGCCGGCGAGCTCCCCGACTTCCTGCCCGAGACCGCCGGGATCCGCGCCGGCGACTGGATCATCGCGCCGCTGCCCGCCGACCTCCTCGACCGCCGCGTCGAGATCACCGGACCGGTGGACCGCAAGATGATCATCAACGCGCTGAACTCCGGCGCCAAGGTGTTCATGGCCGACTTCGAGGACGCCTCCTCGCCGGTCTGGGCCAACATGATCGAGGGCCAGATCAACCTGAAGGACCGCTGGGCCGGCGCCATCGACTTCACCGACGCCGCCACCGGCAAGGCCTACGCGCTCGGCGATACCCCGGCGGTGCTGATCGTGCGCCCGCGCGGCTGGCACCTGCCGGAGGCGCATGTCGTCATCGACGGCGAGGAGGTCTCCGGGACCCTGTTCGACTTCGGGCTCTACATCTTCCACAGCGCCAAGGCGTCGCTGGCGGCGGGCTCGGGGCCGTATTTCTACCTGCCGAAGAACGAGAGCCACCTGGAGGCCCGGCTGTGGGACCAGGTGTTCACCCACGCCGAGAAGACGCTGGGCCTGGCGCACGGCACCATCAAGGCGACCCTGCTCATCGAGACCATCCCGGCGGTGTTCGAGATGGACGAGATCCTCTACGAGCTGAAGGACCACATGGCCGGCCTCAACATGGGCCGCTGGGACTACATCTTCTCGTTCATCAAGCGGCTGGGCAAGAACGAGCGCTTCCTGACCCCGGACCGCAGCCGGATGACCATGAGCGAGGCCTTCCTGAAGGCGTATTGCGAGCTGCTGGTGCAGACCTGCCATCGCCGCGGTGCCTTCGCCATGGGCGGCATGGCGGCGCAGATCCCGGTGAAGGGCGATGCCGCGGCCAATGCCGCCGCCTTCGCCAAGGTGAAGGCCGACAAGGAGCGCGAGGCGGGCCTCGGCTGCGACGGCACCTGGGTCGCCCATCCGGACCTGGTGCCGGTGGCGATGGAGGTGTTCGGCCGCCTGTCCGGCCCCAACCAGCTCGGCGTGAGCCCGCAGGTGCCGCCGGCCAGCCGCGACGCGCTGCTGGAGGTGCACAGGGGCACCCGCAGCGAGAACGGCCTGCGCGAGAACATCCGCGTCGGGGTGCAGTATATCGAGGCTTGGCTGCGCGGCCGCGGCGCGGTGCCGCTCTACAACCTCATGGAGGATGCGGCCACCGCCGAGATCAGCCGCGCCCAGGTGTGGCAGTGGATCCACCTGAAGGCGAAGCTGGACGACGGCCGGGTGGTGACGCCGGAGCTGTTCCGCACCCTGCTCGACGACGAGATGGCCAACCTGCGCTCGGTGCTGGGCCCCGAGCTCTATGACGCCGGCCGCTTCCCGGAGGCGATCAAGCTGTTCGCCGACATGTCGCTGGCCGAGGCGTTCGACGAGTTCCTGACCCTGCCGGCCTATCGCCTGATCGCCTGATCCCGTCACGCCCCGCACCGGCGTCGCCGAAGGCCCGTGAGCCCCGCTCCCGGGCCTTCGGCATTTGGCCTTCGCGGCGAGGTTGCGGTACCGGGGCGATGCGCATTCTGCTGGCACCGGTATCGAAAGCGACTATAGTGCGCGGGCTTGCGGCGTCCTCCCGGGCGCCGTGCTTCGTCGTACGCACACGCGGGATCTGCGCCGGCCCCCGGCCTTCCCCTCAGCAGCGCCTGCCCCCGCTTCCGGCTGTCGCCGGGCCGGGATGACGGTCAGCCCGCGGTCCAGCCTCAGGAAGCCATCTTGCTCCACATCGACCTGCCGACCCGCGCGCAAATCGAGAAGCTTGCCGCCTATCGCCAGTCCCCCGCGGTCTCGATCTACCTGCGCACCACGCCGCTGACCCAGGACGCCCAGGCGGACCGGATCGAGCTCAAGAACCTCCTCAAGGCCGCGGTGGCGGAGCTGACCGAGGCCGGGATCGACAAGCGCCAGGTGTGGCCGATCGAGGAGAGCATCGGCGCGCTGATCGAGGACGACGACTTCTGGGCCCTGCAGGCCAACAGCCTCGCCATCTTCGCCACCCCGGAGCGGATCCGCACCTTCCGCCTGCCCAACAAGCTGACCAATGCGGTGGAGGTCTCCGACCGCTTCCACCTCAAGCCGCTGATCCGCTCGGTGACCTTCCCGCACGATGCCTACGTGCTGGCCATCGGCACCGGCGCGGCCCGGCTGATCGAGGTTTCCGCCGACCTGCCGCCGCACGAGGTGAAGGTGCCCGGCCTGCCGCGCGACGCCAACCAGGCGCTGGGGCGGCGCAGCCACCTCGAGCGCTCCGGCGACATGCGCAGCGGCGAGGCCACCAGCGAGAACGCCCTACTCTCGCGCTACGCCCGGGCCGTGGACCACGCCCTGCGCCCGGTGCTGACCGGCCATGACCGGCCGCTGATCATCGCCGCGGTCGAGCCGCTGGCCTCCATCTTCGCCAGCGTCTCCAGCTACACCCACGTCGCCGGCGAGGTCATCCCCGGCAGCCCCGACCATACGCCGGACCACGAGCTGGCCGCCGCCGCCCGCACCGTCCTCGACGGCATCTATGCCGCTGAGATCAAGGACCTCGGCGATCTCTACGCCCAGCGCGCCGCCCACGGCCGGGCGACCGGCGACGTCGCCCAGGCGGCTCGCGCGGCCACGTTCGGCGCCGTCGACACGCTGATCGTCGACATGGACAGCGTCGTCTCCGGCACCGTGGACGACGAGACCGGCGCGGTCACCTTCGCGGAGGTGGCGGACGCCATCAATTACGGCGTGGTGGACGAGATCGCCCGCCGGGCGCTGGAATCCGGGGCGCGGGTGCTGTCGGCCCGCCGGGCCGACATTCCCGGCGGCGGCGAGCTCGCGGCCATCCTGCGCTACCCCATCTGAGGGCTCCGAACCCCTTTCGGGGCACGCCCGCCGGCGGAAACATTCCGCTGGCCTTGCGTCCCGAAAGAGCTATAGTGCGCGCGCAGGCGGTGCCCCCGGGCGCCGCCCTTTGCGTTGGCTCGACCGTGCTGGACGACATCCTGGCCCGGCCGACCGCGTGCCCAGCAGCGCCCGCTCCGGATCCGGCTTACGCCGGACCGCAGCCAGCCGGCGGCACGCCCCGTTTTTCCGCATTTTGAAAGGACTGACCGATGTCGATCACGGCCGAGCGCAAGCAGGCGCTCATCAAGGACTATGGGGCCAAGGACGGTGACACCGGCTCCCCGGAAGTGCAGGTGGCGATCCTGACCGAGCGGATCTCCAACCTCACCGAGCACTTCAAGTCCCACAACAAGGACAACCATTCGCGTCGCGGGCTCCTGAAGCTCGTGTCGCAGCGCCGCAGCCTTCTCGACTACCTGAAGAAGAAGGACGAGGGGCGCTACAAGACCCTCATCGGCCGTCTCGGCATCCGCCGCTGACGGAACTTGCGGCCCGGCCCATCCGCGGGCCGGTGCCGGGCATGCCGTTTCGGCGCCGCTCTCCGGGACAAGCGCGCAGCGTTTTCCCTCGCGAGGCGCAGGACTGAAACGACGTGCCGTCGCGGCGGGCATGGGGCCTGCCGCGGGTCCGCGAAGTCGAAAGACGCCCTTGGACAGAGCCATGGCAGGATCGCCGGACGCAACCGCCGCCGCTACCCGGGTTTCGGGTGGTGGCGCGTGGCGCGTCTGGCCGTCTTGCTCATGGCTCTTTTTCTTTGTTCCTCGGCGCTCTCGCTTCGCGCTTGAACAGAAAGAGCTTTACGCATGTTCGACATTCACCGCGAGGAGCTGGACTGGGGTGGTCGCACCCTGATCCTCGAGACGGGCAAGATGGCCCGTCAGGCCGATGGCTCCGTGCTCGCCACCTACGGCGACACCAAGGTGCTGGCCACCGTCGTTTCCGCCCGTGAGCCGAAGGCGGGGCAGGACTTCTTCCCGCTGACCGTCAACTACCAGGAAAAGACCTACGCCGCCGGCCGCATCCCGGGCGGCTACTTCAAGCGCGAGGGCCGTCCGTCGGAGAAGGAGACCCTGGTCTCCCGCCTCATCGACCGGCCCATCCGCCCGCTGTTTCCGGCCGGCTACAAGTGCGACACCCAGGTGATCATCACCGTGCTCGCCCATGATCTGGAGAACGATCCGGACGTGGTCGCCCTGGTCGCCGCCTCGGCCGCGCTGACCCTCTCCGGCGTGCCCTTCATGGGCCCGGTGGGCGCCGCCCGCGTCGGCTTCATCGACGATGAGTTCGTGCTCAACCCGACCGTCGACGAGGTCAAGGAAAGCGCCCTCGACCTGGTGGTCGCCGGCACCGGCGATGCCGTGCTGATGGTGGAATCCGAGGCCAAGGAGCTGGCCGAGGAGGTCATGCTGGCCGCCGTGATGTTCGGCCACCGCCACTTCCAGCCGGTGATCGAGGCCATCATCAAGCTGGCCGAGAAGGCCGCCAAGGAGCCGCGCGCCTTCAAGGCCCCGGACGTTTCCGAGGTCGAGCACAAGGTCAAGGAGATCGCCGAGAGCGATCTGCGCGCCGCCTACAATATCAAGCAGAAGCAGGCCCGCTACGAGGCGGTCGGCGCGGCCAAGGCCAAGGTGAAGGCTTATTACGCCGAGCTCGCCCTCGGCGGCACCGCGGTGCCCGCCGCCCAGGTGGTGAGCGAGGTCCTCAAGGCCCTCGAAGCCTCCATCGTGCGCTGGGCCATCCTCGACGACGGCATCCGCATCGACGGCCGCGACGTGCGCACCGTGCGCCCGATCGTCTCCGAGGTCGGCATCCTGCCGCGGGCCCACGGCTCGGCCCTGTTCACCCGCGGCGAGACCCAGGCCCTGGTGGTCGCGACCCTGGGCACCGGCGAGGACGAGCAGTTCATCGACAGCCTGGAGGGCACCTACAAGGAGCACTTCCTGCTGCACTACAACTTCCCGCCCTTCTCGGTGGGCGAGACCGGCCGCATGGGCTCCCCGGGCCGCCGCGAGATCGGCCACGGCAAGCTCGCCTGGCGCGCCATCCACCCGATGCTGCCGGCCAAGCACGAGTTCCCCTACACCCTGCGCGTGGTGTCGGAGATCCTCGAGTCCAACGGCTCGTCCTCCATGGCCTCCGTCTGCGGCACCTCGCTGGCGCTGATGGACGCCGGCGTGCCGCTGCGCCGTCCGGTGGCGGGCATCGCCATGGGCCTCATCCTGGAAGGTGAGAAGTTCGCCGTGCTGTCCGACATCCTCGGCGACGAGGACCATCTCGGCGACATGGACTTCAAGGTCGCCGGCACCGACCACGGCATCACCTCGCTGCAGATGGACATCAAGATCGCCGGCATCACCGAGGAGATCATGCAGGTCGCCCTCGCCCAGGCGAAGGACGGCCGCGCCCACATCCTCGGCGAGATGGCCAAGGCCCTCACCACCGCCCGGGCCGAGCTCGGCGAGCATGCCCCGCGCATCGAGGTGATGAAGATCCCGGTGGACAAGATCCGCGAAGTGATCGGGTCCGGCGGCAAGGTGATCCGCGAGATCGTCGAGAAGACCGGCGCCAAGATCAACATCGAGGACGACGGCACCATCAAGATCGCGTCCGCCTCGGGCGACGCCATCAAGGCGGCGATCAACTGGATCAAGTCCATCGCTTCCGAGCCCGAGGTCGGCCAGATCTACGAGGGCACGGTGGTGAAGGTGGTCGACTTCGGCGCCTTCGTGAACTTCTTCGGCTCCAAGGACGGCCTGGTGCACGTCTCGCAGATGGCGCGGGAGCGGGTGGCCAAGCCTTCGGACGTCGTCAAGGAAGGCGACAAGGTGAAGGTGAAGCTCATGGGCTTCGACGAGCGTGGCAAGACCCGCCTGTCCATGAAGGTGGTCGACCAGGCCACCGGCGAGGACCTCGAGGCCAAGGACAAGGCCGAGCGGGACGCCAACAAGGCGGGCGAGGCCGGTGCCGCCGAGTGATCGGCCGTCAGCGCTGAATGTGAAAAGGGCGGCCCTGGGCCGCCCTTTTTGTTGCCCGCCGCCGCTGCCAGCCCGCGCGGCACCGGTACAAGACCGGGGTCGCGGTGTTGGGGCCTCTCACAAAACCTCTGGGGGGCGAAGGGATTTTGCTCCGCTTAAGGGGGCGCGGCCCGCAGTCGATGCGTTCAGCCTCGACGAGGATCGGCAATGCCGCCGCTGGTCGAAAGACCCGGCCAGCGACCCGATGAGGTCTTGTGAGCCGCTCTCAGAGCCTGTTCGGATGAGGGCCAGCGCCGGATTTCTGGTGCTCCGGCAGCAGAAAACTCCGGCGCGATGCCGCACATCGGGCCAAGTTCTCGGCGACCCGGGAGCTGGACGCGGTGGACCGACCCGCCGGATTTTCCAAACAGGTTCTAATAGCGGCTCACAAAACCTCTGGCGTCGGCTGACCGGGGCTTTTGGCCTCCTGCGGCGTTGCCGATCCTCGCTGAGGCTGGCGGCATCGGCTGCGTTCGGCGACTCGCAGGAGACCCGGAAGTCCCCGGCGAACCTCAGCCCAGAGGTCTTGTTAGACGCTCCAAGAGCGTGGAGCCTGATCCATCGGCCCCGGCGTCCGCGGCGGACTGCGCACGGTCGGCGCGCGACTGCTGGACCCTCACCGCGTCCCGATCACCCCCTCGGCCGCCAGCCGGGCGCAGTCGGCGGCGTCGAGGCCCAGCTCGTCGCGCAGCACCTGGAGCGTGTCCTCGCCGAGGCGCGGCGGCGGGCGGCGATAGTCGGCCGGGGTCTTCGACAGTTTTGGCGGATAGGCGACGCTCGGCACCTGCGAGCCGTCCGCACGGGCGATCTCGCCGGCCATCGCGCGATGCTTCACATGCGGGTCGGCGAACACCTTGTCGATGGTGTTGATGGGCCCCGCCGGCACCCCCGCATCGGAGAGCCGCTCGATCAGCGGCGCCACCTCGAAGCCGGCGAGGGCCTCGGCGAGGCCCGCTTCCAGCGCGGCGCGGTTGTGAATGCGGTCGGTGTTGGTTGCGAAGCGCGGATCGTCATAGATGTCCGGCCGGCCGATCACCGCGCACAGCGCCTTGAACTGCCGGTTGTTGCCCACCGCGATCACCATGTCGCCGTCGGCGCCGTGGAACAGCCGGTAGGGCACGACGGTGGGGTGGGCGTTGCCGATCCGCTGGCCCACCACCCCGCCCACCAGGTAGCTCATGCCCTGGTTGGCGAGCATGGCCACCTGCGAATCCAAGAGGCAGCAGTCGATGTGCTGGCCCTCGCCGGTGCGCTCGGCGTGGCGCAGGGCGGCGAGCACGGCGGTGGCGGCGTAGACGCCGGTGAACAGGTCGCAGATGGCGACCCCGGCCTTCATCGGCTCGCCGCCGGGCTCGCCATCGGGATGGCCGGTGATGCTCATGATGCCGCCCATGCCCTGGGCGACGAAGTCGTAGCCGCCGCGCCCGGCATAGGGGCCATCCTGGCCGTAGCCGGTGATGGAGCAGTAGACGAGGCTCGGCCGGATCGCCGCCAGGCTGGCATAGTCCAGCCCGAACCGTTGCAGCCCGCCGACCTTGAAGTTCTCGACCAGAATGTCGGCCTTCAGCGCCAGCTTCTTCACCAGCGCCACGCCCTCCGGCTTGGTGAAGTCGATGGTGATGGACCGCTTGTTGCGGTTGGCGGAGAGGTAATAGGCGCTCTCGCCGCGACCCTGGCCGTCTGCCGGCGGCAGGAAGGGCGGGCCCCAGGCGCGGGTGTCGTCGCCGGTGAGGGCCTCGACCTTGATCACGTCGGCGCCGAGGTCGCCCAGCATCTGCGCGCACCACGGCCCGGCCAGCACGCGGGAGAGATCGAGCACCCGCACCCCATCGAGCGCATGCGCCGTTGCCTGGCCCTGCGCGGCCGCATCAGTGCCGGACATGAAGTCTCCCTTTCGTGGCGTTTCGGCCCCTCGCGCTCCGGAGCCGGATTCCGGACGGACGGAGGCGGGCCTCCAGACGATCGGCCCCATAAGCGGGGAATGGGGCCTTATACCCTCTGCCCCGGCCTTAGACCGGAGCCGGGCGGGTCATGCGCAGGCGCGACCAAAGACCCTGACGGGCCTTTGGCATCACTTCAGCCCGCTGGCGTTGCGGCAGGCGCCCGGCTTACCCTGGCCGAGGAAGTCGCCGCACTTGTCGCAGGCGGTCAGGCTGAGGCCGACGAGGCCGAGGACGGCGAGGCGAAGCATCAGGCGCATGAAGGGTCTCCCATTCCGGGCGGGCGCGGGCGCCGCGCCTCAATAGACGATGACGTGGCGCACCACCTCGCCCCGGTCGAGCCGGTCGAGGGCGGCGTTGATCTCCTCCAGCGGCCCGGTGCCGGAGAGCAGGCGGTCCACCGGCAGCCGGCCGCGCTTGTAGAGCGCCATGAAGCGGGGAATGTCGCGCAGCGGCACGCAGCTGCCCATGTAGCTGCCCTTGATGGTGCGCTCCTCGCCCACCAGCTGAACCGGCGGCAGGGAGATGCGGGCATTGGGATTGGCAAGGCCGCCGGTGGCGGTGGTGCCGCCGCGGCGGGTGATCTTGTAGGCGAGCTCGAAGGCCGGCGCCGAGCCGGCCATCTCCACCGCATGGTCGACGCCGCCGCCGGTGGCCGCCTTCACCTTCTCCACGATGTCCGGATCGGAGGCGAGGAAGCCGTCGGTGGCGCCGACGCTCAGGGCGAGGTCCAGCTTCTGCTGGGCGAGGTCGATGGCGATGATGCGATCGGCGCCGGTGGCCACCGCGCCCATCACCGCCGAGAGCCCGACGCCGCCGAGCCCCACCACCGCCACCGACTGGCCCGGCCGGACGTTGCAGGTGTTCACGATGGTGCCGACCCCGGTCATCACCGCGCAGCCGAACAGGGCCGCATCCACCAGCGACATCTCCTTGTCGATCTTGACGATGGAGCGGCGGGAGACCACCGCGTGGTCGCCGAAGCCGGAGATGCCGCACAGGTGGTAGAGGTCGGTGCCGTCGTCGCAGGCGAGCCGCCGGCCGCCGCCCAGCAGGGTGCCGGCGCCGTTGGCCGCCTGGCCCGGCCCGCAGAGCTGCGCCCGGCCCTCCATGCAGGAGGGGCAGACGCCGCAGGTGGGCACGAAGCTCATCACCACATGGTCGCCGGGCACGAGGTCGTCCACCCCCTCGCCCAGCGCCTCGACGATGCCGGCGGCCTCGTGGCCCAGCACCATGGGGATCTGGCGCGGCCGGTCGCCGTTGATGACCGAGAGGTCGGAGTGGCAGAGCCCCACCGCCGCCACCTTGATGAGCACCTCGCCGCGCTGCGGCGGCGCGAGCTCCACGCTCTCGATGGTGAGCGGCCGGGTCTCGGCATAGGGGCGCGAGACCGGGGACGAGCGCAGGACCGCGGCGCGAATCTTCATGGGGCGGGTTCCTCCGATAGGCGCGGGCGACGGCGGGGCGGCCGGCCGCTGCATGCCGGTTCTTGGGCTGCCGGCGGAGATTTCATCGCCCGCCGCCGGCCGCCCCGTCAAGCTGCCGGCCGGCAGGTGGTGGCGCCTCGCGGGTCGGGCGGTCCTGTGGATCAGGCCCGCGCGGCGGGTGTCGGCGGTCTGGCCGGCGAGCGGGGCGGCATCGGCATCGCCGATGATCCGGCGGCCTCGTGGGCGCCGTAGCGCGTCCGGCCGCCGGACCGGGCGGCGTCTGATCGATGCCGCCGCCCGCGACGGCTCAGCCGGGGCGCCTTCTGAGGCGCGGTAGATCCGGGGCGGGTCTTCACCGTCCCGGCTCTTTAGCCGGAAGGGTTGGGGCAAAGGCGAAGGTGTCGCCGGGGCGCCGGCGTCACTTCCGCCTCGGCCGGTGTTGGAGGAGGGCGGCATGCCGGCGTCGCGGCCCGGGGGTCGGCTGATCTGCCGCCGATGCGGGAGCCGGCCGTTCGATCCCCGCGCCGCGGCCGTCCGCCGTGCCCCGGTGCGTCCCCATGCGCCGGCATTTATGCACGGCTTCAAAGCAGCGCGGGTCTGCGGCACCCGCCTCGCGTCGAAAGAGGCGGGGATCAAGGGCGCGAAGATGTATTTTGGGATCCGGAACGCATGGTCGCGTGATCCGGTCCTGCCCATCGGGGCGGCGCATCCGGCCGCGGCCCACTGACAGGAGCTGTGTCGTGCCCGAGATCACCTGTTATTTCAGCCCCCAGTCCGGCTATGCCTATCTGGGGCACGGGCGGCTGCGCGCCATCGCCCGCGAGGCTGGCGCCAGCATCGTCTGGCGCCCGGTGGACATCCTCACCGTGTTCGCCGAGGGCGGCTCCACGCCTCCGGCGAAGCAGTCGCCGGCCCGCAACGCCTACCGCAAGGCCGACGCCACCCGCTGGGCGAGGCTGCGCGGCCTGCGGTTCAACACCAGCCCCGCCTTCTGGCCCACCGACACCATCCCGGCCTGCCGGCTGATCGCCGCCGCGATCCTGGACGGCCAGGATCCGGCCGAGCTCATCGGCGGCCCCCTGGAGGCGGGGTGGGCGGGCGACATCCAGATCTCCGATCCAGCCCACCTGGGGCGCACCGCCGCTCCCGCGGGCTCTTACGGCGCCCGCCTCGTGACCCTGTCGCAGGCGGTGGCGGCGGCCGAGGCGGTCAACCGCAACACCGCCGAGGCGGTGGCGGCCGGGGTCTTCGGCTCGCCGAGCTACATCGTCGCCGGCGAGCTCTATTTCGGCCAGGACCGGCTCGACTTCGTCGCCGCCCACCTCGCCCACCTCAAGGAGCGGGAGGGGGCCGACGGCGGGGCGCTGGAGGGAACCGCATGAGCGCCCCGTTCGCCATCGTCGGCGCCGGCCAGGCGGCGGCGCAGGCGGTCGCCTCGCTGCGGGCCGAGGGATATGGCGGCGAGATCGCGGTCTACGGCGAGGAGCCGTACCCGCCCTACCAGCGCCCGCCGCTCTCCAAGGCCTTCCTCGGCGGCGAGATGAGCGAGGAGCGGCTGGAGCTGAAGGCGCCCGGATTCTACGCCGACAGCGGCGCCGTGCTGCACCTCGGCACCCGGGTGGCAGGCCTGCTACCGCAGGAGCGGGCGATCGCCCTCGAGGACGGCACGCGCCGGCCGTATGCCGCGCTGCTTCTGGCCACCGGAAACCGCGCCCGCGCCCTGCCGGTGCCGGGCGCGGAGCGTGCCGGCGTGCACGCCATCCGCGGCATCGACGACGTGAAGTGGCTGCGCCCCGCTTTGGTGCCGGGGGCCCGCCTCGTCATCATCGGCGGCGGCTATATCGGGCTCGAGACGGCGGCCAAGGCGAAGAAGCTCGGCCTCGACGTGACCGTGATCGAGGGCCGGGAGCGCCTGCTCGCCCGGGTCGCCTGTTCGACCATCTCGGCGTTCGTGCATGCGCTTCATGAAGGCCACGGCATCGCGGTGCGCACCGGCACCGGGGTCGCGGCCATCGCCGGCGCGGAGCGGGTGACCGGGGTGGTGCTGGCCGACGGCACGATGCTGCCGGCCGATCTCGTCCTGTCGGCGGTGGGGGCGGTGCCCAACACCGAGCTGGCCGCGGCCGCCGGCCTTGCGCTGGAGAACGGGATCCGCGTCGATGCGGCGACCCGCACCAGCGCTCCCGGCATTTTCGCCGCCGGAGACGTGGCCTCGTTCCCCAGCGCCATCTATGGACGCAGGATCCGCCTCGAATCCGTGCAGAACGCCATCGACCAGGCCAAGGCCGCCGCCAGGTCCATGGCGGGCGGGGATGTGGCCTATGATCCGGTGCCCTGGTTCTGGTCAGACCAGCACGAGGCGAAGCTGCAGATCGCCGGCCTGATGGACGGCTTCACCCGCAGCGCGGTGGATGGCGATGTCGCGGGCGGCCGGTTCAGCGTGCGTTATTTCGCCGGCGACCGGCTGCTGGCGGTGTGCTCGGTCAACGATCCCAGGAGCCACATGCTGGCGCGGCGGGCGCTCGCCGCAGATCCGGCGGCCCCGGCCGGGGTGCCGGGCTAGATCGTTTCAGTGCTTCATGGAAACGCTGAAAAGATATAAAATATTGATTTCATGTCGTTTTTTACAGGTTAAATGTGCCGTCCGATGGGGGAAACGCTCAGGCGTCGCCCATGGCACGAAGCTTGCTAGCTTTTGGAGCCCATTCTTCCGCCGGACACCCGCCGCGTGGCCATCTTCTCCCACCGGTTCCTGGCGACACCAAGTCTCGGCGCCCGTCATCTCGCCGGATGCCGACCCCGAGGGATTTCCAAGCGGAGAGAACAAGATGAAGCGCTCAGACCTCACCGAGAAGATTCTCGACATCAAGCGGGAGAAGGGCTGGACCTGGAAGCATATCTGCGGCGAGATCGGCGGCATATCGGATTTCCTCATCGTCGGCGCGCTGCTCGGCCAGATGAAGCTGGTGAAGCCGCTGGCGCAGAAGGCCGGCGACCTGTTCGTGCATTTCGGCACGGTGGAGCAGGGCACCTTGAAGCCGGACGCGGCGCTTCAGCTTGAAGTCGATCATGCAAGGCGCGGCGCCATCCGCGCCAATCACTCGGCGACGCATCTGCTGCACGAAGCGCTGCGTCAGGTGCTCGGCACGCACGTCGCCCAGAAGGGTTCACTCGTCGCGCCGGCGCGCCTGCGCTTCGACCTCCTCGCGCGGGCGCTTCAGCACGTGGATCGGCGCCATCATGACGTTCTCGAGCGCCGTCTTGTGCGGAAAGAGGTTGTAGGACTGGAAGACCATCCCGACCTTCTTGCGCAGCTCGAGCTTGTCGAGCGCGGCGTCGTGCACTTCCTGACCCTCGACCGTGATCGAGCCGCTGTTGATCGGCACGAGGGCATTGATGCAGCGGAGCAGCGTCGATTTGCCGGACCCCGACGGGCCGATGATGAACACGACCTCGCCTTTGCGGACGTTGAACGACACGCCCTTCAACACCTCGACGGTGCCGAACGACTGGTGCACGTCATTGACGGCGATAATCGGCTGGTCCGGCGTCCAGGCTGACGCGGCAGGCATGGGCTTCCCTTCAGAT
>CALMSN010000081.1 GCA_937872325.1 uncultured Xanthobacter sp. | reverse complement strand
CGAAGATTTCGGCGGCGAAGTGTTGGGTGGCAAGATCGAGATCGTGTCCGCCGACCATCAGAACAAGCCTGACCTGGCGGTCAGCATCGCGCGAAAATGGTATGACACCGACGGCGTCGACATGATTACCGAACTGACGACCTCGTCGGTGGCGCTCGCCGTGCAGGAACTGGCGAAGCAGGAAAAGAAGATCGACATGGTGGTCGGCGCGGGCTCCTCGCGCATCACCGGCGATGCCTGCTCGCCCAACCACATCCAGTGGGTGCTCGACAATTACAGCCTCGCCAAGAGCACCGGCAGCCAGGTGGTGAAGTCCGGCGGCGACAGCTGGTTCTTCATCACCGCCGACTACGCCTTCGGCCACGACATGGAGCGCGAGGCCGGGCAGGTGGTTAAGACCGCCGGCGGCACCGTGCTCGGCGGGGTGCGCCATCCGCTGAACACCGCCGATCTCTCCTCGTTCCTGATGCAGGCGCAGGGCTCCGGCGCCAAGGTCATCGCGCTCGCCAATGCCGGCAGCGACTTCACCAGCACCGTGAAGCAGGCCAACGAGTTCGGCATCGTGCAGAAGGGCCAGCGCCTCGCCGGCCTCGCGGTGTACCTCACCGACGTCAAGTCGCTGGGGCTCGAGTCCGGCCAGGGCCTCTATCTCAGCGAGCCCTTCTACTGGGACCTCGACGAGAACACCCGCGCCTTCGCCAAGAAGTTCGCCGCCATGCGCGGCGGCGCCATGCCCACCGCCTACCAGGCCGGTGTCTATTCCGGCACGCTGCACTACCTGAAGGCGGTCGCCGCCCTGGGCAGCGATGCCGACGGCCGCGCGGTGGTGGCCAAGATGAAGGAGCTGCCGACCGAGGACCTCGCCTACGGCAAGGGCTATGTGCGGATCGACGGCCGCAAGATCCATCCCATGTACCTGTTCCGGGTCAAGTCCCCCGCCGAATCCAAGGGCCCTTGGGACCTCTACGAGAAGGTCGGCGTGACCCCGGGCGACCAGGCGTTCAAGCCGCTCGCCGAAGGCGGCTGCGTGCTGGCGCGGCAGAACTGACCTCGCATGGCCGGTGACATCCCCCACCGGCC
This sequence comes from uncultured Xanthobacter sp., assembly GCA_937872325.1. GTDB lineage: Bacteria > Pseudomonadota > Alphaproteobacteria > Rhizobiales > Xanthobacteraceae > Xanthobacter. The sequence continues at coordinate 3,216 of CALMSN010000081.1, read as the reverse complement.
ATCGCCTTCGCGCGCCGGCCGCGGGCCCAACCCATCACCACGGGAAGACATGCCATGATCGTCGAGGAGCGGATCTACGTCCTGCACACCCATGTCAACGTGAAGGAATACCTGCACATCTATTCCACCGAGGGGCTGCCGGTGCAGCTTGAGATCCTCGGCGGCTTCCTCGGCTACTTCACCACTGAGCTCGGGGTGCAGAACCAGCTCGTGCACCTGTGGGCCTATTCCGACCTCGAGGAACGGCGCCGCCGCCGCGAGAAGCTCGCCGAGCAGCCGGCCTGGCAGGCCTGCCTGAAGAAGATCCGCCCGATGATCATGACCATGGAGAACAAGATCCTCATCCCCACCGCCTTCTCGCCGCTGCCCGGCGCCCTCATGACGGACGCGGCGGCCGGCAGCCCCGCCACGGCCTGATACGAAGGTCCGTGAGACGCGCGCGCAGGTCCTCGTGACCTCGCGCGGCACCGCCGAACCAGCGCTCGGGATTGGTCGAAGAACGCGGCGGATGGCATGCCGCGCGCCCTCCGCGCCGCTCGCAACGGGTTCGACAGGCACCACCGGCGCTTGCCGTGCCGATGCGGCCGGCCGGCGCAGAAGGCGCCGCCGGTCCCTAACCGCTTCCGCACCACATCCGGCGCGCCGCGCGGACCCATCGGCGCCGGAACCCGCCGGGTCCGGCGCCTCTTAGAGACGGCCGCTCAGAACTGCCAGGTGACCCGGGCGTTGAACGAGCGGCCGAGGCCCGCCACCGGGAAGCCCCAGGCCGGCGAGGTGCCCATCATCGAGGCGACCTTGTAGTTCACCAGGTTCGCCCCACCCAGCGGCAGGCCGTAATTGGTGTCGAAGATGTTCTCGATGCCGAGGTCGAGCCGCACCGCCTCCCACTGGTAGCTGGTGCGCACGTTCAGGAGCGCATAGGCGGAGGTCTCCACCTCGTTGCGCACCTGGCTCACCAGCACCTTGGAGCCGACGAGCTGCAGCTCTACGCTGCTGGTCCAGTTGCCCAGCTTGTGGTCGAGCGCCAGAAGGCCGTTGAGCGGCATCATATGGTAGAGGTTGATGCCGTCGGTCCGCTCGCCCTGCACGAAGTTGAGGGCGCCGCGGAAGCTGCCCTGGCCGTAGGTGTCGTCGTCCCACAGCCCCAGCTTGCCATCGATGTTGACGCCGTAGAGCCACGCATCGTGGTTGGCGAAGCGCAGGTAGACGAAGTCGTTGGTGACGACCGCGTTCGGCTGGCCCTTCAGCCGGTCTACGTCGATATAGTCCACCACATAGCTGAAATAGGGCGAGACCCTGAGCTCCCAGGCGCTGCGCGCCGGATCGCGCCAGGTGGCGGTGAAGCTGATGGTGTGGGCCGCCTCCGGATCCAGATCGAGGTTGCCTACATAGCCGTTGCCGTCGCCGAACCAGCCGATCATGCTCATGGCCATGGGGCTGGTGGACCAGGCATAGCGCTCATAGAAATTGGGCGAGCGCGTCTTCCGGGCGAGGCCCAGTTCGTAGAGGCTGCCGGCATCGGGCGCGTAGCGCAGGATCGCGGTGCCGTCGATGTTGATGTCGGTGCGGGCATGGCTCTGGGCGTTGAACAGCGCGGCGTCCGCCCCGTACATCATCTGGTTGTAGCCGGCGACGTCGCCGGTGTTCATCCAGACGATATCGTTGCGGACCCCGAGCACGGTGGTCCATTGCGCGTCGATGTGGCGCTCCCACTCGGCGAAGGTGCCGAGGCGCAGGCGCTGGCCGTCATTGATGGAGATAAAGGTGCCCGGCCCCATCATCATGGATCCGGCGACCGGCGGCCACCAGTCGTCGAGATTGTTGTAGTAGAGCTCGTTGCCGAGGCGCACCACGTCGTGGGCGCCGACCCTAACCGTGCCCTTCACCGCATAGCCGAGGTCGGTGGCGCGGGTCTCCATGGGCATGTCGCCGGTCTTGTCCGGGGCCACGAAGCCCATGGTGTGGCGGATCCGGTTGGCGAACACGTTCGCCTCCAGCTGGCCCCAGTCGAACGTGCCCTGGTAGCGGCCGTTGGCGAACAGGCTCTTGTTGTCCACCATATCCATATACTGGTTCGGATAGCCCTGGGTGGGGATGAACTGCCCGCCCACCTGCACCGTGAAGATCTGGTCCTCGATCTTCTTCGAGATGCTCAGCGCGTGGTTCTGGGTCTCGTACATGGTGGACTTGATGGTGGTTCCGTCGCCCGCCTTGTAGTCGCTCGCCCGCGACCAGCCGCCGGTATAGGTGACGCTGGTATCGGCGTTGGAGACGGTGGCGGTGGCGTCGACGCCGTAGCCGTCGCCGTTGCTGCGATAGAAGCCGGAGACGAAGCCGCTGATGGCCAGCGCCTCCCCCGGGGTGAAGCGCGGCGGAGCGAGGGTCACATCCACCTTGGCGCCGGTATAGTCGCCGCCGACGCTGACGGGCGCAGTGCCGCGGTAGACGCGGGCCTCCGAGATCATCGCCGGGTTGACGAACGACATGGGCGGATTCATCTCGTTCGGGCAGGCGATGCCGAACAGCATGCCGTTGATGGCCACCTGTACCCGGTCGGCGCCCATGCCGTTGATCGCCGGCAGACTGGAGACGCCGCCGGCGCCCCAGGCCGCGCCGCCGGGGATCCGGCTGATGAGGGTGGCGGAATCGCTGCTCCACAGGCCGGCGCCCTGCGCCTCGCCGGCGGTGATGAGGTCGGCGTCGGCGGGGGTGAAGCCGCCGTCCGGCGTGCCCTCGGAAGCCCCGCCTCCCCGCGCGCCGGCCGTGACCACGACGGTCGGCAGCTCGGCCTCGCCCTGCGCCGCGGCAGGAGCGGCGAGCAGGGGCGAGAGAAGGACCGGGCCGAGGCACAGGGCGGCAAGCGGCCGCAGCGCCGCGGGCACAAGCGAGCGCACCTTGGCGCGGCGGCCATCGGCATTTCCCGAAGGCGCGGGAAGGATCGAAAGGTCGAGCTTGTGGACGATGGCAACGCCGGCATCGTCCGACACCTGTTCCAGCGCCCGCACCATTTCCGCCAGGAGTTCCGGCGTATCGGCATAGCAGTTGACGATCACATCGACCGGATTTTGGCCAGAGCCCCACAGCCAGGCCTCGGGGTCGTTCGAACCGGAATCGTCAAGGATGCGGCTGCGATACGGGTTCGACATGCCTTGCCTGAACGCCAGCGGAAAGCTGGCGAGCGGATCGCCGGTGCCGCTGCGCTCGAGCCCGAGGCGA
>CALMSN010000080.1 GCA_937872325.1 uncultured Xanthobacter sp. | reverse complement strand
TTGTTGGCCGCCTCCGGCCCTGCGACGCCCTCGATGGCGCCGTGGCCCATCTCCCCGGCATGGCGGGAGAGCTTCTTCTCGAACGCATAGCCCGCGAACGAGGCGAGGGTGACCCCTGCCCCCGGCAGGATGCCGAGCAGCGAGCCCAGCAGGGGGCCACGCACGATGGCCGGGGCCATGCGCCGGGCATCCTCGCGGGTCGGCATGAGGGTGCCCACGGGCGCGATGGCGGCGGGCGCCGAAAGGCGGCGGCGCTCCTCCAGGTTGGCGATGATCTCGGCGATGCCGAACACGCCCATGGCGAGGGCGGTGAGCTCGATGCCGTCCATCAGCTCGGGAATGTCCGCGGTGAATCGGATGATGCCGGAATTCACGTCCATCCCCACGGTGGAGAGGGCAAGGCCCAGCACCATCAGCCCCAGCGACTTGTCGATGGCATCCGACGACAGGGTGATGGAGCCGACGAGGCCGAGCAGCATCAGCGAGAAATATTCCGCCGGCCCGAACAGGAAGGCCACCTGGGTGAGCGGCTGGGCCAGCGCGGCCAGGATCAGCACGCCGAAGCTGCCGGCCGCGAACGAGCCGATGGCCGCCGCCGCCAGCGCCGGCCCGGCGCGCCCCTGCCGGGCCATGGCATGGCCATCGATGGTGGTGACGATGGAAGAGGATTCGCCCGGGATCTTGAGCAGGATCGCGGTGGTAGAGCCGCCGTACTGCGCCCCGTAATAGATGCTGGCGAGCAGGATCAGCGCCCCGGTGGGGGCCAGCGAATAGGTGAACGGCAGCAGCATGGCGATGGTCGCCAGCGGCCCGAGACCGGGAAGCACGCCGATCAGCGTTCCGGTCAGGCAGCCCACCATGGCGTAGAGCAGGTTCTGCACGGTCAGCGCCGTGGAGAAGCCGAGCGCGAGATTGTTGAACAGGTCCATCGGCATCGCCTCGAGGCTGCGGCGGGTGCGGCTACAATTGCGGCCAGACCGGGAACGGCAGCGAAAGGCCGTAGACGAAGCCGCCCACCGTCAGCGCCACCAGCACGGCGGCGTTGAGCAGCGTGGCGCGCCAGGAGAAATCGGCGCTGGCAAGGCTGGAGACCACCACCTGCAGCGCCACCGTGAGGGCGAGGCCCAGCGGCTTCAGCGCCACCGCGAAAACCACGGTGGCGCCCACCATCCACACCAGCGAGCGCAGGTCCCAGCTTTCGAGCGGGATCTTCTCGCCCCGCTCCAGAAGGCTGCGAACGAGCACCAGCAGCCCGAGGCCGACCAGCACCACCCCCAGCCAGAACGGGAAGAAGCCCGGCCCCATTTCCGCCGGCGTGCCGCGCGGGTAGCCGGCGGCGGCAAGGGTGATCACCCCGCCGGCGAGGACATAGAGCCCGCCGACGGTGGCATCGCGGGTGTTGTCGATGCGCACCGTCATGCCCCGGCCTCAGCGCAGCCGGATGCCGGCTTCGGCGGCGATCTCGCGGTACTTCTCGCCCTCGGCGACGAGGAAGCGGTCCAGCGCCTCGGGGGTGCTGACGGCGATCTCGAAGCCCTGGTCCTCCAGCGGCGCCCTCACCTCCTTCTGCTTCAGCACCGCCGCGAGGTCGGCGTTCAGCTTGTCGATGACGCCCCGCGGCGTGCCGGCGGGGACAAACACGCCCTGCCAGGCCTCCACCGAGAAATCGGCGATGCCGAGCTCCTGCAGGGTCGGCACGTCGGGCAGCGCCTTGGAGCGGTAGGGGGTGGTCACCGCGAGGCCGGTGAGGTTGCCGGCGCGGATGTTCTCGGTCGCCGCCGGCAGGGTGATGATGAGCGAATCGATGTGCCCGCCGATGGTGTCCAGCATGGCCGGCCCGCCGCCCGGATAGGGCACGGTGTTGACCTTGAAGCCGGCCCGCCGCGCCAGGAGGCTGATGGCGAGGTGCTGCAGGCTGCCGTTGCCGGCCGGCAGCCCGACGCTGATCTCGCCCGGGCGCGACTTGGCGAGGGCGACATACTCCGCGAAGCTCTTCACCCCGAGGCTGGGGCGCACCAGCAGCAGCATGGGGCTGATGATGGCCTTGGAGACACCGGCCAGATCCCGCGTCGGGCTGAAGGCCAGCCCCTCCGGCTGGGCGGCGTTGAGGGAGAGGGAATCGGTGCCGAGCAGCAGCGTGTAGCCGTCGGCCGCCGACTTCACCACCTGGATCGCCCCCACCGTGCCCCCGCCACCGCCGGCATTCTCGACGATGAGGCGGTGCGGCCAGCTGCCGTCCAGCTTCTGGGAGATGGTGCGGGCCAGCTTGTCCGCGCTGCCGCCGGGGGAGGCCGGCACGATCAGGCGCACGTTGCGCGAGGGATAGTCGGTGCTGGCGAAGGCCCGGCCGACACCCGGCGGGACAAGGCTGCCGAGGGCAGACAGGCCCGTCAGGCCGAGCAGGAAACTGCGGCGGTGCATTCCATGAAACCTTTGGCTGGGAAACCCTTTGGGCGGAAGGCGCCGGGGCCCGGGCCCCGGCGCTCCCTCACGCCGCGAAGCGGGCGAACGGCGTGCCGACGATGGAGCGCGAAGGCTCGCCGCGGATGCTCACCGGCACCTCGCCCTCCAGGGTGATGCGGTAGAGAACCCGCTCGACGTCGAGGAAGGCGAAGTCGCCGGGCCCCTGGTGCGCGGTGGCGCGATTGTCCCAGAAGGCGATGCTGCCGGGCTCCCACTTGAAGCGCACGGTATATTCGGGCCGGGTCAGCTCTTCGAAGAAGAGATTGAGAAGGTTGCGGCTCTCGACCTCGTTCAGGTCCACGAGGGCGCGGGTGAAGCCGGGATTGACGAACAAGATCCGCTCGCCGGTCTCCGGATGCACCCGCACCACCGGATGCTCCGACACCGCGGGCGCCGCCCGAACCTTGGCGGCATAGGTGCTCTCATTGTCGAAATCGTTGTTGTAGCCGCCGAACTGGTGGCGGGCCCACAGCGTGTCGGCGAGCGCCTTCAGCGGCGCGGAGAGATTCGCATAGGCGGCCACCAGGTTGGTGAAGATGGTGTCGCCGCCATAGGCCGGCACCACGCCGGCGCGCAGCACCGAGGCCGCGGGCGGGTTGAGCACGCCGGTCACGTCCGTGTGCCAGCGGTCGCCGCGGCGGCCGGACGTGGAGCGCGACGAGATGGTGCGGATCTGCGGGAAGCCGTCCGGCGGGTTGCCGTCATAGGGATGGGCCGCCGTGGGGCTGCCGAACCGGCTCGCGAAGGCGAGGTGCGCGGCATGGTCGATGTGCTGGTCGCGGAAGAACAGCACCTTCCACTTGTGAAGGGCGGCGCGGATCTCCTGCTCCTGCGCGGCATCCAGCTCCTGCCGCAGGTCCAGGCCGCGAACCTCGGCACCGGTGAAGACGGAGAGCGGGCGGATATCCAAAGGCGTGCGGATCGCGGCATCGGCCATGGCTTCGAGAATCCTGAGCGGTGAAGACAGCCGCATCGTGGATTCCAATATATATAATGTCAATTAATTTGGTAGAATAATGAGCCGCGCAATATTCGGCTCATCCTCCCCGGGGCAACGCGCCGGGGAGTCTTGCCGTCGTCGCGCGCCGCCGGGGCGGCAAGGCTGGCCTCAGAGGCGCCGGGCCCGCACCAGCGCGGCCACCGCCAGCAGGATGCCCGAGGCGGCGATGCCGCCGGTGACGACGCCCGCCGGAGTCCAGCGCGCGCTGCCCTGCATGGTGATGCTCTTGCCGACCCTCACGTCCCAGACCACCTTCATTTCTTCAGGGTGATAGGGCGTTGCGGGGGCCTGGTCGTCCGACCTGTCCGTCATGGGAACCTCGTTGTCGCCGGCCGGTCGCCGGGGCGATTGATCGGGCCTGCCTTGGCGCTCAATGGCCCAGCTCCGCCAGCAGGCCGCGGGCGCCGAGCCAGACGATCTGGATGCCGATGGACAGGACGATGAAGGCGAAGAGCCGCACCAGCACGTTGGTGCCGTTGGGCCCCAGCATCCGCTGCAGCAGCGCCGCCTCACGATAGCAGAAGAATACCGTGAGGCAGGTGGCCGCCAGCGCCGCGATCGCCGCCGCCACGTCCAGCGTCACCGTGAAGGGATCGGCCTCGAGGACCGAGGCGTGCCCGGCGGCGAGCGCGATGGTGGTGGCGATGGCCCCCGGCCCGACCGTCAGCGGCAGGGTGATGGGGAAGAAGGCCATGGACTCCGCCTCGCCCTGGCTCATCGGGGGTGTGCTGGCCTTGTCGTCGGCGGCGGCCGCCGTCTGGAATAGCAGGCGCCAGCCCACCGTCGCCACCACCATCCCACCGGCGATCCGCAGCACCGGCAGCGTGACGCCGAAGAACAGCAGGACCTTGGCTCCGAACAGCAGCGAGCCGAGCAGCAGTACGAAGCCGTAAAGCGCCACCCGTCCCGCCACCATGGACTGGGTCTGCCGGCTGCTGCCCTGCATGTAGGTGAGGAAGATGGGCGCGCAGCCGAGCGGGTTCACGACCGGGAACAAGGCCGCATAGACGGTGATGAAGATGTTGATGTAGCTCATGTCGTGCGGCTCGCGGGTAAAGGCGAAAGCAAAGGCCGCGGCAGTGGCGGCAGGCGGCTTGCGCCTGCATCGCAGACCGGACCGCCATTCTCAAGCCTGATCGAGACAGAGCGGCGCCGCGACCGGGGCCTGCAGCAACACCTCCGGGCGGAGGGGGCGAATGGATTCTGCTGCGGCTGAGTTCCACAGGCCGCAGCGGATGCGGTCCGCCTTGGCGAGGACCGGTAACGCCGCGGGCAGACGGAAGGCGCCGCCGACCTACCCCCACCAGGTTTTCCCGGAAGGTTCAGGCGTCCACCCGTTCCCAGCCGTTCGGAGACAGGCGCTCCTGCGGCAGGAAGCGGCGCTTGTAGTCCATCTTCTTGGAGCCATCGACCCAATAGCCCAGATACACGTAAGGCAACCCCATCGCCCGCGCCTTTTCGATATGGTCGAGGATGAGGAAGCTGCCGAGCGAGCGGTTGGGGACATTGGGATCGTAGAAGGAATAGACCATGGAGAGGCCGTCGCTGAGAATGTCGGTGAGGGCCACCGCCATCAGGTCGCTGCGCCCGCGCGACGGGCTCGCCTCGGTCCGGGTCCTGCGATATTCCACCAGGCGCGAGGCCACATGGGTGTCCTCCACCATCATCGCATAGTCGAGCACGCTCATGTCGGCCATGCCGCCGGAGCCGTGGCGGGCGGTGACATAGGCGCGGAACAGCGCGTACTGCTCGGAGGTGGGCGAGGTGGGCCGCATCAGCCCGGCCAAGTCCGCATTCTCCGCCGAAACCCGCCGGAAGCTGCGGCTGGGGACGAAATCGGCGACGCAGATCCGCACTGAGACGCAGGCCCGGCATCCCTCGCAGGCGGGGCGGTAGGCGATGGACTGGCTGCGGCGGAAACCGCCCTGGGTCAGCACGTCGTTGAGCGCGCCGGCGCGCTCGCCCACGAGATGGGTGAAGACCTTGCGCTCCTCCTTCCCGGGCAGATACGGGCATGGCGAGGGCGCCGTCAGGTAGAATTGCGGTGTATCGCGCGGATGCTCGCTCACGTCGCCTTTGCCCGGCTCCTTGGTGGAGTCTTTGGATGACAGGAGGGAGCCCGCGGCGCGCGCTCCGGAACAGCCCTGCGCCCGGCCTTGCGGCCTGCGGCGCAGGTAGGATTGCCGGGAATCACCGGCCCGTCAAACCTGTCTCCCGGCACGACGCCCTCCCCCGGGAGGCCTTGCCGGCAGCGCCCTTCAGTAGCCGCCGTTGCGGCCCTGGCGCAGGCTGGCGGCGCGCTGCTCGGAGTTCACCACCACCGTGCCCACCAGGAAGTCGTGCGCCAGCCGGCGGCGGTCGTTGAACAGCCCCACCACCAGAACCAGCGGCGTGAAGACCGAGAGCGACACCCAGAAGCACACCGCGTGCACGGCGCCGAGCATGGAATAGCAGGGCGCGCCATACCAGGTGCGCATCTCCAGCCCGACGAGGCGCATGCCCAGCGTCGCGGATTCCGGCGCGCCGAGGGTCAGGGCGTTGTAGAGGATCGCCCAGACGATGAAGGCCGGCCCCAGCAGCGGGAACAGGTACCAGCCGAGGCTGAGCGTCACCACGCCGAGCACGAAGATCAGCAAGGCGAGCAGGATGATCGGCCCGAGAATCATCACCACGTCGATGCAGAACGCGATGACCCGGCGCGACAGCACCCCCTCGAACACTTCCGGCTGGGTCACCGGATCAAAGGCGTGCGGGCGATCCTGGGGCCGGCCCTCGGTGGAGACGCCGATGCGGGGCGGCTCGTCTGACGTGTCGCGCGAATTCATGGCAATCTCCTCGTGGAAAGCCAGAAGTGGTGTGGCGGCGCACCGGCCGCAAGATCCCGCCTGGGGCCGACGGTGCTCATCACCAGTCGAGCCCGCCGGCGCCGAGCCGCTGCACCGGCAGGCCCTCGGCCTCCAGCGCCCGCTGGATCACCTCGGCATGGGCCTGGTCGCGGGTCTCCACCGTCATGTCGAGGCGGGGGCCCCTGGCCGGAACACCGGGGGAAGGGGGGCGGGCGAAGCGCACCCCCGGGCTTTGGCGCCCGCCTCGCCTCCCGGCCGGGAGTCCACCCCCCCCACCCCCG
>CALMSN010000079.1 GCA_937872325.1 uncultured Xanthobacter sp. | reverse complement strand
TCGGCGCAGGGATCCTTCCGGGTCTCGGCTGGCTGCGCCTGCGCCAGGGCCGCATCGCCGCCGAGGCTCAGCACCAGCAGCAGCCCGGCGGCCGTCGCGGCGGCGAAGGAGAGAGCAGCCCGCGCCGGCCGTCGGATGATGGCAGCGGGCGGCGGGGCGAAAACCGGATGTGAGGACATGGCGTGCCTCCTTCGCTCAGAGCATTTTCCGCTGGCACCGGCGCGCAGGAAATGACCCATATTTTTGCTTCAGTGCATTTCTACTTGCGATATGCAGCGTTTACTTCTCTCGAAAACACCGAAAAACTCGATCTGACCAGATGGCGTCATCCCTGACCGATTACGCGCTCTTTCATGGACTGACCGTCGCGCGTTCACCGCCCAGGCAGGCACCCGTGTCGCGGCCCAATCCATCCCCTTCAAACAATTGATTTACAAACATATATCGACCCAACTCCCTTCCACACGGGACAGGGCTCGAGGCGCCACATCTGCCTGTCCTGCGCGCGCCGCTCCCGGCCCGATGCCCGGATCACGGCGACGCCGTTTCGGCTCAGGCCGGGTGGCGATCCTCTCCGGCGAAACCCTGCGCACGCCGGCCCGGTTCCACTCCCCGGCGATCGCCGCAGGAAAGCGATCCCGGCCGGCGGCCGCAAACGGCTCGGCGAAATCACTCCAACCTACTGAAATGCAAGCCGCCTCAGCTCACCACGAGCCGCGACGGGCCGGCCTCGACCGCGCCGATGCGGCGGGCCATCGGATAGCCCGCGGCGCGGATCTCGCCCACGAGCCGGTCTGCCGCCGGCGCTTCGCAGGCGACCAGCAGGCCGCCCGAGGTCTGCGGATCGGTGAGGATGTGCCGGCGCCAGTCGGGCAGGTCCGCCGGCAGGTCCACATCGGCGCCGTAGCTGTCCCAGTTGCGATGCGAGGCCCCGGTCACGAAGCCCTGCCGCACCAGCGCCTCGGCATGGGCCAGCAGCGGCAGATCGGCGGCGGCGATGCGCAGCGTCGTGCCCGAGCCCCGCGCCATCTCCAGCCCGTGGCCGAGGATGCCGAAGCCGGTGACGTCGGTTATGGCGTGCACCGCATCGTCTTTGGCGAGGTCCGCCCCGACCCGGTTGAGCAGGGTGGTGGAGGCGATCATCTCGTCATAGGCCTCGGCGGCGAGCGCATCCTTCTTGAACGCCGCCGAATAGATGCCCACCCCGAGCCCCTTGGTGAGGATCAGCGCATCGCCAGGCCGGGCATCGCGGTTGCGGCGGATCTGCGCCCGCGGCACCGCGCCGATCACCGCGAGGCCGTAGACCGGCTCCGGGCAATCGATGGAATGCCCGCCCGCCACCGGAATCCCGGCTTCGGCGCAGGCCGCCGCCCCGCCGGCGAGGATCGCCCGCACCGTGGGCACGTCCACCTTGCCCAGCGGCATGCCGAGGATGGCCAGCGCCATCAGCGGCGTGCCGCCCATGGCATAGACGTCGGAGATGGCGTTGGTGGCGGCGATGCGGCCGAAATGATCGGGATCGTCCACCATCGGCATGAAGAAATCGGTGGTGGCGATGATGCCGGTGGTGCCGTCCAGATCCCACACCGCCGCGTCGTCGCTGGTGTCCGTGCCCACCAGCAGCCGCTCGAACGGGCCGCCCTTCGCCTGGCCGTGCAGCAGGTCCTGCAGCACCGAGGGCGCGAGCTTGCAGCCGCAGCCGCCGCCATGGGCAAGGCTGGTGAGGCGGACCGGAGTGGCTGCGGAATCGGACATGGAGGGTCTCTCATGAGGTACGGGACGCGGAGGCGGCCGGTTCAGCGCCGAGGCGCCGCCCCCTCCCCGGCCCTCCTCCGCCAGCGGAAGAGGGGGGACACAGTGCATCAGACCGCCCTCTCCCGCACGCAGGAGAAGATGGCGGCGCTCGAAAAAGCCCGTCTTCCCTTTCGGAGGAAAGGGCGGAGGGGCAGCCCCGGCGCTTCCACCCGATGATGGGAGGGGAAGAAGGGCGCCTAAAGAGCCCTCCCCCACCTGCGGCGGGAAGATGAATGGGGCGGCTCAATCAGCCCCCTCCCGCTTGTCACCAGGATGGGGAAGACGCAGGCCCCAAAAGCCCTCTCCCGCTTGCGGGGGAGGGGGGAGGGGGCAGGCTGGCTCCGGAGAACCAGCCCCCCTCCGCAGCCTCAGACCGCGATTTCCGCCGAGCGGATGCCATAGCGGAAATTATCCGGATCCAGGCAATCCAGAAGCCCGGCGGCGGTCACCGCCTGCGGATACATCAGGAAGCCGAGATGCGGGCCGTCATAGCCCGGCAGCACCACGTCGTGGGCGGTGTTGAAGGCGAACCAGTTGCCTTCCCAGCCGCCGAACAGCCCCTTGCGGGCGGCCACCACCTTCGGGTCGTCGAGGGTCAGCTTGCCCGGCGGCTCCTCGAGCACCACCTTGCGCACGTCGGCCGGATCCATGGGCACCCAGCCGAACTGCGAGAGGAACACCTCGGCCCGGCAGTGCTGCGCCTTGGTGACCACGTCGGAATTGGCGCCGAGGCTCTTGTAGCCGAAGCCGGACGGCACCACCCGCAGGCCGTAGATGTCGCGCGCCGGAATGCCCTGCGCCCGCACCAGGCCGACGAAGAGCGCATTGAGGTCGGCGCACTTGCCGCCCAGGTCGCCGCTCTTCAACAGCGCGGCGATGTCGCCGATGCCGCAGCCGCGGGTCATCGGGTTGCGGTAGGTGTTCTCCACCACCCAGTCGAAGATCGCCCGCGCCTTCTCGAGGTCGCCGGTGCGGCCGGCGACGATGCGGTCCGAGGTCTCCTTCACGATCCCGGTGACGGGGATCAGGTCGGTGCCCTCGATGTTGCGGCGGTGCTCGTCGGCGGCAAGGCTGCGGGTGGCGCCGGGACGGGTGAGGTCTACGGCGAAGTCGCGGGTGGTGGCGCGGCTCGTGAGCTCCACGCGCGGCGCCTTCTCGCCCTCGGCGAAGACGAGGTGCAGCATTTCCGCGCCCGAGCGGGGATCGGTGACGAGCTTGGCGGACGCGGCGTTGGCGGTCCAGGTGTTCTGGCCCGGCTTGAACCAGTCCGGATTGGTGAACGCGGCCACCGGCAGCCAGACCTGCACCTTGCCCTCGGGCTTCAGGATCTCGACCGTGGTGGTGATCTGGAAGGTGCGCCACTTGCCGGTCGCGGGGGCGAACAGCACCGGCTGCGCCGGGTTCGCGGCCGGCGCCTGCGCGCGGGCGGCGGCGGGCACGAGCCCGGCCAGCGATGCCGCCGCCCCGGCCAGAAGCAGGTCGCGGCGGCCCATCATCGGCCCGTTCGGCAGGTCTTTCTTGCTCATGATGTCACTCCTTGGCGTGATCTGGGGGGAGGGCTGCCGCGGGCCGCAGGGCGGCGATGGCAGCGGCGGTGGCAGGGGCGTCCCAATCCACCTCGCCGACGGCGGCAAGGCGGATGGTGCGGTCGGCATCGAGCACCAGGGTGGTGGGCAGCACGTTCACCTCGAACGCCCGCGCCACCCTGCGGTCGAGATCGAGAACCACCGGGCCGGGGGCCGGGACCTCGGAGAAGAAGCGGCGCAGGCGCGCCTCGGCCTCCGCCACGTCCACCAGCACCACAGCGATGCCGGTTGCCGCCGCGCCGGCCGCGAACCGGCCGACCGCGGGCAGTTCCCGCCGACAGGGCTCGCACCAGGTGGCGAAGAAATGGAGCACCGTCACCCCCTCCGGCAGGCCGCCGCGGGAGAGGGTGCCGCCGCCAAGCAGCGGCAGGGTGAAATCGGGGGCGGGCAGCGGCGGGACGGACGCCAGCGGAACCGCCGGCGCCGGCGCGTCGGCGGCCTTGGCCGTGCCAACCAGGCCGAGGGCAAGGCATGCGGCGGCAACGAAGCGCCCGCGGCGTCGGGTACGGTGCCCCGCATCGCCGGGCGACCCTGACGGCAGGCAGCGACGCGCCTCCGCGACCAGGGTTATTCCCGATAGAATACAGGATGAAGATTTTTTGCCCCGACCCGCGGGAGCCATGGTGACAGGCACGGGGGGAATGTGGAGGCGCCACGCCGCAGCGTCAATGGGCGCGCAGGCTGCCCGGATTATTGGCAGCCTCAAATATACGCACCCCGCTTTACCCCATGCTGCACTTGCGAGACCCCCGGATACATCGGACGCCGCACGCCGCCGCCGCGCATGCTGCAGCACGGCACGGAAACCCTGGGAAATGCACGGGAATTTGTACCCGCGTTATTTGACATCATTCCAGTTCCAACATAGCGTTCCCGAGAGTCGGAAAAGCCGGCACCAAGGTGCCTCCAGGCACCCTGAAAAGTTCCCGGTCCGGGGCCGAGCGTTCGGAGGCGAACCTCAAATGAACATGGAAATCTCGCGGCGCCAGTTCTTGCGAACGGCGGGCGCGGGTGTTGCGGGGACGTCGCTCGGCGCCCTCGGATTCGGCGCGATGGAGGAGGCCTACGCCTCCACGATCAAGCCGTTCCGCCTCGTCAACACCACGGAAGTGCGCAACATCTGCACCTATTGCTCGGTTGCGTGCGGCATCATCATCTTCACCAAGGGCAACCTGTCCAAGGGCGAGGACGCGGACATCGTCCACATCGAGGGCGACGCCGACCACCCGACCAATCGCGGCACCCTGTGCCCGAAGGGCGCGGCGCTTCTCGACATCGTGAAGTCGGCGACCCGCCTCAAGCACCCGATGCTGCGGCGCGCCGGCTCCGACACCTTCGAGCGGATCTCCTGGGACGTGGCGCTGGACAAGATCGCGCGCGCCATGAAGGACGACCGCGACGCCAACTTCGTCGCCAAGAACAAGGACGGGGTTACGGTCAACCGGTGGACCACCACCGGCTTCCTGGCCGCCTCCGCCACCACCAACGAAACCGCGTTCGCCACCTACAAGGTGGTGCGCTCAACCGGAATGCTCGTATTCGATAACCAGGCACGCGTCTGACACGGCCCGACGGTGGCGAGTCTCGCCCCAACTTTTGGCCGTGGCGCAATGACCAACTCCTGGACCGACATCAAGAGCACCGACCTCGTTGTGATCATGGGCGGCAATGCCGCCGAGGCGCATCCGTGCGGCTTCAAGTGGGTCACTGAGGCGAAGGCCACCCGCGGCGCCAAGCTCGTGGTCGTGGACCCGCGCTTCACCCGCTCGGCCGCGGTCGCGGACTATTACGCGCCGATCCGCCAGGGCACCGACATCGCGTTCCTTCTGGGCGTGATCAACTACTGCATGTCCAACGACAAGGTGCAGTGGGACTATGTGAAGGCGTTCACCAACGCCGCCTACCTGGTGAAGGAGGGCTTCGGCTACTCCGAAGGCCTGTTCACCGGCTATGACGAGGAAAAGCGCGACTACAACCGCTCGAGCTGGGACTACGAGATCGGCCCGGACGGCTATGCCGTGCTGGACGAGACCTTGCAGAATCCGCGCTGCGTTTGGAACCTGCTGAAGGGTCACGTCGCCCAGTACACGCCCGAACTGGTCGAGCGCATCACTGGCACCCCCAAGGACAAGTTCCTGAAGGTGGCGTCGATGATCGCGGAGTGCTCATCGCCCACCAAGACGATGACCTCCATGTATGCGCTCGGCTGGACCCAGCATTCCAAGGGCTCGCAGAACATCCGCTGCATGGCGATGCTGCAGCTCATCCTGGGCAATATCGGCGTCCGCGGCGGCGGCATGAACGCGTTGCGCGGTCACTCCAACATCCAGGGGCTGACCGACATCGGGCTCATGTCCAACCTGATCCCCGGCTACATGAACCTCGCCACCGAGCGGGAGCCGGACTTCAACGCCTACATGTCGACCCGCGGCTTCAAGCCGCTGCGGCCGAACCAGATGAGCTACTGGCAGAACTACAAGAAGTTCTTCGTCAGCTTCCAGAAGGCCATGTACGGACCGGCGGCCACCGCCGAGAACAACTGGGCCTTCGACTGGCTGCCGAAGCTCGACGTTCCGTCCTACGACATCCTGCGGGCCTTCGAGCTCATGAAGCAGGGCAAGATGAACGTCTACTTCTGCCAGGGCTTCAACCCGCTGCAGGCGTTCCCCAACCGCGGCAAGCTCACCGAGGCGCTGTCCAGGCTGAAGCTGCTGGTGGTGATGGACCCGCTGGAGACCGAGACGGCCCGCTTCTGGGAAAATCACGGCGTCTACAACGACGTGAACCCCAAGGCGATCCAGACCGAGGTGCTCCAGCTGCCGACCTCGTGCTTCGCCGAGGACGAGGGCGCCATCGTCAATTCCGGCCGCTGGCTGCAATGGCACTGGCCGGCCGCCAAGCCGCCGGGCGAGTCGCAGCCCGACACCTGGATCATGGCGCAGATCCACCTGCGTCTGAAGGCGCTGTACCAGAAGGAAGGCGGGGCCTTCCCGGACCCGATCCTCAACCTGCACTGGCCCTATGCCGACTCCCACGAGCCGACGGCGGCCGAGCTGGCGAAGGAGATGAACGGCTACGTCGTGGCCGACGTCCTCGACCCCAACGACCCGACCAAGAAGCTTCTGGAAGCCGGCAAGCAGGTCGCCACCTTCGGCGTGCTGCGTGACGACGGCTCCACCGCATCGGGCTGCTGGATCTATTCCGGCAGCTACACCG
>CALMSN010000078.1 GCA_937872325.1 uncultured Xanthobacter sp. | reverse complement strand
CCGCCGGGCGATGAAGCGGGCGGTGCAGTCGGCCATGCGCCTCGGCGCCGAGGGCATCCGCATCAACTGCTCCGGCCGTCTCGGCGGGGCGGAGATCGCGCGCCTGGAATGGTACCGTGAAGGCCGCGTGCCGCTGCATACCCTGCGTGCGGACGTGGACTACGGCACCGCCACCGCCTTCACCACCTATGGCACCTGCGGCGTCAAGGTCTGGATCTTCAAGGGCGAGATCCTCGAGCACGATCCCATGGCGCAGGACAAGCGCCAGGCGGAACAGGAAGCCGGTCCCTCCTCGCGTCCCCCGCGGCGCGAGCGCGGTGACCGCGAGCGTGGCGATCGGGATCGCGGTGACCGCGATCGCGGCCATCGCGCCTGACCGCCGGCGAGAAAGAAGGCGTTTAAGCCATGCTGCAACCCAAGCGCACCAAGTTCCGCAAGCAGTTCAAGGGACGCATCCACGGCGTCGCCAAGGGCGGCACGGATCTGAATTTCGGCGAATTCGGCCTCAAGGCCCTGGAGCCGGAGCGGGTCACCGCCCGCCAGATCGAGGCGGCCCGCCGCGCCCTGACCCGTCACATGAAGCGTGCCGGGCGGGTGTGGATCCGCGTGTTCCCCGACGTGCCGGTCTCGTCCAAGCCCACCGAGGTGCGCATGGGCAAGGGCAAGGGCGCGCCGGAATACTGGGCGGCCCGGATCAAGCCCGGCCGCATCATGTTCGAGATCGACGGGGTGAGCGTCGAAACCGCGCGCGAGGCGCTGACCCTCGCCGCGGCGAAGCTCCCCATCAAGACGCGCTTCATCCAGCGCATCGCCGAGTGAGGAGAGGCTCATGAAAGCCGAGGACGTTCGGGCCCTCAGCCCCGATCAGCTCGCGGATGAGCTGCTGAAGCTGAAGAAGGAGCAGTTCAACCTGCGCTTCCAGAAGGCGACCGGTCAGCTCGAGAACACGGCGCGCTCCAAGGAGATCCGCCGCGACATCGCGCGGATCCGCACTGCGCAGACAGCCAAGCGCGCCGGTGCGGCGCAGAATACGAAGTGAGGAAGCGATGCCGAAGCGCGTGCTCCAGGGCGTCGTGGTGAGCGACAAGACCGACAAGACCGTGGTGGTGCGGGTGGAGCGTCGCTTCACCCACCCGCTGCTGAAGAAGACCGTGCGCCGGTCCAAGAAGTATCACGCCCACGACGA
This sequence comes from uncultured Xanthobacter sp., assembly GCA_937872325.1. Classification (GTDB taxonomy): domain Bacteria; phylum Pseudomonadota; class Alphaproteobacteria; order Rhizobiales; family Xanthobacteraceae; genus Xanthobacter. The sequence goes on along the minus strand of CALMSN010000078.1, from coordinate 5,732 downwards.
AGGCAATGCCTGGAAGGTGGGGGATACGGTGTGGATCGAGGAGCACCGGCCGCTGTCCAAGCTGAAGAACTGGATCGTGATCCAGGGCGAGAAGCGGGTCGAGGCCTGAGGCGATTTTCGCGCGGACGACCGTTCGCGCGGAAAGCTCCGATGCCGGGTCCGTTGCCGGCCCGCCGCCAAGGCGGGGAGGCAAGTGGAGACCGCATCGCGGCAAGTCCGTGTTCCGATGAGCGGGCGCGGGGAACAAGGGTAAAGATGGCAATGCCGGCCAGCCGGCGGCGCCGGATGACGAGAACAGGTGCGTCATGATCCAGATGCAGACCAATCTCGACGTGGCGGACAATTCCGGCGCGCGTCGTGTCATGTGCATCAAGGTGCTTGGCGGCTCCAAGCGGAAGTATGCCCATGTGGGCGACATCATCGTGGTGTCGGTCAAGGAGGCGATCCCGCGCGGCCGCGTGAAGAAGGGCGACGTGATGAAGGCCGTGGTGGTGCGTACCGCCAAGGACATCCGTCGCGTGGACGGCTCGGTGATCCGCTTCGACAAGAATGCGGCCGTGCTGATCAACAACAACAAGGAGCCGGTGGGCACCCGCATCTTCGGCCCGGTTCCGCGCGAGCTTCGCGCCAAGAACCACATGAAGATCATCTCGCTGGCGCCGGAGGTGCTGTGATGGCCGCGAAGATCAAGAAGGGCGACAAGGTCGTCGTCCTCGCCGGCCGCGACAAGGGCCGCACCGGCGAGGTCATCCAGGTGATGCCGAAGGACGAGAAGGCTCTCGTTCGCGGCGTGAACATCGTGAAGCGCCACCAGCGCCAGACGGCGAACCAGGAGGGCGGGATCATCTCCAAGGAGGCTCCCATCCACCTGTCGAACGTCGCCGTCGCGGACCCTAAGGACGGCAAGCCGACCCGCGTCAGCTTCCAGGTCCTTGAGGACGGGACCAAGGTCCGCGTGGCCAAGCGCTCCGGGGAGAAGATCGATGGCTGAGGAAGTCTACGTTCCGAAGCTGCGCACCTTTTATGACGAGGTGGTGCGGCCGAAGATGATCGAAGAGTTCGGCTACAAGAACCCCATGCAGGTGCCGTCGATCGAGAAGATCGTCATCAACATGGGCGTGGGCGAAGCCACCGCCGACACCAAGAAGGCGACGACCGCCGCTGCCGACCTCGCGCTCATCGCCGGCCAGAAGCCGCTGCTGACCCGGGCCCGCAAGGCGATCTCGAACTTCAAGCTGCGCGAGAACCAGCCGGTCGGCACCAAGGTGACGCTCCGCAAGGCGCGCATGTACGAATTCCTGGACCGCCTGGTCACCGTGGCGCTGCCGCGGGTGCGGGACTTCCGGGGCCTGAACCCGAAGAGCTTCGACGGCCGTGGCAACTTCGCCATGGGCGTCAAGGAGCACATCGTGTTCCCGGAGATCGCATACGACAAGGTCGAGCAGGTGTGGGGCATGGACATCATCGTGTGCACCACCGCGAAGACGGACGACGAGGCGAGGGCCCTTCTGAAGGCCTTCAACTTCCCCTTCCGCCAGTGATGAATTAGAAAGGGCGCTTCGCTTTTTGGCGAACGCCCTGGTTCCGGGCCTTCCGGCGCGGATCAAGGTTCTGGACCAGAGTGATTTTCCGGCCGTGAGGCGCCATGGCGACCTCAGACGCGGAGAACAGGAGCAGAAGATGGCGAAGAAAAGCGCGGTCGAGACGAACGAGCGCCGCCGCAAACTGGCCGCGAGCCAGGCGGCGAAGCGCGCGCGTCTGAAGGCGACCGTGAATGACAAGACCCTGCCCATCGAGGAGCGCTTCGCGGCGTCCCTCAAGCTGGCGCAGTTGCCGCGCAACGGCGCGCGGATCCGTATCCGCAACCGTTGCGAGGTGACCGGCCGGCCGCGTGCGTTCTACCGCAAGCTCAAGATGAGCCGGATCGCGCTGCGTGAGCTCGGCAACCAGGGCATGGTTCCCGGTCTTGTGAAGTCGAGCTGGTGAGGAGAGCCGCATGTCTGTGAACGATCCCATCGGCGATCTCATCACCCGCATCCGCAACGCCCAGATGCGGCGCAAGGAGAAGACCTCGACCCCCGGCTCGCGCCTGCGCGCCAGCGTGCTCGAGGTGCTCCGCGACGAGGGTTACATCCGCGGCTACACCGCCACCGACCACGGGAACGGCCGTAGCGAGTTCGAGATCGAGCTCAAGTATTTCGACGGCGTGCCGGTGATCCGCGAGATCTCCCGCGTGTCGAAGCCCGGCCGCCGCGTGTACGCGTCGGTCAGGAACCTTCCCCGTGTCGCCAACGGTCTCGGCATCGCGGTTGTCTCCACGCCCCAGGGCGTAATGGCCGACCACGACGCCCGCGACAAGAATGTCGGCGGCGAAGTGCTCTGCACCGTGTTCTAAGGCGAGCGAGGACAAGATGTCGAAGATCGGCAAGCTGCCCGTCGCCATTCCGGCCGGCGTTACCGCCAGCCTGGACGGACAGACGGTGAAGGTGAAGGGCCCCAAGGGCGCCCTCGAAGTGATCCTGGTGGACGAGATCAAGGCGGAGATCAACGGCTCCGAGATCGTCGTCTCCATGAACGGTGAGACCACCCGTCACAAGGCCATGTGGGGCATGTCCCGCACCCTGGTGGCGAACCTGGTGGACGGGGTGACCAAGGGCTTCGAGAAGAAGCTGGAGATCACCGGCGTCGGCTACAAGGCGGCGGTGCAGGGCAAGGCCCTCAACCTGTCGCTCGGCTTCAGCCACGACGTGATCTACCCGATCCCGGAGGGGATCCAGATCGTCACCCCCAAGCCCACCGAGGTGGTGGTGTCCGGCATCGACCGCCAGAAGGTGGGTCAGGTGGCGGCGGAGATCCGCGAGTTCCGCGGCCCTGAGCCCTATAAGGGCAAGGGCGTGCGGTACGCGGGTGAGTTCATCTTCCGCAAGGAAGGCAAGAAGAAGTGACGGAGGCGGACCATGGCTAAGGATTTGGAGGCGCTGGCGCGCCGCAAGGCCAAGGTGCGCCGTGCGATTCGCGTCGCTGCAAACGGGCGCCCGCGCCTGTCGGTGCATCGGACCTCGCAGCACATCTATGCGCAGATCATCGACGATGCGAACGGCGAGACCCTCGCCGCCGCGTCGAGCCTCGAGAAGGATCTGCGCGGGTCGCTGAAGACCGGTGCGGACACCGAGGCCGCCAAGACGATCGGCAAGCTGGTGGCCGAGCGGGCTCTGGCGAAGGGCGTGTCGGCGGTCGTGTTCGACCGTGGCGCATACATCTATCATGGGCGCGTCAAGGCGCTCGCTGAGGGCGCCCGCGAAGGCGGCCTTCAGTTCTGACGCAAGGACGAGCGAAGATGGCCCGTGAACGGGAACAGCGCCACGAGCGCGAGGACCGCGACAACACGTTCGTGGACAAGCTGGTCCACATCAACCGCGTCGCCAAGGTTGTAAAGGGCGGCCGGCGCTTCGGCTTCGCCGCCCTGGTGGTTGTGGGTGACCAGAAGGGCCGCGTCGGCTTCGGCCACGGCAAGGCCCGCGAGGTGCCTGAGGCGATCCGCAAGGCTACCGAGAGCGCCAAGCGCGCCCTCATCCGGGTGCCGCTGCGCGAGGGCCGGACCCTGCACCACGACGTGCATGGTCACCACGGCGCCGGCAAGGTGATTCTGCGGGCGGCGCCCGCGGGTACCGGCATCATCGCCGGCGGCCCGATGCGCGCCGTCTTCGAGAAGCTGGGCATGCACGACGTGGTGGCGAAGTCCTTCGGGTCTTCGAACCCCTACAACATGGTGCGCGCCACCTTCGACGCGCTCCGCAACCAGGACAGCCCGCGCTCGGTCGCGGCGCGTCGTGGCATCAAGGTGTCGCAGCTCCAGTCCCGCCGCCGCGTCGAAGACGCGGAAGCGACCGACTGAGCCGGCGCGAACCGGGAATAGGAGCGCGCCATGAGCGAAGCCAAGACCATCACCGTGGAGCAGATCGGTTCGCCGATCCGCCGCCCGTTCGACCAGGAGGCGACCCTGGTCGGCCTCGGGCTGAACAAGCGGCACCGCCGCTCCACCCTCAAGGATACGCCGGCCGTCCGCGGCATGATCGCGAAGGTCGCCCATCTCGTCCGCGTGGTCGAGGGCGAGTGAGGAACGTCAGATGAACCTCGACGATATCAGGGACAATCCCGGCGCCCGCAAGAAGCGGATGCGCGTCGGCCGCGGCATCGGCTCCGGCAAGGGCAAGACCGGCGGCCGCGGCGTGAAGGGGCAGAAGGCCCGCACCGGCGTCGCCATCAAGGGCTTCGAGGGCGGCCAGATGCCCGTGCATCGGCGTCTGCCGAAGCGCGGCTTCCACAACATCTTCCGCCTGGACTACAACGAGGTCTCCCTCGGTCGCATCCAGACGGCCATCGATGCCGGCAAGCTCGATGCCGCCCAGCCGGTGACGGTCGAGGCGCTGGTGGCCGCCGGCGTGCTGCGCCGCCCCAAGGACGGCGTGCGGCTGCTCGGCTCCGGCGAGATCAAGGCGGGCGTGACGGTGGAAGTGGCCTACGCCACGGCCTCCGCCGCTGAGGCGATCGCTCAGGCCGGCGGCAAGGTGATCGTCATCGGCGCCGAGGCTCCGTCCGAGTGACCTCGGTGTCCCGCGGACGTTCGCACTGACGAATCGGTAAAGGGCGTGCCGGATCTTCCGGCTCGCCCTTTTGCCGTTGCCGGCGCCCGATGCAGAATCCGGTGCGAGACGCCCCGGGCTGATCGTGGGACACGGGCCGGCAGGGTCTTTTCCAGCGCCATGGCGATGCCATATGAGGGCGGCGGGAAAGGCCGAGACCGAGCCCGCTCTGGCCAGCCGGCGCGGGGCGGTCTATGTGCATCTTCCGGCGTCGGCTTTTGGCCGTGGGCCCCAATCGGGCTCGAGCCTCGGTTCAAGCGGGCTTAGGCCCGCAAGGCGTTTGAGCCCGCACGGCGGGGCGGGTCCCGCGCAGCGTCTCGGGCCCGGTGTCCGTGAGCCTGGGATCAGCGGGCCGGCGGTGCCGGTCGCGGGCTCGGGATCGGCGGGCATACGGTGATTTTCTTTTTGGCGTCGGCCGCAGGCCGGAGCCGGTATGGCGGCCAGGTCACGGCCGATGGCTGCGGCGCCGGAAAGGCGCCCCCCTTCAAGCGCGGCCCGGAAGCGGGCGGCGACCAGCGGAGCAAGGCATGGTCTCGGCGGCGGAACAACTCGCAGCGAACCTCAACTTCGGCGCCCTCTCCAAGGCGAGCGAGCTGAAGAAGCGCATCTGGTTCACTCTCGGCGCGCTGGTCGTGTTCCGGCTCGGCACGTACATCCCGCTGCCGGGCATCAATCCGGACGCGTTGGCGGACGTGTTCAAGAACGCGTCGCAGGGCATCATCGGCCTGTTCAACATGTTCTCGGGCGGCGCCGTGGAGCGCATGGCGATCTTCGCCCTGAATATCATGCCGTACATCTCGGCCTCCATCATCATCCAGCTCCTCACCAGCGTGTCGCCCACGCTGGAGGCGCTGAAGAAGGAAGGCGAGGCCGGCCGCAAGACCCTGAACCAGTATACCCGCTACCTCACCGTGGTGCTGGCGGTGTTCCAAGCCTACGGTATCGCGGTGGGCCTGGAGGGCTCCGGCGCTGTGGTGGCCGAGCCGGGCTGGTTCTTCCGCGTCTCCACGGTGATCACGCTGACCGGCGGCACCATGTTCCTGATGTGGCTGGGCGAGCAGATCACCTCGCGCGGCATTGGCAACGGCA
>CALMSN010000077.1 GCA_937872325.1 uncultured Xanthobacter sp. | reverse complement strand
CTTCTACGGCACCGCCAACACCAACCAGATGTTGATGGAGATCATGGGCCTGCATCTGCCCGGCGCCGCCTTCGTCACCCCCGGCACGCCGCTGCGCGACGCCCTGACCCGGGCGGCGGTGGAGCGGGCGCTCAGCATCACCGCGCTCGGCAACGACTACATCCCCGCCGGCCGTATGCTGGATGAGAAGGCGTTCGTGAACGGCATCGTCGGGCTCAACGCCACCGGCGGCTCCACCAACCACACCCTGCATCTGGTGGCGATGGCGGCGGCCGGCGGCATCGCCCTGAGCTGGGACGATTTCTCGGCGCTGGCCGAGGTGACGCCGCTGCTCGCCCGGGTCTATCCCAACGGCCAGGCCGACGTGAACCATTTCCACGCCGCCGGCGGCACCGCCTTCATCATCCGCGAATTGCTGGCGGCGGGGCTGCTGCATCCGGATGTGGAAACCATCGTCGGCCAGGGGCTTGCCGCCTATGCCCGCGAGCCGGTGCTCGGCGCCGATGGCACCCTGTCGTGGCGCGACGGGCCGCAGGCGAGCGGCGATGATGCGGTTCTGCGCGGCGCCGGCGCGCCGTTCCAGCCCACCGGCGGGCTGCGGCTGCTGGACGGCAATGTGGGCCGGGCGGTCATCAAGACCTCGGCGGTGGCGCCGGAGCGCCATGTGATTGAGGCGCCGGCGCGGGTCTTCGCCTCGCAGGAGGAGTTGCAGGCCGCGTTCAAGGCTGGCGCGCTCGATGCCGACATGGTGGCGGTGGTCCGCTTCCAGGGGCCGAAGGCCAACGGCATGCCCGAGCTGCACAAGCTGATGCCGCCCCTCGGCGTGCTCCAGGATCGCGGGCTGAAGGTGGCCCTCGTCACCGACGGGCGATTGTCCGGCGCCTCCGGCAAGGTGCCGGCGGCGATCCATGTGACGCCGGAGGCGGTGGAGGGCGGCGCCATCGCCCGCATCCGCGACGGCGACCTCATTCGCGTGGATGCGGTGTCCGGCCGCCTGGAGGCGCTGGTGCCGGAGGCCGAATGGGCATCGCGCGCACCGGCCACGGCGGATCTCTCGGCCGGTCATGCCGGTGTCGGGCGCGAGCTGTTCGCCGCGTTCCGCGCCGCCGTGGGCGCCGCCGACCAGGGCGCCAGCGTGTTCTGAGAGGGGGGTGGAACGTCAGATTTGGGGTGCTCAGGCCGGAGGGACATCGTCATGTCCGGCAGAGTGCCGGCGATCCCCCGAAGCGCCTGGAGAAGTCGTTCCCGGCCTCGCCGCTTTGGATGGTCGGAGCCCGGATGCTGGCGGGCTCGGCTGTTAAGGACCGCGAGCGGGTAAACCCGACTTCCGGGACAAGTCCAGCCATCACGGCATGAAAGGGCCGGATGACGCGGGAACACCCGGTGACTTTTCAAACCGTGCCTGATGGCAGTTGCTATCTTCACCGCAGGTCTGGCAAACCGCGCCGCTTGTATGGCCGGAGCCCGGATGTTTGCGGGCGCCGCTTCTAAACACCGCAAGCCGGCAACAGCCGAATTTCGGGACAAGTCCAGCCATCACCGGATGAAAAGGGCGGGATCACGCCGGAAACACTCGGTGACTTTTCAACCCGTGGCTGATGGCAGTTGCTACCTTCACCTCAGGTCTGGCAAGCCGCCTGTGGCAGGGCGGCGCCCTCGCACTGGACCAGCGTCAACCCGCCATCCGGACCGCATGGCCCCGTCGGCCGCCATGCCGGCGAACCGGATCCGCCAGGGAGATATCGTGATGAGCTTCACCACGCAGCCCGGCCTTGAGGCCATTCTCTCCCGCGCTCCGGTGGTGCCGGTGGTGATCATTGAGGATGCGGCTGATGCGGTGCCCATCGCCCGCGCGCTGGTGGCCGGCGGGCTGCCGGCGATCGAGATCACCCTGCGCACCGCCGCTGCGCTCGACGCACTCCGGGCGGTGGCGGCCGAGGTGGAGGGCGCCATTGCCGGCGTCGGAACGGTGCTGGACGCCGGCCAGCTCGCCGCCGCGCAGAAGGCCGGCGCGCACTTCGCCGTCTCGCCCGGGGCGACGCCGCGCCTCCTGGATGCCGCCGCCGATACCGGCCTGCCGCTGCTGCCGGGCATCGCCACCGCGGGGGAGGCCATGGGGCTGATCGAGCGCGGCTATGGCTTCGCCAAGTTCTTCCCGGCCGAGCCGGCGGGCGGGCGGGCCTATCTTTCCGCGCTGTCCTCGCCCCTGCCGCAGCTGCGCTTCTGCCCCACCGGCGGCATCACGCCGGAGAGCGCCCCGGGCTATCTCGCGCTGCCCAACGTGATCTGCGTCGGCGGCTCGTGGATGCTGCCGCGCGCGCGCATCGCCGCGGGGGATTTCGCCGTCATAGAGGCTGCGGCACGGGCGGCTGCGGCCCTGCGCGCGCAACCGTGAAGGCCAGGATGGTCGTTTCCAAGGGCGTTGTGCACCGCCCCGGGTGGTGGGATGGACCATGGCAACCGGCAGACCACCTCTGTTCCGGGATGTCAGGGCACATCTCATGCCATCGGCCTGGATATTCGAGAGGGTACGCTCAAGCGCCGCGCGGGCTTGACCAAGGGCCCGTGAGCGAGCCTCAAGGGCGCGTGGTATCAGGTTATTTTGCCGCCAACGCGCGATGCGGCTGCCAGCAGGCGCACAAGCTCCACCTGACGATGGGTACCGGTCTTGGCGAACACTCGCTTGAGCTGGAAACGGGTGGTTTCCGGGGATGTGCCGAGTGCTGCGGCGATCTTCTCCACCGTCAAGCCTTCGGCGATGGCCCGGGCGACCCGCGCCTCCGCGGGGGTAAGGTCGAAGAGGCCTTCCAGCAATTGTTGGGCCGCCGCCGGGCCCGCGGCAATCGGGGTGGCCAGAATGATGGCGCTGGCGGAGGTGAAGACGTCGCGGGCATCGCCCCGGATCGGTAGAACGTGCACCACCATCGGGCCAAGCGCTTCGGACGCCGGCAAAGGTATGGAATGGACGGCGCCGCCGACCCGGGCTGTATCGCGCGCCAGGGCATCGGCCAGAAGCAGGTCGGCGTCGCGGTCGACGAAGGACAGTCGCTTGTTCTGGTCGCGGAAGACGCGCGGGATCAGCGCTTCGAACAATGCGTTGGCGGTCAGCAGGCGGTGTGTCGTGCCAAGCACTGCCGCCGGCAGGCCCAGCAGCCCCAGCGCCTCCGCGGCGGCGCGCGCACGCTCCAGGGCCAGCCGGGCAGAGAACGCAGCGGCGCGGGCAATGTGCGGGCGGAGCTGATCGAGCACCGCTACTTGCGCACGTGAGACCGGCCCCTTCTCGAAATGACGCTCGATGGAGACCACCAGCGTGTCGCCCCCGGGGACGAAGATCGCGCTGCCGGCGCACCAGCCGAGTCCGCGCGGCCGCAGGATTTCCTGATAAAACGGATCGGTCCGAAGTTCTTCTTCAGTGAAGACGTCGTGATCGGTGAGGAAGCCAGGGTGACGCAACGCCATGGCCCGCGGGCTACGCAGGTTCATCTCCGGCCGTCCGAGGGCGGCAAAGTCGGCGATGACAGGCTCCATGGACGGTGTGGCGACCCAACGGCCGCCGACCGGCTGGAAGCTGAACATCGCGGCGCCTGCACCGTCGATCAGCGACGTGAGCGAGCCGAGCACGCGCGGCCAATGGTCAGCGACGGCCGATGCCTCATAGAGGTCGTCGACGATCCGCGCGAGTAGATCCTCTTCCATGACCGCCGCCCCTGAGAAAGCAGTCTAGAAACATTTATAGACGTACCACGACCTGCGGGGTGCTTCTCGAAAATCTGCCGCTTCAGGGTATATTGTGCCCAGGGCATCGACACGGAAGATTTTCTTACGAAGTACACCGATAGCTCTGAAGCATGTGGCCGCCACGCCGAGCGGGCGCAGGTCGGCGCGGCGTCGCAACCGGTTCGTCCTGCCAGCGGGGCTTGCCATGCCGCGCAGAGCCAGATGCTGCTGCGGGCAAAGCACAGCAGCGCTTGCTCGGATCCTGCGGTTAAACAGGCGATCCGCCGATCATATTGAAGCAATCTGTCCGGACCGGACTCTAGCGCCGGCTCATATTTCCAAGGATGCCGCGAAGGATCGCCCGGCTGAGCTGCGATCCGACCTGGGTCGCCACCGTCCGTGCCCCCTGCCGCACCACCACCTCGGTGGTTGAGAGCCGGGAGGATCCGGCGGCGGCGCGCGGCTTGGTGCCGGGCACGCCGCTGCCGCCTCCGGATGGCGCGGGCGCCGGCGTGCCGAGCACCATGTCGAGCACGCTGCCCAGAAGCCCGCCGCCACCGGCGCCGGCTTGGGCCTGCTGGGGCCCGCCATCGGCGGGGGCCTCGCCCGCAGCCTTCTGGGTGGCGCGGGCCTGCAGGATCTCGAAGGCGGATTCGCGATCTACCGCCTCGTCGTAGATGTGGCCGACCGGGCTTTTCGCCATCAGCGCAGCGCGCTCCTGGGCCGAGATCGGCCCGACGCGCCCGCAAGGCGGCCGGATCAGCGTGCGCTCCACCATGGACGGCACGCCGTTGCCCTCCAGCGTGGAGACCAGCGCCTCGCCCTTGCCCATCTCCATGATGACCTGCGCGGTGTCGAGCGCAGGGTTGGGGCGAAACGTGTCGGCGGCGGCCTTCACCGCCTTCTGGTCGCGCGGGGTGAAGGCGCGCAGCGCGTGCTGCACCCGGTTGCCGAGCTGCGCCAGCACGCTCTCCGGCACGTCCAGCGGGTTCTGGGTGACGAAATAGACGCCGACTCCCTTGGAGCGGATGAGCCGCACCACCTGCTCCACCTTGTCGAGCAGGGCCTTCGGCGCCTCATCGAAGAGCAGGTGGGCCTCGTCGAAGAAGAAGACCAGCTTCGGCTTCGCCGGATCGCCGACTTCCGGCAGCTGCTCGAACAACTCGGACAGCAGCCACAACAGGAAGCAGGCATAGAGCCGGGGCGCGCCCATCAGCTTGTCGGCGGCGAGGATGGAGATGGTGCCGTAGCCCGAGCGATCGATACGCATCAGGTCGGCGATGTTCAGTGCCGGTTCGCCGAAGAACTTGTCGGCACCCTGGTTCTCCAGCACGAGTAACTGGCGCTGGATGGCCCCGACGCTCTGCGGCGCCACGTTGCCGTAGCGGGCGGAGGCATCGGCGGCGTTCTGCGCCACGTAGGTGAGTGCCGCCCGCAGGTCCTTCAGGTCGAGCAGCAGCAGCCCCTGCTCGTCGGCGATGCGGAAGACGATGTTGAGCACGCCCTCCTGGGTCTCGTTGAGCCCCATCAGCCGGGCGAGCAGCAGCGGCCCCATCTCCGAGCCCGTGGCGCGCACCGGATGGCGCTGCTGACCGCACAGCTCCCAGAACACCACCGGGAAGCTGTGCGGCTGGTCGGAGATGCCCTTCGGCTCGCCGGGCGCGCAGACGCCGGAGAGGTCGCCCTTGATATCGGCCGCGAACACCGGCACCCCGGCGCGCGAGAAGCCTTCGGCCAGCACCTGCAGCGTCACCGTCTTGCCGGTGCCGGTGGCGCCGGTGACGAGGCCGTGCCGGTTGGCGAGGCGCAGGGTGAGATATTCATCCTTCGGGCCGTCGGCGGCGGGCGGTTCGGCCTTGCCCTTGCCGCGACCCTTCGGCGCCGGTGCCGCGCCGGGCAGGCGCGGGCTGCGGCCGATGAAGATCTGGCCTTCGGAATCGCCGGCCGCGGCGGACGGAGCTGGAACGGACTCGCCGATCATGGGGTTGGATCCTCGCATGCGCCTTCGGCCGGCTGGATGCATCGCTGCGCCGGCTGCGGCAGTTTTCGCCCGCCAGGCCACTGCGGGGCAAGCTCTTTGCGCGAACGGGGCCGCTTCGCCGCGCCGGCTCCGGCGCCAACCCCGTGCAGGCCTTGCGTCATCCTGCGGCCGGCGGCACTCTGCCCTGCCCTTGGGAGGGGCACAGGGAGGTGGTATGGACGAATTGATTTCCCGGCTCACCGGCCGGCTCGGCATCGATTCGCAGACCGCCCAGAAGCTGGTGGTGATCATCATCCAGTTTCTGGGACGCGAGGCGCCGCCTTCGGCCATGGCGCCGCTGGTGGCTGCCCACCCCTGGCTGGCGGAGATCCTCGCCGCAACCCCGCCGCTCGAGGCGCCCCCTGCGTCGGAGCGGCATTTCGGCGGCATGGCCCGGCTGATGGAGGTGGCGGACCGGATGATGGCCTTCGGCCTCACCATGGGCCAGGTGCAGGAGGCGGTGCGGGAGACGGTGGGCTATGCCCGCGAGAGCGTGGGCGCCGAGCCCATCGACGCGCTGGTCCGCACCGTCCCCGGGCTTCGCCAGGTGGTGTGAAACCGGCGTGCGGGGAAGCGGCCGCAAGGCGTGTGCCGGCTTGAGCGGCACGGCAGGCGGGGCAGGGCAGGTGGCGTATGGGCCGCCGCATTGGCCGCTGAAAAATGAGCCCGCCGGCGGGATGGGCTCTTTATCCCCTGGGTCTCTTTTTGATGCCCCTTCGACCCGGGGCCCCCGCAGACCTGTCACCGCGCGGGTGCTGCGTGACGAATGGATTGCAGCGGTTCCCGGCATTCGGTCGGTGGTTCACCGCGACGGGCCGAGGCTGCGACGGCGCTATGGGAATTGCCCATGCGGGCCAAGGCTGCGCTTGAAAATCCACCGCCCTGCCCGTATGAGGAGCCCCGTGCCGCGGTAGCTCAGCTGGTAGAGCAACGCATTCGTAATGCGTGGGTCGGGGGTTCGAATCCCTTCCGCGGCACCATTTGCCATTCCGAAGACGTCCGAAAACGTCCATTTAGTTATACAACTCAATATATTAATGCGCATGGCTTGTCCGAGTGGATCCACCGAGAGCCGGTTGAATCTCGCGCGCGTGTAGGCATGCTTGTAGGCATCGACGTCATGCCTACAAGGAGATGCCTACATATGGCCCTGACGGATCTGGCTCTGCG
>CALMSN010000076.1 GCA_937872325.1 uncultured Xanthobacter sp. | reverse complement strand
GGGCGCTTGCCCTATACGGGATGAAGGGTCCGCTCGGCAATGCGTCGGCGCCGATACCGGTGGCCGCGGCGAGCGCGGACGACGCCGCCCTGTGCGCCGGCGCGGTGGCGACCGCCGCCGCCATCACCCCGCTGGTGAAGGGCGAGATCGCCGCCTTCACCCCCGCCACCCAGCCCAAGCGCCTGCCGCCGCTGCCCTTCGCCGATGCCGAGGGCCGGGCCACCTCCCTGGCGGAGCTCGGCCGGCCGCTGACGCTGGTGAACCTGTGGGCCACCTGGTGCGCGCCCTGCCGCAAGGAGATGCCCGCCCTCGACCGGCTTCAGGGCGAATTGGGCGGGGCGGATTTCGAGGTGGTGGCCATCAACCTCGATGCCCGCAATCCGGAAAAGCCGCCGGCCTTCCTGAAGGAGATCGGGGTCGCGAACCTGCGCTACTTCGCCGATGCGCCGGGCAAGAGCTTCCAGGCCCTGCGCACCGCCGGCCGCGGCTTCGGCCTGCCCACCACGCTGCTGGTCGACGGCAAGGGCTGCGAGATCGGCTTCCTCGCCGGCCCCGCCGACTGGGGCGGACCCGAGGCGCTGGCCCTGATCCGCGCCGCGCAGGGGCAGCTCAACCGGTAGCGGGCGTTCGCGGAAAGAACCCGCGCCGCATCACAGATCCAGGGCATTTTCCGCGAGCCCATGCGGGCGAAACACCCCGCTGTGCCGGGAGGGCACCGTTGCATGCGCCTTCGGCACAGCGCGCTTCCCGGCGCGCGATCGGGACAAGATCTAGGGCAAGATCTCCTGCAGCCGCTCCAGCGGCCGGCACAGCCGCACCCCCTTGGCGGTGAACACGAACGGCCGCTCGATCAGGGCGGGATGCGCCGCCATGGCGTCGAGAAGGGCGCCGTCGCCGGCGTCCGCGAGGGCAAGCTCATCGAACAGCCCACCCTTGCGCCGCACCGCCTGGCCTGCGGTGAGCCCCGCCGCCTTAACCGCCGCCGCCAGCGCCGCCCGTGACGGCGGCGTCTTGAGATAGAGCACGATTTCGGGCGTGATCCCCTTGGCGCGGATCGCCGCCAGCACGTTGCGCGAGGTGCTGCACTCGGGATTGTGCCAGATGGTGACAGCACCATCCGCGCCCGGCTCCCCGGACGTTCCGGAGGCAGGCCCCGCGGCCGCGGGCGTGCCTGTCGGAGATTTGCCTGCCGTGGACTTGCTTGCCGTGGACGCGGCGGGCATGGGCGGGTTCGCAGCAGCGCTTGCAGTGGCGGAATTCTCCGCCGAAGTTTTGGCGGCAGAGGTCTTGGTGGACGACGCCTTGGCGGATGGGGGTCGGGTCATGGGCTGCCCTCGCGGTGAGGATCGCGGATGAAGGCGCCGCCGCGGGCCGCTGTCAACGCCGTGCCGCCGGGCTCCGGCGCACGCCGCCTGTCCCGGCTCGCCGGCCGGACGGGTGCCCGGGAGGGTCTCCTTTCAGGCTCTGCCCATTTTTTCGGCGGCGCGGATGTTGCGATCAACGGCCTGCGCGCAACGCTCACCGGAGCGCTTCAGGGCTTCATGGAAATGAAGAAGCGATTTAACGCTTTGATTACAGAGTGATTTTTGTCCGACCGTACGTGCCGTGCGTTGGGGAAACGCTCCGATCCCGCAACGCCTTGAACGCCGGAGGATGGCGAGAACTCGCGACAGTCGGCACGTGGGACCTGGGCCCGCACCGTCCCTCCGCGCCCGATTGCGTCGCCATTGCCACGAACGCGCCGCCATGCCGGAGCGCGCCGACAAGACCGGCCCATGAGCGGCACGGCCGCCATCACCCTTGCGTCGGGCTCCAAAGCGATAGGAGCGATAAACGACACCCGCCGGCTCACGAACCTCCGACGCAAGCCCGGCCGCCAGCGCCGCACCGCAGCGCCCCAGAGGACAAACGACAGGGGTGGGCTCTCGCGCCTCCGTCGGCCTGCCCGGCGCCCCCTCCCCGCTCGCCCACACCACTGCGCCCTCGCCGATAGCCATCGTGCCCGGCGCACTGGCCGCGAGGCGCTGCGGCCGCCGACCGGCGGTTCCAGATCCGCTCCGCGCCGCCGCACCAGGCGCCGTGCCTTGCGCGGCCGGCCTCAGCCGTGGCCGCCATCCTGTCGGCCGGGGGCGCCGGAGCGTTCCTCGATCCAGGTGGAGATGGTGTCCATCAGCCGGATCGCCGCCGGCAGGCGGGCATGGGCCTCCTGCTGCTCGGGCGTGTGCGGATCCAGCCCGCGCCACCAGTCGATGTAGCGCTTCATCAGCGCCCGCGCGGGGATCCGCTCGAAGGCGAGGCCGGGAAAGCCCTCGAGCCCGAAGGCCGCCTCCATGTCGCGCAGGCAGGCGGCGACATAGGCGCCGTCCTGCGGGCTGAAGGCGAAGGGCCTCTCCGGCGCCCGCCGCACCATGCGCACTTCGCTCAGTTCGGGAATGTAGTTCTTGCTGGCCATGTTTGGTGCTCCGCGCCGCCGACGGCTCGCGAGAGCAAGGCAGGTTCCGTGCCAGACCGCCCGCCCGGTCACGGCCCTCCCGTCAGGCGCGCCATGATTCTCGCCCGGGGGACGCCCTTGCCCGCAAGGGGGCGCCCGTCGCGGGGCGGCGGCATCACCCTTGCAGGGCAGCGTTCGTTTGCAAGGCCGTCTTCGTTTGTCCTGCGCGCGCCGTTTCTGCGCGATCCATTGGGAGTGCGATCCGTGACCGAGGTTTTTGAAAAGCGCGCCATCACCACCAGCGCCGACTTCCCCTACCCCGTCGAGACGCTGTGGCGGGCCATGACCGATTCCGAATGGCTCGCGGTCTGGTTCTTTCCCAACGACATCCAGCCCATGCCGGGCCACGGGTTCACCATCTGGAGCCGGCCCATCGAGCGCTGGGACGGCGAGTTCCGCTGCGAGGTGCTGGAGGCGAGTGCCCCCCGCCTGCTGAAGTTCCGCTGGACCGGCGGCCATGAGGAGCTGAAGGCCTTCGGCAAGTTCATCGACACCGTCGTCACCTGGACCCTCGCCCCCCTGCCGGACGGCGCGGGCACGACCTTCACCTTCGTGCACGAGGGGTTCAGCACCGACCCCGCCACCGACGCCGTGTTCGAAGTGATGGGGAAGGGGTCGCAGAGCGTGCTGCGCTCGCTGGCCAGGCGGCTGCCCGACCTCATCGCGCACGGGGCGTGAGCCTTCGGCCCCGGCGCGGGCGGGCCCGGAAAACGAAAACGCCGCCCGGCGGGATCTCCGGGCGGCGTTCGGGACAAGCCTGGATCAGGCCGCCTTCTGGGCTTCCCGGTCCACGATGTCGACGATGTCCGCCATGATGCGGTTGAGCTCGAAATTCTTCGGCGTGTAGACCGCCGCCACCCCGAAGCCCTTGAGCTGGACCTCGTCCTCCGGCGGGATGATGCCGCCCACCACCACCGGCACGTCGGAGAGGCCCTCGGCGCGCATCCGGTCCATCACGTCGCGCACCAGCGGGACGTGCGAGCCGGAGAGGATGGACAGGCCCACCACGTGGACGCTTTCCTCCAGCGCGGCGTTGACGATCTCGGCCGGGGTCAGGCGGATGCCCTCGTAGACCACCTCCATGCCGCAGTCGCGGGCACGCACGGCGATCTGCTCGGCGCCGTTGGAGTGGCCGTCGAGGCCCGGCTTGCCGACCAGGAACTTGATGCGGCGGCCGAGCTTCTCGGACACCCGGTCGACGTCCTTGCGGATGGTGTCGAGGCCCTGGCTGTCGATGCGGGCGGCGCGGCCGACGCCGGTGGGGGCGCGATACTCGCCGAACACCTCCCGCAGGCACTTGCCCCATTCGCCGGTGGTGATCCCCACCTTCGCGCAATGGATGGAGGGCTCCATGATGTTGCGGCCCTCCTGCGCGGCGCTCTTGAGGTCGGCGAGCGCGGCCGCAACCGCCTTGGCGTCGCGGGCCTCGCGCCAGGCCTTGAGGCGGGCGATCTGCTCCGGCTCCACGTGCTCCGGCACGGTGAGGATGGCGCCCTCCCCGGTCGTGAGCGGCGAGGGCTCGGTCTCGGTCCAGCGGTTCACGCCGACCACCACCTGGTCGCCGCGCTCGATATTCTCCAGCCGGCGGGTGTTGGATTCCACCAGCTGCTGCTTCATGTAGGAATTCTCGATGGCCGCCACCGCGCCGCCCATGGCGTCGATGCGCGCCAGCTCGGCGAGGGCCTCTTCCTTCAGCTCCTCCACCTTGCGGGCGATCTCCACCGAGCCGTCGAAGATGTCGCCGTATTCGAGCAGGTCGGTCTCGTAGGCCACCACCTGCTGCATGCGCAGCGACCATTGCTGGTCGAAGGAGCGCGGCAGGCCGAGCGCCTCGTTCCAGGCCGGAAGCTGCACCGCGCGGGCGCGGGCCTTCTTGGAGAGGGTCACCGCCAGCATCTCGAGCAGGATGCGGTAGACGTTGTTCTCGGGCTGCTGCTCGGTGAGGCCGAGGGAGTTCACCTGCACGCCGTAGCGGAACAGCTTCTGCTTGGGATCGGTGATGCCGTAGCGGTTGATGCAGATCTCGTCCCAGAGATCCACGAACGCCCGCATCTTGCACATCTCGGTGATGAACCGCATGCCGGCGTTCACGAAGAAGGAGATGCGCCCCACCACCTCGCCGAACACCTTGCCCTCGGCCTCGCCCGACTTCTTGACCGTGTCGAGGATGGCGATGGCGTTGGCGAGCGCGAACGCCAGCTCCTGCACCGGCGTCGCCCCGGCCTCCTGCAGGTGGTAGGAGCACACGTTCATCGGGTTCCACTTCGGCAGATGCTGCGTGGTGAAGATGATGGTGTCCTTGGTCAGGCGCATGGAAGGCGCGGGCGGGAACACATAGGTGCCGCGCGAGAGATATTCCTTGATGATGTCGTTCTGCGTCGTGCCCTGGAGCTTCGCGCGATCGGCGCCCTGCTCGTCGGCGGCGGCGATGTAGAGCGACAGCAGCCACGCCGCGCAGGCGTTGATGGTCATGGAGGTGTTCATCTCGGCCAGCGGGATGCCCTGGAACAGGGTCCGCATGTCGCCGAGATGGGAGATCGGCACGCCTACCTTGCCCACCTCGCCGCGGGCGAGCTGGTCGTCGCTGTCGTAGCCGGTCTGGGTGGGCAGGTCGAAGGCGACCGACAGGCCCGTCTGGCCCTTGGCGAGGTTCGAGCGATAGAGCTTGTTGGATTCCGCAGCGGTGGAATGTCCCGCATAGGTGCGGAAGAGCCAGGGCTTGTCGCGGGAAACCATGCCGACCTCATCTTCAGACTGAGAATTTATGTTGATTGTGCGCCGCGGCGCCGGCCACGTCGATGGGAAATATGGAGCAATTCGCACCTGCCCCGAGAGGACCGGACGGGGCGAGGGGGCGGCGCCGCCCGCTCGCGGCATTGCCGCAGCCAATTCCAGGGCAGGCCCCCTATCCCCCGGCCCCCCGCCACGGGCTCAGCAACGCGGCAGACGCGTGCATGAGCCGTTCCGAAACCGCGAGAAGGTC
>CALMSN010000075.1 GCA_937872325.1 uncultured Xanthobacter sp. | reverse complement strand
TTTCATATAAACATGACGGAAGATGCTCTGCCCGAAGTTGCCATCCGTATCCCAGACGATCAGCTCGATCGCTTCGTTCCTCCCTGGTCCCGCGCGTGTGATCGGCACCCGGTATAGTTCAACCCCGAGTGTCGATTTGTACTCGGTGTCGAACTGGCCTTGGACAAGACGGCGGATGAGCGATGTCTTGCCAACACCGATCTCGCCCAGCAGCATGATCTTGCGCGAGATCATCGGCCCTCGCCGACAAAAACGGTCTCGAATGTCACGCGTCGGTTGGGGCTGGACGGACCGCTGCCGGGGCTGATGTCGAGTACGGACGCGCGCGCCACCTTTGTCAGACGGGCAGCGTTGACGCCGCGACGGGTCAATTCCGCGACAACCTTTTCCGCACGCGCATAGGCGAGCGGCAGGTTGCGGTCACTGGTCCCGCGTTCGTCCGTGAAGCCGACGATGCGGATCGTCGCGTCGGTACGGCGCATTAGAGTCGCAAGCGCATCGAGCGCGGCATCGGTGGCGCGCGGATCGTGAAAGTTGGTGTCTTCGGAGAAGAAGATGGCGTGATTGCGCATCCATTGTTCGAGGTCGGCGCGCGGATCGGGTTTCGGCTTGAGCGTCTCAATGTCCGAGCGGATGGCCTGAAGCTGCTGCTCGACGGCGGCTGCCTGTGCGGGCGGGTGCGCTATCGCCTGGAGCGGGTGCGGGGGGCCTTCTTCTGCCACTGCGCCATGTGCCGCCGGGCCTCCGGCGCCAATGCGCTGCCCTGGGCCAGCGTTGCGCGGGCGGACTTCAGCCTCACCTCGGGCGCCCTCGCCTTTTACGCCTCCTCGCCCGGGGTCCGGCGAGGCTTCTGCGGCGCCTGCGGCAGCCCGATCCTGTTCGATATGTCGAGCGAGGATGCGGTGGACGTCACCCTCGGCACGCTGGATGCGCCGGACCGCATTCGGCCCACCCATCACCTGTGGGCTGCATCGGCGCTGGCCATGAGCGCGGGGCTGGGCTCCGGCCTGCCTCGGCACCAGGAGGAGGCGCCGCCGGAACACGGCGCGGGCTGACCGGCGGATACGTATCCCCGCTTCAGATGGGCATTCACCCAACCGGAAAACGCGCAGGGCGGAGCGATCGAGCCGCTCCGCCCTGGCGGAAAGGGCGCGCAACCGTGTCTCCACCGGTTGCGCGCCTCATCATCACGGGCAGGACGAGGGCGGGTTCACCACGTTGCCGCCGATCGAGAACACCGAGCCGTCGTTCTGGGTCAGGGCGCCGCCCCAGTTGTTGCAGGCGGTGGTCACATTCGACAGCGCGATGTTGCCGTTGATGTTCTCCATCGGCCCGGCCACCGTCACCGCGGTATCGGAATTGCGGACGGTGACATTGGTGAAGGTGATGTCCTTCACCGGACCGCCGAACCAGTCGCTGCCATAGAACATGAAGGCGCTGAGATAGGGGGTGTTGCTGTTGCTGATGGTCACGTTCTCGAACGTGATGTCGTTGGCGGCATTCAGGAACACGCCCCGCCCGCTGCCATCGATCTGGGCATTGGCAATCCGCACCCCGGAGTTCGCGCGGTCCTCGATGACCGGGGGCGCGAACATGATGGCGTTCACCCCGCCCTTGATGCCCAGGCCGTCGAAGGTCACGTTCCGGTTCCCGAACAGGACGATGACATCCAGCTCATCGGGGTTGCCCTGCGCCGTGTTGTCGATGGCGACATTGCGCAGCACTGCGTTCTCCACGCCCACCAGCATCAGGCTTTCGCGCACCGTATTGGTGATGGTGAGATTGCTGACCTGGATGCCCTGGCTCTGGATCACCGTCTCGTTATCCCAGCCCACGCTCTGGTAGTCGTTGGCCACGAACAGACCGAAGGTAGTGTTCGTGATGGACACGTTCGAGAGGGTGAGGTCGCGCACGCCCACCGCCGAGATGCCCGCGAAGTGCGCGCTGTCCGGCTCGGTGTAGGTGAAGCTGCATTCCGGATTGCCGGGCGGCGGGCAGATGGTCAGGTCGTGGATCGCCGTGTCGGTGATCCGGGCGCCCGCCACATCGAACAGCGAGATGCCGTGGTTGCCGGTCTGCGAGATATCGAGACCACGCAGCACGATGCCGTTGACGCCATTGGCGGCGATGCCGTTCGCGCCGCCGCGGACGGCCAGGGCCGCCGCCGCGCTGTAGTCGCCCATGGCGATCACGTCGCGGGTGGGATCGGTACCGGTGAGGGTGGCCGCCGGCGCGAAGGAATGGAACGTGGCGCGGCCTCCGCTCACGGCGCCGCGCACCATCACCGAGCCGCCGCCGCCGAGCAGGAACTGCCCGGTGCCGAGCTGCAGCGTGTCGTTCAGCTCGACTTCGCCCGAGGCCAGCACCAGCGCGCCGTCGCCGGCCGCCGACAGGGCATTGTTGGCCGAGGACGCGGTGTCGCCCTCGCCGACGCGCACAACCCGGCCCGCGGCCTGCCCTGTTTCCACGTAGATCGCCTTCTCGGCGCGGCCGGTTGCCCCGGCGTGGGTGCGGATCTCGTCCGAGCGCTCGATCCGCCGGTAGAGCGAATCATGCGGCGCCTGGCCCGAGGTGTCGCCCAGCGGCACCCGCAGGCGGGCGAGCAGGGTTCCGTAGGTCCGGCGCTCGTCGTCGTAGCCCACGCCGGCGACCAGCGTGAACCGAGAGCCGTTGCCCAGCGAGGGCAGGCCCGCACGGGACAGCTCCACACGGGCGGCGACGCCGGGCACGTCCTCGAAACCATTGCCCTCATACCAATAGCCGCGGACGTAGGCCTTCAGCTGGGTCAGGTCGTCGGCCGCGAACAGGGGCAGGCGGTATCCGGCCTCCGCATCGACGCCGCGCATGGCGGTTTCCTGCCCGGCCCGGAACAGCAGCCGCCCGTATTCGATCACGGCGGCATTCAGCGCGGCCACGCTCTTCTCCACGTCGCCCACCGGCGCGTAGACGTTGGCGCGGAATTCCAGGTCGCGTCCGAGTGCTTCGACGCCGACGCCGAGCTGCGCGAAGTTGTGGTCGTAGTCGCTGCGCAGGTAGTCGACATAGCCGTTGATTCCGATCACCCACTCGCCGCCGAAGCGGGTGCGATAACCGAGGCCGATGGACCCCTGAGTCACATCATTCTCTCCGCCGAAGGTGGCGCGGCCATCTGCGAACAGCAGCTGTCCGCTATCGCCCAAAAGCGGAACGAACAGATCGAACATCCCGATCGCATCGGAACCGATGACACCTACGGTGGCCTCGACACTGGCTGGCGAACCAGCCTGAGCCTGCGCCGCGACGGGCGCAAGAACGGTCAGGGCAAGGAAAGGCAGACAGGACAGAGGACGCATGCTTGGACACTCTCGCGGCGGCGAAGGATTCGCTACCTGAATGCCGCAGCGATACCAATGATTTCACATGCGATCCACGAATAACCGTTCTAAATATTTCATGACCAATATATGAAAATAGAATAATTATTATGTGCGGCAGCCGCTCGGCCGGAAGATCCACTTCCTTCCATTGCTTCCGTGGGCACGCGGATGCATGCCGGCACAGAGACAACCTCCAGCCGCAAAACCGCCCTCCCCGACGACGGGGAGAGCGCGGCCACGCATCGATTTCAGCACTTAACGGCGGATGCGGCGGGCGGCTGCGCGCCGCCCGGGCTCACAGCACGATCACCCGGTCGTCCAGCTCGTTGGTGTCGTCCGGCCCGGCCGGAAGCGCATCGGCGAGCAGGGTGCCGGCGAGGCGGGTTCCCTCCACCAGCCCGTCGGCCAGGCGATCGTCCGCGGCGTGGGCGAGGATGGCGGCGCAGATGCTGCTCCATGCCTCGCGCCCCAGCGCCGCGTCCACCGCCGCGTCCGCCACCACCTCCACCAGGCCGTCATGGGCCGCCACGAAGATCAGGATGCCCGTCCGCCCCGTCGTCTGCGGAATGCCGTGGGCGTGGAACAACTCGATCGCCATCGTCCGCCCCGCCGCCTCCC
>CALMSN010000074.1 GCA_937872325.1 uncultured Xanthobacter sp. | reverse complement strand
GCTGTTCATCATCTGGTTCGGCATCGGCGAGCAGGCCAAGATCTCCCTGATCTTCGGCGCCACCATCTTCCCGGTCTACCTCAACACCTATGCCGGGGTGCGCGGGGTGGACCAGAAGCTGATCGAGGCGGCGCGCGTGTTCGGCCTCTCGCACCGGCTGATCGCGACGCGGGTGATCATCCCCACGGCCCTGCCGTCGATCCTGGTGGGGCTGCGCTATGCCGCCGGCGTGTCGCTCCTCGCGCTGGTGGCGGCCGAGCAGATCAACGCCCGCTCGGGCATCGGCTTCATCCTCATCAACGCCAACCAGAACCAGCGCACCGACATCATCATCGCCGGCATCATCGTCTACGCGCTGCTGGGCATCGTCATCGACCTGATCATGCGGGTGGTGGAACGCCTCGCTTTGCCTTGGAGGGCCAACCTTGTCCTTGCATAGCCCCAACGCGCTCGCCGCCGCCCCCTACATCCCCGCCGCCGCCCTGCCGGAGACGCTGGCGGGCCAGCCGCTGGCCGTCCGCCTCGCCGGGGTGCGCCGCGTGTTCGGCCATCGCGCCGTGCTCGACGGCATCGATCTCGACGTGCGGCGGGGCGAGTTCGTCTCGCTGCTCGGCCCCTCGGGGACCGGCAAGACCACCCTGCTGCGCATCCTCGCCGGCCTCGATGCCGCCGACGGCGGCCGGGTGGAGGTGGCCGCCGCCCGCTCGGTGGTGTTCCAGGAGCCGCGCCTCGTGCCCGCCAAGCGGGTGTGGCAGAACGTGGTGCTGGGCCATCGGCAGAATGCCGCGACGCGCCGGCTCGCCGCTTCCGCCCTGGAGGAGGTCGGGCTCGGCCGCCACACCGACGTGTGGCCAAAGACCCTGTCCGGCGGCGAGGCGCAGCGCGTGGCGCTGGCCCGGGCGCTGGCCAAGGAGCCCCAGCTCCTGCTGCTGGACGAGCCCTTCGCCGCCCTCGACGCCCTCACCCGCATCCGCATGCACGACCTCGTGGTCCAGCTCTGGCGCCGCCATCTGCCCGCGGTGGTGCTGGTGACCCACGACGTGGACGAGGCGATCTCGATGTCGGACCGGGTCATCGTGCTGTCCGGCGGGCAGGTGCGGTTCGACACCCGCATCGCCCTCGATCGGCCGCGCCAGCGCGGCGACGTTGCCTTCACCGCCCTGCGCACGCGCCTCCTCGCCGAGCTCGGCGTGGTCTCGCCGGCCGGTGCCGGCCACTGAGCGCAGCCGCGACCCCACCCCTACCGCCATCGCCGATACAGGAGCCCTGCGCGTGACGTTCCTCCGCCTTCCCACCCGCCGTCATCTCATCGCCGCCGGGGCCGCCCTCGCCCTCGGCGCCGCCGTCGTTCCCGCCGCCGCGCAGAGCCCGGCCGCGCCGGAGCGGGTGAAGCTGCTCATCGGCTACCAGGACCTCACCGTGCCCTCCACGGTCACCGCCTCCAAGGTGCTGGAGGGCGCGCCCTATGACGTGGAATGGGTGATCCTGCCCGGCCCGGCGGCCCAGCTCTCGGCGCTGTATTCGAAGAATATCGATGTCGGCCACATGGGCGATACTTCGCTCATCATCGAGCAGGGCAAGGCGAAGGACGACTGGAGCCTCGAAAATCCGCCGCTACAGATCATCGCCGGCTGGCGCGCCGGCGACGTCAAGTATCCGCCCATCGTCACCGTGGTGCGCACCGACGCCAAGATCGACTCCCTTGCCGACCTGCGCGGCAAGAAGTGGGCGTACAATTTCGGCGGCTTCAACTATCTGCAATACGTGCTCACCGGCCTGAAGGCGGGGCTGACCCCGAAGGATTACGAACCGGTGCAGCTCGGCGACCAGAACGCCACCGCCGCGGCCTTCAATTCCGGCCGGGTGGAGGCCTATTCCGGCTCCATCGCCCCGGTGGGCGAGGCGATCGAGAAGGGCGTCGCGAAGGTGCTGGTCACCTCGGACGAGCTGAACATCCCGGCGCTCAACGTCTTCACAGCCCGCGGCGACGTGCTGAAGGATCCGGCCAAGCGGGCGGCGCTCGCCGACTTCCTCTCCCGCGTGCGCACCCACTGGACCTGGTACGGCGACCACCTCGACGAGGTGACGAAGATCTACGAGGAGAAGGTGAAGCAGACGCCGGCCCGGGCCAAGCTCACCACAGTCTACCAGAAGGCCTCCTTCCGGCCCCTCGACGAGGCGCTGGTGAAGCGCGAGCAGAAGATCGCCGACGTGCTGTTCGAGGCCGGGGCGATCCCCAAGAAGATCGACGTCACTCCCGAGTTCTACCGCGGCTTCAACGCCGCCACCGTCGGCAGCAATTGAGCCGCGGCGCGGCAGGGGAGGGTCCGGTGATTCATATTCGCACGGGTATCGTCGCATTCGGCCGGCGCTTCGCCCGGCCGGTGGTCCGGGTCCTCGCGGGCGCCGTCGCGGTCCTGGCGGCGACGGCGGCGGGCGCAGCGGACGGGCCGCTGAAGGTGGGCTACCAGGATTCCACCCTGCCGGAGCTCGCAAGGGCCTCCGGCGTGTTCGACGATGCCCCCTACGGCGTCGAATGGGTGGTGCTGCCGGGCCCGGCGGCGCAGCTTTCGGCGGCCTATTCCAGGGCCATCGACCTCGCCCATCTCGGCGACACCTCCCTCATCATCGAGCAGGCGAAGTCGCCCGATGCCTGGGCCTCGGGGCGCCGCTGCAGATCATCGCCGGCTGGCGGAACATGGATGCGCGCTATCCGCGCATCGTCACCGCCGCCCGCACCCGCACCGGGGCGCAGAAGCCGGAGGACCTGAAGGGCCGCAAGTGGGGCTTCAACTTCGGCGGCCTCAACCATGTGCAGTACCTGCTGGCCCTGAAGCGCGCCGGCCTCGGCCCCGCCGACTTCGAGCCGGCCCAGTTCGGCGACGGCAACGCCGCCGCGGCAGCCTTCAACGCCGACCACATCGACGTCTATTCCGGCGTCGCGGCCCTGGTGGGCGAGGCGGTGGAGAAGGGGCAGGCGCGCATCGTGCTGACCAGCGACGATCTCGACGTGCCCGGGCTGGGCGTGTTCGCGGCCCGCGGCGAGGCCATCGCCGATCCCGCCCGCCGCGCCGTCCTGGACGACTTCCTCGGCCGGCTGGCGCGCTATTTCGACTGGTACGCGGCCAACCTCGACACGGTGGAGCGCGTCTACATCGACAAGGTGAAGCAGAGCGCCGCGCGGGCCCGCTACTACGTGGAGTTCGGCAAGGCCCGCCTGCGCCCCATCGATGCCGAGCTGGTGCGCCGCGAGCAGAAGATCGCCGACGCGCTTTTCGAGGCCGGCGCCATCTCCCGCAAGGTGGATGTGACCCCCGAGTTCAACACCACCTTCAACGCCGCGGTGAACTGACCGGTGCGCGTTCCCGAGGCCATTCCCATGAACATCCCGGTCAAGCCCCCCGCCGCCAGCGTCCGCCCCGACATCACTGCCGCCTTCGTCGAGGCGGCGTGGCAGATCGGCTACGACCAGCTGCCGGCAAGCGTCGTCGCCGCGACCAAGAAGATCCTCTTGGACACCCTGGCCGTGGGCTGGGCGGCGGGGGATGCGGCCGGCGTCAACGCGGCGCGGGCGCTGGCGCTGCGCGGCGCCTCCGGGCACGCCACCTTGTGGGGAACCCGCGGCACCCGGCGCGAGGCCTCCGCCGCCGCCTTCTTCAACGGCACCCTGGCGGCGGCGCTCGATTTCGACAGCCTCTCCGGCCAGATCCACGCCGATGCGGTGGTGGCGCCGGCGGCGCTGGCGGTGGCGGAGCAGCAGCGGCGCTCCGGCCGGGAGGTGGTGGCGGCGCTGGCCCTCGGCAACGAGCTCGCCATCCGCCTCGCCGCGGCGATGCGCACCAATCGCGGCTTCTTCCACACCTCCATCGCCGGCATCTTCGGCGCCGCGCTCGCCGCCTCGCGCCTGCGCGGGCTCGATGCCGGGCGCACCCACCAGGCCCTCGGCATCGCCTTGTGCCAGGCCGGGGGCACCCAGCAGAGCCATGTGGAACAGCGCCTCACCAAGCGGCTGCAATCGGCATTCGCCGCCCGCGACGGGGTGATCGCCGCCGACCTCGCGGCGCTCGGCATCACCGGCCCGCGGGCGGCGTTCGAGGGGCCGTTCGGCCTCTTCGCCCTGTTCGAGGATGGCCATGCGCACGAGGTGCTGGACGGCTTCGGCGAGCGCTTCCTGCTGGAGGACACGGCGCTGAAGCGCTTTCCCGCCTGCGGCTGCAGCCACGCCGCGCTGGAGGCGGCCCGCCGCCTTGTCGCCCGCCACCGCATCGGCGCGGGCGATGTGGCGCGGGGCGAGATCGTCATCACCCCCTACATGAACCGCCTGGTGGGCGGCGCCTTCGCGCCGGAGGCGAACCCGCAGGTGACGGCGCAGTTCAACGTCCGCTACGGCGTCGCCACCGTGCTTCTGCGCGGAGGATTCGGCCTCTCCGACATCGAGCCGGACGCGGTGCTGGATCCCGCCGTGCGGGCGTTGGTGGCTCGCCTCAACGTGCGGGTTGACGAGCGGCGCACCGGCAGCTTCGCCCCGGCCGACGTGATCATCGAGACCGGCGACGGGCGGCGCCTCGCCGAACGGGTCGACGCCTTGCCCGGCAGCCCCGAGGCGCCCCTGGCGGAGGAGGAGTTCACCGCCAAGCTCATCGGCGCCTTCACCTACGGCCCCAACCCGCTGACCGAGTCCCAGGCCGAGAGTCTGATCCAGCGCATCCACCGGCTGGAAGGGCTCGACGACATCGCGGTGCTGTTCGAGCAGGTGCGATAGGCCGGAAGCAGCGCCGGCCCGCCAACAGGGAAGACCAACCCCATGCCATACGATTTCAGCGGACGCGTCATCTGGGTCACCGGCGCGGCCGGGGCCCTCGGCCGGGCGAGCGCCGAGGCGCTGGCGGCGCAGGGGGCGAGGGTGATCGCCTCCGGCCGCCGACCCGAGGCGCTGCCCGTCGGCGATGGCATCGTGCCGCTGGCGCTCGACGTCACGTCCACCCCGGCGGTGGAGGCCGCGGCGGCGGAGATCGTCGCCCGCTTCGGCCGGCTCGACGGCCTCGTCACCACCACCAACCTGCCGATCTTCGGCGACTTCCTGAGCCTCGACGACGAGGCCTGGCAGAAGGTGATCGACGCCAAGCTGCTGGGCACCGTGCGCCCGGTGCGCGCGGCGCTGCCGCACCTGATCGCGGCCGGAAAGGGCAGCGTGGTGGTGCTGAGCGGGCGCGGCGGCATCGAGCCCTCGCCGCAGCATCTGCCCGGCTCCAGCGTCAATGCGGCACTGATCCTGCTGGTGAAGGGGCTGGGCGCGGTCTACGGGCCGAAGGGCATCCGCATCAACGCGGTGTCGCCGGGGCCCATCAAGTCGCCGCGGCTCGATGCCCTGAACGCCGCCGGCACGGCCCCGCCGCCGCGCACCGCGCTGGAAGGCCCGGGCCTGCCGTCCGACGTGGCGGATGCGGTGGCGTTCCTGCTTTCCGATGCGGCCGGCTTCATCACCGGCGCCAATCTGTTCGTGGACGGCGGCGGGCGCGCTTTGTCCTGTCCGGGTCCTGCGTGGGGCGGGGAAGGCCGCCGGGAGGATGCTCCCGGCGGCGTCGCGTCACGGATAGACCTTGAACGAGACGGTGTCGTCGTGCTCGATCTGGTGGATCAGGGCGATCTCCCAGTCGAGATAGCGCTGGAAGGCGGCGTGCCGGTCACCGGCTTCCTGGTAGGGCGAGCGCCAGATGTCGTCGGCGGCGTGGAGCGGCGCGCTCTCGCCGGTCTCCAAGGGCAGGCCGGCGGCGATCCAGGCGGCGGTGCCGCCCTCCAGCACCGACACCGGCCGGCCGGTCGCGGCGAGATCGGCGGCGGCGAAGGCGGCGAGCCGGCCGTCGGCGGAGGTCAGCACCAGCGGGCGCTGGGGCAGCGTCTCCAGTCCCGCGGGCAGGCGGGCGCGGACGGCGAAGCGGGCGCCGGGAACATGGCCCCGGGCGTGCGCGAGGCTGTCGTCGAGGTCGAGCACCACCACCGCATCCGCCGCGATCTGCCGGGCGAGGTCTGCGGCGGAGATCGCCGAGAGCGCCGGCGCCGCGCCCAGCACCACTGGCCGCTCCGGCCCCCGCTCCAGGGTCTCGGCGGCGGGATAGATGGAATGCACATAGACATCGCCGACGCCGAGCTGGATCAGCCAGGAGGCGGTGATGGCGGCGCGCACCCCATCCTCGTCGTCGAGCAGCACGATGCGGGCGTTGCGGGTGCCGATCCAGCGGTCGGTGGCCTGCACCAGCTGGCCGCCCTCGGCCCAGAGCGAGCGGGGCAGGTGGCCCGCCTCGTATTCGGCCCGGGTGCGCACGTCGAGCAAATAGAGGGTGCGCTCGCCCCGCTCGGCGCGGAACCGGGCGAGGCCCTCCGCATCCAGGGTGCGGATGCCGAATCGCCGGGTCAGGCGCGAGACCGTGGCGCGGGCCTTCTCCAGGCTCTCCGGCTGCGGGTCCGGCACCGCCTCGCCGGCGCCGGCATCTAGGGCGAGGCCTTCGAACAGCCAGGCCATGGTGCCGTTCTCCAGCGCCACCACCGGATTGGCGATGCCGGCATTGATCAACGCCTGGGCGCCGATGATGGAGCGGGTGCGGCCGGCGCAGTTCACCACCACCAGCGTCTCTTCCGAGCGCACGAGGTCGTGGACGCGATACGGCAGCTCGGCATTGGGCACCGCCCGGGCGCCGGGAATGTGGAAATTCTCGAACTCCTGCAGCGTGCGCCCGTCGAGCACCACCAGGTCGTCGCCGCGATCGAGCCGGGTCTTCACCTCGCGGGCCGACAGGCGCGGCGTGCCGTAGGCATGCTCGACAAACTCGCCGAAGGCCTTCGAGAGCACGTTGGAGCCGGTGTAGAGGGTGCCGCCGGCCGCCGCCCAGCCGGCGACCCCGCCGGCGAGCAGCGCCACGTCGGTGTAGCCCAGCGCCTGGAGGCGGCGGGCGGCGCGCAAGGCGAGGTCGCCGTCGCCGGCATCGCTCACCACCACCGGGGCGCCGAAGCGCGGCAGGAGCGAGGCCGCGCGCAGTTCGATCTGGCCGAGCGGCAGCGGCACCGACTGGAGGATATGGCCATCGCGCGCCCGCACGCCCTCCTCGCGCACGTCGACGACCGCAAGCTCGCCCGGCGCCGCCAGGAGCGCCCGCAGCGCCTCCGCGGAGAGGGCTGGAATGCTTTCGTCCGCTGTGGCGGCAACGGTCTTGAGGGCGGCAGTGGCTGTCATGTCGGTGATCCTCTGGCGAGACGGTTGGACATCCATCCTTCTACATTTTTCTATAAATTCAATGGAATTTATTGACTAATATCCCGGCCGCTGTTTTCCTTGGGCTCCGAAACAGCACGGGGAATGCAGGCGATGGGCGCGAGCTTGGGCGCGAGGCCGTTTACGGTGGTGATCGTGGGCGGCGGATTTTCCGGCGTGGTGGCGGCGATCCAGCTTCTGGACGCGGCAGCCGGACGCCCCCTGCGCGTGCGCATCGTCGAGCCGCGGCCGGACGTGGGCCTCGGCCTCGCCTTCTCCACCACGGACCCCGTGCACTATCTCAACGGCCCGGCCCGGCTGTTCTCGGTCCATCCTGACCGGCCGGACCACCTCGTGGACTGGATCGTGGTGCAAGGCGTGGCCGGGCAGGTGCCGCTGCCGGCCTCGGGCCGGCTGGCCGACGCCTACGTGCCGCGCCGCCTCTACGGCGCCTATGTCCGCTCCGAGCTGGCCCGGGCCGAGGCGCAGGCCGGCATCAACGGCTTCGTCGAGCACCTGCGGGCCGAGGCGGTGGACCTCCTTGAGGACGAGGCCGGCGGGGTGCGGGTGGCGCTTTCCGACGGGCGGACGGTGCGCGGCGACATCGCGCTTCTGGCCACCGGCTTTTCCGGCAATCGCCCGGGCTTCCCGGTGAGCCCTGCCGCCGTCGCCAGCGGGCGCTATTTCGCCGATCCCTGGACGCTGTCCGCGAGCGACGCGGGGCAGTCCCTGCCGCCGTCCGGCACGGTACTCTTCGTCGGCGGCGGCCTCACCATGCTGGATGCGCTGGCGACCCTGGAGCGCCAGGGCTTTGCCGGGCGCTATCTCAGCCTCTCCAGGCACGGCCTGCTGGTGCACGAGCGGCGCGAGCCGCCGGCCGGGCGGGAGTTTATCGACGACGATGCGCTGCCCGTTACGGCCCGCGCCCTGCTGGTGCTGGTGAAGCGGGAGCTTGCCGCGCTGGCCGCCGAGGGCGGCGACTGGCAGGCGGTGGTGCCGGTCGTCCGGGCGCGGCTGGGGCGGCTCTGGGAGGGGGCGAATGCCGCCGAGCGGGCCCGCTTCAACCGCCATCTGCGGCGCTACTGGGAGCTGGCGCTGCATCGGGCCCCTGGGCCGTCGCACGAGACCTTCCTAAAGGTCCAGGCCGCCGGGCGCCTCGCCACCCGGGCGGCCCGGATCGAGGCGATCGACGCCGACAATGCCTCGCTGCTCGTCCGGCTTCGCCCGCGCGGCGCGGGGGCCGAAGGCGCGGTGGAGGATCTGCGCGTCGACTTGGTGGTGAACACCACCGGCGCCGAATATGCCTGGCCGCGCATCGCCGGCCGGCCGCTGGTCACCGCCCTCCTGGGCCGCGGCACGGTGCGGCCGGGCGGCCTCGGCTACGGCATCGATGCCGATGCCGATGCGGCGGTGATCGGCGCCGACGGCGCGGTTTCCGCGCGGATCTTCGGCATCGGCCCGATCCTGCGCGGCACCCGCTGGGAATCCACCACCATCGTCGAGATCGTCGCCCAGGCGAGCGCCTTCGGCGCGCTCGTCGCGGAGCGCCATCTGGCGCTTCGGCCCGCCGCGGCCGCCCC
>CALMSN010000073.1 GCA_937872325.1 uncultured Xanthobacter sp. | reverse complement strand
GCCGTTCGGCCATCGCCCCGATCGCGGCCCCCACGATGATCCCCAAGGACATGAAGATCGAAGAGGCGCCGATGACCGGTTCCGAGCCCAGCGCCCGCGATGACCTTCCCGACACCGCCGCGGAGACTGCCAGCCCCCCGGCCGGACCCACCCGCGCCGGTCCGCCGGTTCCGATCCCGGTGACCGTGCTCACCGGCTTCCTCGGCGCCGGCAAGACGACGCTGCTCAACGCCCTCCTCGCCGATCCGGCCCTGGCCGACACCGCCGTGCTCATCAACGAGTTCGGCACCGTGGGGCTGGACCACCTCTTCGTGCGCGAGGTGAAGGAGGGGGTGGTGATGCTCGCCTCCGGCTGCCTGTGCTGCACCGTGCGCGGCGACCTCGTGAACGCGCTGGAGGACCTCCTGCGCGGGCGCGACAATAACCGCCTGCCGCCCTTCGCCCGGGGGGTGATCGAGACCACCGGGCTCGCCGAT
Source organism: uncultured Xanthobacter sp. (assembly GCA_937872325.1). Lineage (GTDB taxonomy): Bacteria > Pseudomonadota > Alphaproteobacteria > Rhizobiales > Xanthobacteraceae > Xanthobacter. Next base: position 9,632 of record CALMSN010000073.1, on the reverse strand, counting down.
CCGGCGCCGGTGCTGCACACCCTGATCACCCATCCCTATCTCGGCCTGCGCTATCGGCTCGACGGCATCGTCTGCGTGGTGGATGCGGTGAATGGCGCCGCCACCCTCGATGCCCACGAGGAGGCGGTGAAGCAGGCCGCGGTGGCCGACCGGATCGTCCTCGCCAAGACCGATCTGGTGCCGCCGGAGGGGCAGGAGGCGCTCGCCGCCCTCAAGGCTCGGCTGCGGCGCCTCGCCCCGGCGGCGGCGCAGCTCGATGCCGCCGCGGGGGAGGCCACGGCGGATCGGCTGCTGAATGCCGGCCTCTACGATCCGGCCCGCCGGATCCCCGACGTCGCCCGCTGGCTGGCCGCCGAGGCGGTGGCCGCCGCCGGCGATGACCCGGCGCCATCCGATCCCAATCGCCACGATGCCCGCATCCGCGCCTTCACTCTCGCCACCGATGCGGCGATCGGGGCGGCGACGCTGGATCTGTTCCTGGAGCTGCTGCGCGCCACCCATGGCGGCAACGTGCTGCGGATGAAGGGCATCGTGAAGCTGAAGGAGGCGCCGCAGACGCCGGTGGTGCTGCATGGGGTGCAGCATGTGATGCACCCGCCGGCGCGGCTCGACGGCTGGCCGGACGACGATCACCGCACCCGGCTGGTGATGATCGTGCGCGACCTCGACCCGAAGGTGATCGCGCGCCTCTTCAACGCCTTCCTCGGGGTTCCCGAGGTGGATGCGCCCGACGCTGCGGGACTGGCAGAGAACCCTCTGGCGCCGCCCGGTCTGCGCTAGATCGTTGATTGTAAATGATTTATTATCAGATCGGGAAACGCTCTCGGCTGGAGCGGTTCGCGCCGCGATCGTCCTTCGCCTGGCCCCGGCCCACCAAGGGGGCGTGGGTCAGCTTGAAATCGGGCTTCGGGCTGAAGGCCTTTTGGAATCCACGCCTTATCGCAGGGGAGGGCAGGTGGGGGAGAGGTTCTCCGTGCAGTCGGGAGGGCTGGAGACGGACGCGGTCTCGACCCCTCCCTCTCAAGCGGGAGTTCGGCCGCCGATGCGGTTCAAGCCGGCCCGTAGCCCAAGCGGAAGAGGGCTTTGTCCACCGAGCCTCTAGATCGGGAAGCGCGAGGCCCTGGCCCCGGCGATTTCCAGGCGGAGGCGTCCTGCGCCTCGCGAGCCGCACCATCGGCGCGGCCCTCTCCCGCGTGCGGGGGAGGGTTGTGAGGGGGCCTGTCGGGACGCGAGCCCCCTCTCCGCCCGGAGCGCCGGCGGCGCCCTCAGCGCATGTCGGCGAGGAAGGCGCGCACGTCGGCGGCATCCACATCGCGGGCGACGAATGCCTGGCCGATGCCGTGCACCAGGATGAAGGTCAGCGCGCCGCGGCTCACCTTCTTGTCCTGGGCGATGAGGGTCATGAGCCCGTCCGTGTCGGGCAGGGGGCCGGGCACGTCGGCGATGCGGGTGGGCAGGCCGGCGGCCTCCAGGTGCTGCAGCACCCGGCCCACGTCCTGGCCCGGGCACAGGCCGTGGCGGGCCGAGAACTGGAAGGCCAGCGCCCTGCCCATGGCCACCCCCTCGCCGTGCAGCAGCCGGTCGGAATAGCCCGCGCCCGCCTCCAGCGCATGGCCGAAGGTGTGGCCGAGATTGAGCAGCGCCCGGTCGCCGGTCTCCTTCTCGTCGCGGGCGACGATGGCGGCCTTGGCGGCGCAGCTCGCTGCCACCGCCTCCACCCGCTCCGGCCCGCCGGCGAGGACGCCGGCATAGTCGCGCTCCAGCCGCTCGAACAAGGCGAGGTCGCCCAAAAGGCCGTACTTCACCACCTCGGCATAGCCGGCGCGGACCTCGCGCATGGGCAGGGTGTCGAGGGCGGCGGTATCGGCCAGCACCAGAACCGGCTGGTGGAAACTGCCCACCAGGTTCTTGCCCTGGGGGGAGTTGATGCCGGTCTTGCCGCCCACCGAGGAATCCACCTGGCTGAGCAGGGTGGTGGGCGCCTGCACCACGTCGACGCCGCGTCGCACCACCGAAGCGGCGAAGCCGCTGAGGTCGCCGACCACCCCGCCGCCCAGCGCCAGAACCAGGTCGCGGCGTTCGATGCGGGCGGCGATCAGCGCCTCGGTGACCTCGGCGAGGCCGGCATAGCTCTTGGTCTTCTCGCCCGGCTCCAGCACCAACGCGCTGTGGGTGATGCCGGCGGAGGTCAGCGAGGCCTCGACGGTGGCCAGGTGCCGTGCGGCGACGTTCCGGTCGGTGACGATGGCCACCCGCGCCCCCGGCCGCAGGGCGGCGATGCGCGGGCCGGCCTCGGCCAGCAGGCCGGCGCCGATATGGATGTCGTAAGGCTTGCCGGCCACGTCCACATGCACGGTGCGGTCGGGCGGCGGCAGGTCGCCGGCATCGGGCTGGGTCCGGGACAGGTGACGGAAGACGGCGGCCACAACTTCCTCCACGACGGTTTCGTGCACCACGTCACGCGATTCCACCACCACGTCGGCGGTGGCGTAGGTCTCGCCGCGAAGCCGGAGCAGGGTGGCGAGCTTCTCCGCGGGATCGCCCTCGGCGAGCAGCGGGCGGTCGGCGCGCTTGCGCACCCGGCGCAGCAGGGTACTCAGATCCGCCCGGAGCCAGACCGAGACGCCGTTGCGGGCGATGCGCTCGCGGGTCTGGGCGTTCATGAAGGCGCCGCCGCCGGTGGCCAGCACCATGGGGCCGGATTGCAGCAGCCGCGCCACCACCCGCCGCTCGCCCTCGCGGAACTCGGCCTCGCCGCGGCGGGCGAAGATTTCCGGGATGCTCATGCGGGCAGCGCGCTCGATCTCCTCGTCGGCATCGACGAACGGCAGGCCGAGGCGCTTGGCGAGCCGCCGCCCCACCGAAGACTTCCCCGCCCCCGGCATGCCCACCAGCACGATGGAGCGCGGCCCGAGGCGCGCGACCACATCGCGCGAGTTCGGCGGCTCCACCGCGTCGGGGGGGATGATCCTGTTCGTCTGCACGCGCTGTCCCTTCGCGCCTGTCGCCTGGCGGCGCATCCGTGCGCGGCGGCTGCGGTCTGCGGCCCCGCCGGCATCCGTGGCGCGGCGACAGGTCGCGGCCGCGCACCATCCCATTCAAAGCGGCCTTATCACCGGTGGCAAGGCGCGGCAATGAGGTTGAACGCGAGGCGGCGCCATGGCACCTCTCGATTGCGGCGAAAGGGTGCCGTGATTCGGTTCCGCAAGGAGGGGCGAGATGCCCACTCTCATCCGCATCCTGGTGGTCGTCGCCGTGCTGGCTCTTGCCGGCTACGGCGGGCTGTGGTGGCTCGCCAACAAGGTGGAGCCCCAGCAGCGGGAGATCAGCGTCACCGTTCCGGCCGACAAGATCGGCAAATGACCGCGCCGTCGGGCCCGCTTGCGCTGTTTCTGGACATGCAGGCGGTGGAGCGGGGCGGGGGCCGAAACACGCTCGAGGCGTATCGGCGCGACCTGGAGGATTTCTCCGCCTTCCTGGCCGGAGCGGGCCTTGGCCTCGCCGAGGCCACCACGCCGGCCATCCGCGACTATCTCGCCGACCTGAGCGGCCGCGGCCTGAGCACCGCCACGACGGCGCGGCGCCTGTCGGCGATCCGGCAGTTCTTCCGCTTCCTGTTCGCCGAGGGCCATCGCGGCGACGATCCGGCGGCGGTGCTGGAGGGGCCCAAGCGCGGCCGGCCGCTGCCCAAGGTGCTGAGCGTCGACGAGGTGACCCGGCTCATCGAGACCGCCCACCGCCGCGCCGCCGAGGCCGCCGGCGGGCTCTCTGGTGCCGCGCTTTCCGAAGCCGCCGCTGCCGATGCCGCTCCTCCCGATGCCTCCCTTGCCGGCCCGCGCGCCGCCGCGCCGCCGGGCGAGGGGGAGGCCGCCGCCGCGCCCGCTCCCAGGGCTGCGAAGGCCGCGGCGCTGGAGGCGCCGCGCACCGCCTGCATCGTCGAACTGCTCTATGCCAGCGGCCTGCGCATTTCCGAGCTCATCGCCCTGCCGGCCACCGCCGCCCGGGCCGGCGGCGAGGCGATCATGGTCACCGGCAAGGGCCGGCGCGAGCGGCTGGTGCCGTTGAGCGTGCCGGCCAAGGCCGCGATGGCGGCCTGGCTTGCCGCCCGCAAGGCGGCGGGGCTTTCGGCGTCGCGCTGGCTGTTCCCGGCCGGCAGCGCGAGCGGCACGCTGAGCCGCCAGCAGGCGGCGCGCGATCTGAAGGCCCTCGCCGAGGCGGCCGGCCTCGATCCGGCCCGACTCTCCCCGCACGTTCTGCGCCACGCCTTCGCCAGCCATCTCCTGGCCCACGGCGCCGACCTGCGGGTGGTGCAGACCCTGCTCGGCCATGCCGACGTCGCCACGACCCAGATCTACACCCACATCCTGGACGAGCGGCTCAAAGCCATGGTGCGCGATCTGCATCCCCTGTCCGGCGAGGAGTGAGCGGGGCATTTGGGCAACGGCCCGCGGGATTTCGCGCAGGCCTCTTTCATCCCTCGCCGGGCGGTCCTATATTCCGGGTGCTGGCGCAAGCCGGCTATGGCGATAAATGGGTGTCGGAATAAGCCTTTCGGACCCGGGGGCGGTACCCGGCGCCTCCACCAGAGCCCAACCGCGCGGCAGCGCGTGGCGGGCTCCGGCGGGGGCGAAATAGGATCGACGAGGGTGTAAAGGGCTTTCTTTCGCTCGGCATGGTTCCGCCGTCATCGGGCCGATCTATAGTTGCGAATGACAACTATGCTCCGGTTGCTCAGGCCGCGTGAGCGGTTTGAAGACCGAAAACAAGTCCTAACGGGTAGCACCGACTAGGCGGGGTTCGGAGGCACCTGGCAACAGAAGCCTCCACTTCCCTCCGCGGGTTGGCACGGAGGGCATGTTTCGCCTCATGGGGCGACCATGCGGCCCGGAGCGTGCCTGCGTCTGTCGCGGGGCGTGCAGGCCGGCCATGAATGTCAGGCGAACACTTTCAGGCGAACGCGGGAACATGTCGGTCGATCAAATCCGCTACGATCTCCTCGCCCAGGATGCGTTGCGCGGCGTGGTCCGCCGCGTCATCGTCGACGTGGCCCGCGAAGGCCTTCCCGGCGAGCATCACTTCTACATCTCCTTCGATACCCGGGCCCCGGGGGTCCGGCTCTCCCAGCGCATGCGGGAGAAGTATCCGGAGGAGATGACCATCGTCCTCCAGCACCAGTTCTGGGACCTGCAGGTGAGCGACACCACCTTCGAGGTTGGGCTGTCCTTCGGCGGAATTCCCGAGCGGCTGGTGGTGCCGTTCTCGGCGCTGAAGGGGTTCTTCGACCCCTCGGTGAAGTTCGGCCTCCAGTTCGAGCTGCCGGCCGATGCCGACACCTCCGATCTGCCCGAGATTCCGAAGGACGCGGTGAAGCCCGGCCCGGTGCTGGCCGCGAAGCCCTCCCGCGGGGCGGCCTCCGAGCCGGCGCTCGCCGATGCCGGCCCGGCCGCCAACGCGCCCGCGGCCGAATCGCCGAAGGCCGGCGCCAGCGGGGCCGAGGTGGTCCAGCTCGACGTCTTCCGCAACAAGAAGTAGGCCCATGCGCCGCGCGTCGCGCCGCTCGTGACCGAGAGAGCCGACATCGTCGTCGTGGGGGCCGGCGCCGCCGGCCTTGCGGCGGCGGCCAGCCTGCGCGGCCGCGCCGATGTCCGTGTGCTGGAGGCCGCCCACGTGCCGGGCGGACGGGCCCGCACCGACCGCACCACGCTCGGCGTGCCGTTCGATCTCGGCTGCCATTGGCTGCACGACGCGCAGGACAATCCCTTCACCGCCATCGCCGATCGGCTCGGCTTTTCCATCGGCCGCGGAATCCCGCGCCCGCGCCTGCTCTTCCATGACGGGGCGATGGCGCCCCCCGCCGAGGCCGACGCCGCCCATGCCGCGGTGGAGCAGGCGTTCGAGGCCGTGCGCGCCGCCGGGCTCGATGGCCGCGACGTCGCCGCCGAGGCGGTGCTGCCGGATCTTCACGCCTGGGCCGGCCTCGCCCGCCACTGGCTGGCGCTGATGAGCGCCGCCGCGCCGGCCGACATCTCCACCCGTGACTATGCCCTGTATCGCGACAGCGACGCCAACTGGCCGGTGCTGGACGGCTACGGCGACCTGGTTCTGGCCCATGCCGCCGGGGTGCCGGTGGAGACCGGCTGCCCGGTGACCGGCATCGACCGGCGCGGCCGCGACCTGCGGCTGGAGACGCCCCGGGGCACGCTCACCGCCCGGGTGGCGATCGTCACGGTTTCCACCGCGGCGCTGGCCCGCCTGCCCCTCACCCCGGACCTGCCGGATCTGCGCGCCGCCTGCGCGGCGCTGCCGCTGGGGATCGCGGAGAAGGTGGCGGTGCTGTTCGACCGCGACGTCTTCGGGGTCGACCCGCGCACCGCCATCGACATCCTGCCCGGTGCCGGCCTGCCGCCGGTATCGGCGGTGCTGGCGCCTGCGGGCGGGCCGGCGGCGATTCTGCACGTGGCGGGGCCTGCGGCGGCCGATCTGGTGGCGGCCGGTCCCGCCGCGCTCACCGCCGCCTGTCTCGAGACCCTGGCGGCCGCCTTCGGCGCCGACATCCTGCGCCATGTGACGCGCACCCGCGCCACCGGCTGGGCGATGGATCCGGCCATCGGCGGCGCCTATTCCTGCGCCTTGCCGGGCCTGGCCCACATGCGCACCCGGCTGGCCGCCGGCAGCGGCGATCCGCGCCTGCTCCTGGCCGGCGAGGCGGTGGCCGGGGCGGCCTTCTCCACCTGCCACGGCGCCCATCTCTCCGGCCTCGCCGCAGCCGAGGCGGCGCTGCGCCAGCTTGGGGAGGGATCTGATGCTTGAGTTTGGGCACCGGCCTCTGGCAGCCGGCTGGCCTTCTCCAGCTGCTGCGCCTTCCGGCTTCGTCGGACCCGGCTCGGGAGGGATTTCTTGCCTGCCCCGGCGCACCGGGTCCCGCCTTCTCCAGTTGCCACGGCGCGCACCTCTCTGGGCCTTGCCGAGGCCGCGCCGGTCTGGCTTTGGGAGGGATCTGATGCCTGAATTTGCGCACCGGCCTCTGGCGGCCGGCTGGCCTTCTCCACCCGCTGCGCCTTCCGGCTTCGCCGCACCTCGCTGGGGAAGGGTTTCTTGCCTGCACCGGCGGACCGGGCCCCGCCTTCTCCAGCTGCCACGGCGCGCATCTCTCCGGGCTCGTCGAGGCGGCGCTGGCCTCGGGAGGGGTTTGATGCGTGAGCTTCCGCACCGCCCCGCTAACCTTGGCGTTGGCCGGGCTGCCCTTCGCCATTTGCCATGGCGCCAGTCTCTCCGGCCTCGCCGCGGTGGCGCCGGTCTGGTTTTGGGAGGGATCTGATGCCTGAGCCTCTACATCGCCCTCTGGCCCTGGTGGTGGCGGTCGCCGAGAACGGCATCATCGGCCGGGATGGGGCGCTGCCATGGCGCCTGCCCTCCGACCTCAAGCGCTTCCGCGCCCTGACCTGGGGCAAGCCGCTGCTGATGGGGCGCAAGACCTATCAATCCATCGGAAAACCGTTGCCCGGCCGGATTTCGGTGGTGGTGAGCGCCGATCCTGACTTCACCGTCCCGGAGGGCGTGGTGAAGGCTCCGAACCTCGCCGCCGGCATCGCTGCCGCCGACGCTGCCGCAGCGGTCCTCGGCGCCGACGAGATCATGGTGATCGGCGGCAACCGCATCTTCGCCGAAACCCTGCCGCTGGCCCGGACGCTGCACCTCACCCGCGTCCACGCCGCGCCCGCCGGCGACGCCGCCTTCCCGCCCCTCGACCCGGGGGCGTGGCGCGAGGTGTCGCGCGAGGGGCCGATCCGCGAGGCGGGCGATGACGCGGCCTACACGATCTTCCGCCTGGAGCGGCCGGCACCGGGCTGAAGCCGGCGCCCCGCCGGGCGCGAGCCGGCGGCGCTGGACCGTGCGGCGGGACCCGATGCCGGACGCGCCGGGGCCGCCGGGGCTGGTCCCGTCGACCTTGGCTCTCGGCTGGCGTCGAAGGGGCATCAGGCGTTGCCCGGATTTGACGGAAGGGTCGTTACTCGAAGTCGCGGAGCTATAAAGCCTGTCCGGAACATCGGGGCGGGCCGGCTTGACGGCTCTTTTCGGCACCCGCTTCGTCAAGGGTACCGTCCGCGATGGGACGTCTCGCGGGCAGTCTCTCCAGTCCGAGAAATATAGCTGTCGTCGACCGCCGGATTTTCCAACCTGTGTCTTGGTTTTGAGAGGGGCTCGACGGGGGCGGGTATCGGTGGTTACGCCTGCGTCCGGCCGAACGATCCATGGCCCGCCGGCACTGGCCTTCGTCGACGCGCCGCCATTCAGGGCGTGCAGATGATGGCCCTTCCCCCGCGCACCGTGTGGGATGCGCTGCGGCGGCCGGCTTCTGTTGCCGATCCATCGCACATGTCCGGTGCGCGTCTGTGCCTGCTATCCACCGTTCGATCACGGCGGTTCGCCGCCTGATGGCGGGCGTGCTGGCCCCTGTGGAAATCGGTGCGCGCCGTCGCTCTACCGGTGCCGCCGGAACCTCGGCGGTGATGCGTCTGCGCCGGCTTATCGGCAGGCCGCTCAGGCGCGTGCCTGTGAAGGGCAGCTTCCAGCTCGGCGACGGGTGCCAGTCACCATGTCGCGGGCCGCGGCGGGGGCGTCTTGCGGGTGGACAGAACGGGTGTTGGTCCGCCCGCGGATGGCAAGGTGCCTATCTGATGGGGGCGCTTGGCGCTGCCCGCCAAGCGCCGAGCTGGGAGGTGATCTCCCCCCGCCGCTGTCGCGGCGAGTCGCGGCATGGCCGCGGACGGCGTGCTTCAGCCAGGCGCATCGCGAAAATCCAATAAAGGCGGCCCTCGCCTCTGGGTTCCGGGCCGCCCCGCTGTCCGCAGGAGGCGATGCGGCGATCGTCCTCCCCGCCTCCCCGGACTGGCGCGGCGGTGTCTGCACCCCGAAATCCATCCGTCCGCGCAGGCCCGAGCCCGACCGTGGGCTCCGGCCTCCCGGCAAGCCAATCCCGCGATGCCGCCTACTGCCCCACCAGCCCCGGCGGGCGCGGCAGGTCGCCGAAGCCGCTGGTGGGCGGCAGGCTGTGCTCCTGCGGCAGCACCAGGGGCGAGGGCGGCAGGCGGGCTGGCGCTTCCGGCACCGGCCGGCGCTCGGCGCGCGAGGCGGCGGGAGCGGGGGTGACCGGCGGCCGGCGCACCGTATCGGCCGGGTGCGGCGGGGGTGCAGGTGGCATCGCAGCCTGCGGCGGCGCCGGAGCGGGGAATGCCAGCGGCGCGCCGGGCTCCGGCGCCGGACCGATCTCGATGGCACCACCCGGCGCTGCCGGACGGCTCTGCGGCGCGACCGCGGATGCGGTTCCGGCCCCGCCGGTGCCGGTTCCGTCGGAGGGCATGCCGAAGCCGGGCGGCGATGCCGGCCGCCGCTCGATGCCGGGGCCGCTGCCGGCGGCGTCGGGGCGCTCCGGCTGCGGACGGGACTCGGCGCGCGGCGGCGCAGATGCCGGAGGCAGCGAAGCGGCCGGCGGGGGAGGCGGCGGCGGTGCTGCTACTACGGGGGGCGTCGGGGCGGGAACGGCCGGGGGCGCGATCTCGGGGCGGGCGGGGGCGGCCGGCGGTGCCGGGCTATCGTCCGCGCGCGCTTCGGCCGGCGGTGTCGCCGGTGGC
>CALMSN010000072.1 GCA_937872325.1 uncultured Xanthobacter sp. | reverse complement strand
AGGCCGCAGCACCTTGCCGCCCTTCACCCGCACCGTCTCGAACAGGCCGTCGCCGAGGGTGAAGCCGCGGTCGAGGGGTGAAACCGCCGCCTCCGCCTCCTCCACCAGGGCGCCCCGGAGCCAGAGCTTCATGGGCGGGCTCCCATGGCTGCGCCGGTAATGCGTGCGCTTCTTATGGCCTTGCCTCTCATGGGCGTATCTCTGGGCGTGCTTCTTTCGGCTGCGCTTGCCTTGGCCGTGTCCCTCATGAGCGTGCTTTCGAAGGGGGCGCTTTTCATCGACGGGCCTCTCATGGGCGCTCCCCCGACAATGCGTGGCGCAGCGGGGCGAGCTTCACCAGGCTTTCCTCATATTCGGCGGCGGGATCGGAATCGGCGACGATGCCGCCGCCAGCCTGGGCCAGCAGCGTCTCCCCGCCGCGGACGATGGTGCGGATGGTGATGGCCGAATCCATCGCCCCGTCGAAGCCGATCCACGCGATGGCGCCGCAATAGGGGCCGCGGGGGGCGCCTTCCAGCTCGTGGATGATCTCCATCGCCCGGATCTTCGGCGCGCCGGTGACCGAGCCGCCGGGAAAGCAGGCGCGCAGCAGGTCCACGGGGCCGAGCCCGGGCGTCAGCCGCCCCTCCACCACCGAGACGAGGTGATGCACGCTGGCGAAGCTTTCCAGCGCACAAAGAACCGGCACCTGCACGCTGCCGAGGGCGGCGACGCGGGAGATGTCGTTGCGCAGCAGGTCGACGATCATCAGGTTCTCCGCCCGGTCCTTGGGGGCGGCGGCGAGGGCGGCGGCCAGCGCCGCATCGGCCTGCGGAGAGGCGCCGCGCGGCCGGGTGCCCTTGATGGGCCGGGTCTCGACCCGTCCGTCCGGCGACAGGCTGAGGAAGCGTTCCGGCGAGGCGCTCATGAGGGCGAGGTCCGGCCCGCAGCGCAGCAGTGCGGCGAACGGAGCCGGCGAGAGCGCGCGCAGGCGCAGGTAAAGGGCAAGGTCGTCGAGGCCGGCCGGGCGCTGCGCCCGCAGCGTCTGGGTGATGTTGGCCTGGAAGATGTCGCCGGCCTCGATATAGGCGATGGCGCGGGCGACGGCGGCCTCCACCGTGGCGCGCGGGCGGTCCGGCGTGAATGCTTCGCGGATCCGCCAGTCTGGCGCCGGCGGGGCCGGCGGGGCGGTGGCGAGCCGCCGCAGGAGCGTCTCTCCCCGCTGCCGGGCGGAATCGGTGTCGGCCGGCATCTCGGCGCGGACCAGGAAGGCCCGCTGCGCCTGCGTATCGAAGGCCAGCACCGCATCGTAAAGGCCCACCACCATGTCCGGCATCGGCGGATCGCGGCGATAGGGGACGGGCAGGCGCTCGAGGTGCCGCCCCAGCTCGTAGCCGAGGAAGCCCACCGCCCCGCCGCGAAACGGGATCTCCGGCCCGCCCTGGGACGCGGCCGGGACGCGGGTGGCCAGCATCCGCTGCAGCACCGCGAACGGGTCGCCCTCCACCGGCCGCCCGTCCACGGCGACCCCGTCCGGTCCGGCGACGATGACGCTGAACGGCTCCGCCGCGATGTACGACCAGCGCGCCCGGGGATCGCCGGCCGCCGCGCTGTCGAGGAAGGCGCAGGTGGCGTCGTTCGCGAAAGGCGTGAACGCTGCCAGGGGATCGCGGTAGGGGATCTCGACGATGGGCACGGAGGGGTTCGCTGGCGAGGAACGACGCGCGGGGCTGCGCCGCCGGGCGGGCCAGAATGGGGCAGGCGGGGGCGGCGGGCAATCCGCTGCCGTCGGCGGACGTGGGGAGCTGGACATCGCCATCGTGCGCACCGTGGCGCTTGTCCCGGTTTGCGGGGCAGGGCGGGGCGGCACTTCCCCATGGCGGAAACGAAAGGGGGCCGCGGTCTCGCGCTCCATCCTCTCCTGCTGGCGTACAGGCTGTTTGAAAATTCGGGCCGGCAGAGATGGTTCTCGTGCCGGGTCTTTCCGGTGCCCGGGGCGTGGAGAATTTTGCCTAATGCGCGGCATCGCGCCTGGTGACTGTTCTTCCCGAGCCCCGAAAGTCCGGCGCCGGCCCTCAGCCGCCGAATGTCCGAACAGCCTCTGAGAAGAGGTTCTGCTGACGCCCGATTGAATCTGACCCTGCGAGCGCCCGCCGGGTGTCGCCGCCCCGCACCAAAGAGGGCCGGCGCCGGGCTGCGCCCGGAGGCCGGCGCGGAAACCGCTCCCGGGGGCGAGGGCAAAGCCGGGACGAATCTCTCCGCATGGCGAGACAAGGCCGAGAGGGTGCCATGTCTCCCTCGCCCCGCATGCCTCCACCCCAACCCTCCGCAGCAGGAAGGGTGCCCTGCCGCAACGCCCAACGCCTCAACGCCTTGCCGGCGGCCGGCACAGGGGACCTGTCGCCATGGCCGGGCGGATGCTATGGAAAAGGTCTGCCCCGCCCGCCGGCTGCGCTCTGCCGCCGCGCCTCCCGGCCTCGTGCGGCGCCCTCGTGACCCGCGCCCGAGAGTCCACCCGTGCCTCTCCATCCGTTCGATTCCCATGCCGGCACAGGGGCCGGGCCCGCTTCCGCCGCGCCGGCAGAGGCCATCGCGCGCCCGCAGGGCGACCCGGCGAATGCCGATTCGCAGGGGTCCCATGGGGCCCTGCCGGCGGGTGCGCCCCGCTCCGCCTTCGGCTGGTTCGTGCGCGGAATGCGGCATGCGGTGACGGTGCCCGCGCTGGTGCTGCTCGCGAGCTATCTCGGCTACGGCGCGCTGCTGCAGGGGGTCGGCTTCCCGCCCTGGGCCGGAGCGCTCTCCACGCTGCTGATCTGGGCCCTGCCGGCACAGGTGATCCTGGTGGGCGGCCTGGTCTCCGGGGTGCCGCTGCCGGCGCTGGCCCTGGCGGTGGGGCTATCCTCCATCCGCTTCCTGCCCATGACCATGTCCATCGCGCCCTATATCCGCAGCCATCGCGGGCGGCTTCTGGTGGACCTCCTGTGCGCCCACTACGTGGCCATGACCATGTGGCTGGAGGGGCTGCGGCTGCTGCCGCCGCTGCCCACCGAGGCGCGGGTGCCGTTCGCGCTGGGCATGGGCAATTTCTACATCGCCTCCGCCATGCTCGGCACCGTGCTCGGCTACATGCTGGCGGCGCAGGTGCCGCCGCTGCTGGCCGCGGCGCTGCTGCTGATGACGCCGCTCTCCTTCACGCTGATGCTGGTGCGCAACTCGCGCACTCCCACCGACTGGCTGGCCTTCGCCGCCGGCTTCGTGCTGATGCCGCTCACCCTCGGCCTCGGCGGCGGGCTGGACCTGATGATTGCGGGCATCGGCGGCGGCACGCTGGCCTATGTGGGCGGGCGGATCGCCGAGCGGAGGCGGGCGTGAGCGGTACCCTCGGGCTCAGCGAGGGCGCGGCGATCCTCATCGTGTTGCTGGTGGGGTTCCTGCCCACCGAGATCTGGCGCGCGCTGGCGGTGGTGGCCGGGCGGCGGATCCCGGAAAGCAGCGCGGTGTTCCACTGGGTGCGGGCGGTGGCCACCGCGCTGCTCGCGGCGGTGGTGGCGCGGCTGGTGGTGGCGCCCACCGGAGTGCTGGAGACCGTGCCCCTGCTGGTGCGCGTGGCCGCGGTCGCCGGCGGCGTGGCGGCGTTCGTCGCCAGCCGGCAGTCCATCTTCATCGGCGTGCTGGCGGGCGAGCTTATCCTGGTGGGGGCGATGTTGCTCGGCGCCGGCTGAGGCGGGGATCCCGCTCAGGCCGGCCCCTCTGCCCGTGCCTTCCGCCGGAGATCGCGTGGGGGCCGCCCGCAGGCCGGCGCCCCAAAAAAAGGGGCGCCCGAAGGCGCCCTGGAGGGAAATGACAGATGACGAAAGCTGATGCAGCCCGGCACCGCAAGGCGCCGGGCTGCAGGATGGATCAGACCGAGTAGTACATCTCGAACTCGACCGGGTGCGGCGTCATTTCGAAACGCATCACTTCGGTCATCTTGAGATCGATGTAGGCCTCGATGAAGTCCTTCTGGAACACGTCGCCCTTGAGCAGGTACTCGTGGTCGGCGGCCAGGGAGTCGAGCGCCTCGCGGAGCGAGCCGCACACAGTCGGGATTTCCTTCAGCTCTGCCGGGGGCAGGTCGTACAGGTCCTTGTCCATGGCCTGGCCGGGATCGATCCGGTTCAGGATGCCGTCCATGCCGGCCATGAACAGGGCCGCGAAGGCGAGGTAGGGGTTCGCGCCGGGATCGGGGAAGCGGACCTCGACGCGCTTGGCCTTTGGGTTGTTGGTGTAGGGGATGCGGCAGGAGGCCGAGCGGTTGCGCGCGGAATAGGCGAGCAGCACCGGCGCCTCATAGCCCGGGACCAGGCGCTTGTAGGAGTTGGTCAGCGGGTTGGTGAAGGCGTTCAGCGACTTGGCGTGCTTGATGATGCCGCCGATGTACCACAGGCAGTAGTCGGAGAGGTCGGCATACTTGTCGCCGGCGAAGAGCGGCTTGCCTTCCTTCCAGATCGACTGGTGGACGTGCATGCCCGAGCCGTTGTCGCCGAACACCGGCTTCGGCATGAAGGTCGCGGTCTTGCCGTAGACGTTGGCCACCTGGTGGATGCAGTACTTGTAGACCTGCAGGTGGTCGGCCATGGTCACCAGCGAGCCGAACTTGAGGCCGAGCTCGTGCTGGGCGGAGGCCACCTCGTGGTGGTGCTTCTCGACCTTGGCGCCCATCTTGGCCATGGCGCCGAGCATCTCGGAGCGCATGTCCTGGGCCGAGTCGATCGGCGGCACCGGGAAGTATCCACCCTTGGTCTTCACCCGGTGACCCAGGTTGCCGCCCTCATACTCGGTGTCGAAATTGGTGGGCAGCTCGACCGAGTCGAGCTTGAAGCCGGTGTTGTACGGGTCGGCCTTGAAGCGGACGTCGTCGAAGATGAAGAATTCGGCTTCCGGGCCGAAATAGACCGCGTCGCCGATGCCGGTGGATTTGGCGTAGGCTTCCGCCTTCTTGGCGATGGAGCGCGGGTCGCGGCCGTAGGGCTGGCCGGTGGTGGGCTCCAGGATGTCGCACACGATCGAGAGCGTGGTCTCGGCGAAGAACGGATCGATCACGGCGGTGGCCGGATCCGGCATCAGCTGCATGTCGGATTCGTTGATGGCCTTCCAGCCGGCGATGGACGAGCCGTCGAAAGCGGTGCCTTCGGAGAAGAGCTCATCGTCGACCATGGAGATGTCGAAGGTGACGTGCTGCCACTTGCCGCGCGGATCGGTGAAGCGCAGATCGACGTACTTCACGTCCTCGGCCTTGATGAAATCGAGAACGTCCTTGCCCGTCTTGATGGTCATGTGGAGGTCTGCCTTTCTGCGGAAACTGGGAAAAGTCGTGCGAAACTCGCGGAACTCGATGCCTTGCGAGGGATAAGTCTTGCGAGCGATGAAGCTGCAAAGAATGGGCCAATGCCTGGAAGGCTGGTTACGCTCGTGCGGGCCTCAGATCGCATCCAGCCCGGATTCACCGGTGCGGATGCGGATCGCCTCCTCGATGGTGGAGACGAAGATCTTCCCGTCGCCGATGCGGCCCGTCTGGGCTGCGCGGCGAATGGCTTCCACGGCGTTCTCCACCATGTCGTCGGCCAGCACGACCTCGATCTTCACCTTGGGCAGAAAGTCCACCACGTACTCTGCACCGCGGTACAATTCCGTGTGGCCCTTCTGGCGCCCAAAACCCTTCGCTTCGGTCACGGTGATGCCCTGCAGGCCTACGTCCTGCAACGCTTCCTTCACCTCGTCCAGCTTGAAGGGCTTTATGATTGCCTCGATCTTCTTCATGCGTTCCGTCTCCCGGGCCCGGCCGGCCGCCACATGGCCGGACCGGCGAGGGTTAAGCAGGATGCGTGCCATCCCGCAGTTCAAGGGACAAAGCGGGGAAACCCCTAAAGATACGCTTACGCATGCTTATATCATGGGCATAGCGATTAAAAGTGATGCAAACCGGGGAAGATCGCTGTGCATGAACTAGGCATTTCTGCTTCCGGCAAAGGGATGTACAGCCTTCTCGATCCTCAGGAAATGGGCAGGGCGGATGCGGCCGCCGTGCAATTGGGCATCCCCTCCTTCCAGCTGATGGAGGCGGCTGGCGCGGCGGTGGCGGCCAAGGCCGCGGCCCTTGCACCGAAAGGCGAAATCCATGTGCTGTGCGGCCCCGGCAACAATGGCGGCGACGGTTTCGTGGCCGCCCGGCTGCTGGCCCGGCAGGGGCGGCAGGTGCGGCTGGGGCTGCTCGGCGAACGGGCACGCCTCGCCGGCGACGCCGCCCGCGCCGCGGCGCTCTGGGCCGGCCCCGTGGAGGCGCCCGAAGCGCTCGACCTCGGCAAGGCGGCTTTGATCGTCGATGCGCTGTTCGGCGCCGGCCTCGGCCGCGACCTCGACGGCGCGGCGCGCGCGCTGGTGGAGCGGATGGCGGGCGCCGGCCGTCCGGTCCTCGCGGTGGATCTGCCCTCGGGCCTCGATGGCGCCACCGGCGCGGTGCGCGGCGCGGCGGCGCCGGCGGCGGCCACCATCACCTTCTTCCGCCGCAAGCCCGGCCATCTGCTGGAGCCGGGCCGCGGGCTGTGCGGCCCGGTGACGGTGGCCGACATCGGCATTCCCGATGCCGTGCTCGGCCCGATCGCGCCGCGGACGGCGGTGAATGTCCCCGCCCTGTGGGAGCAGGCCTTCCCGTGGCCGCGCACGCAGGGCCACAAATATGACCGCGGCCATGCGGTGGTGGTCAGCGGCGGCGCCTGGACCTGCGGCGCGGCGCGCCTTGCCGCCCGTGGGGCGCTGCGGGCCGGGGCCGGGCTGGTGACGGTGGCCTGCCCGCCCGATGCGCTCGCGCTTCACGCCCAGTCCTATGCCGCGATCATGTGCCGGCCGATGCCCGATCCGCAGGCACTGGGAACGCTGCTCGAGGATCCGCGGCTCGGCACGGTGCTGCTCGGGCCGGGGCTCGGCGGCGGCGAGCCGACCCGGCGCAAGGTAGCGCTGGCCGCTCCCGGCCGGCGGCTGGTGCTGGATGCCGATGCCCTCACCGCCTTCGAGGGCACCGCCTGGATGCTGGCGGATCTCGTCCACGAGGCCCGCGGCGTGGTCATCACCCCCCATGACGGCGAATTCGCGCGCCTGTTCCGCGGCAATCCGGAGATTGCGGGTGCGGCGTCCAAGCTGGCGCGGGCGCGGGCGGCGGCGGCGCTGGCCGGCGCCGTGGGGGGGCTGGAGGGGCCGGGCAATGTTGGCGCGGCGCCGGACGGCCTGGCCCGGGTCGGCGGGGACCCGGCCCCCCCGCTCCG
>CALMSN010000071.1 GCA_937872325.1 uncultured Xanthobacter sp. | reverse complement strand
GTCGACCGCGCCGCCCACGCCAAGGCGCTGAAGGACATGGTGCGCCAGACCCGCGCGCGTCTGGCCGAAGGCCGTCAGATCCTGATCTTCCCCGAGGGCACCCGCACGACGCCGGGCGAACCGGCGGACTACAAGCCCGGCGTCGCCGCCCTCTATCGCGAACTGGAGGTGGAAACCCGCCCGCAACAGAGCTGGACCGCGATCTTCGACGCCCAGCTGCTGCTGCTCGACGACCCGGACGTGGTCGGGGCGGCGCGGGCGCGGATCGACGCCGGAGCGGGCCCGGCCGGCATCCCCATTTTTTTCGGTTTTGCCGCGTTTCCACGCCGACCGCCATGAAAGCCGATCCGCAACCTGGGCGTTCCCGGCTCCGGGCGCTTCACAGTGAGATTCCGCGAAAGCCGACCGAAACTCTGGTCTTCCCCCCTCAAAGCCAGATTCGGCGAAAGCCGATCCTCCAATCGGAAGTGTTGCCGGGCTCCACGCGCTTGAAAACCAGCCGTCCCCAAACCCTACCCACAACCCACAGCGTTCCGGTCATCGGCACCTTTGTCACTACGAATCGGCTGCGGCGCATCGCAGGCGGCCGTGGATCAGCTCCTGCGCTGCCAGGCGTCCGCGCCAACCCCGACGGGGCATCGTTGGCGCACGAAAATACGTCTCAGGAGCAAAGAGGTAGAGGTTTCTGGAGCGGGACGAATGGCGCATGCGCGAGCCCGACGCTGCCCCCCCAAAAGCAATGCGCCTCCCCCGGTCCGGGGGAGGCGCATCAGGTGTCGATCGCGTTTTGGCGGGAGCCCGCCGCGCGGGTCGCCTCAGGCCTGGGGCTGGGGCTCGATGGAGCCGCCCGCACCGCCCGGCCGGGGCCGGTTCTTGGCGCCGGGAATGGCCGATCCGCGCGGATTGGGCGGGTCGATCACGCTCTCGCGGTTGGGCGCGGTGCCGTTGATGAGATCGACGATCTCGTCGCCGGAAAGGGTCTCGTACTCCAGCAGGCCGCGGGCGAGGATCTCGAGCTCGTCGCGCCGTTCGGTGAGAATGCGCCGGGCCTCCTCGCAGCCGGCGTTCACCAGCCGGCGAACCTCGCTGTCGATGGTCTGGGCCGTGGCTTCAGACACATTCTGCTGCCGCTGCATGGACATGCCGAGAAACACCTCGTCCTGGTTCTCGCCATAGGCCACGGTCCCGAGCTGCGGTGAGAAACCGAGCTGCGTCACCATCGCGCGGGCGAGCTTGGTGGCCTGCTGAATGTCCGAGGCGGCACCCGAGGTCACCTTCTCGCTGCCGAACACCAGCTCCTCGGCGATCCGCCCGGCCATGCAGATGGCGAGGCGGGAGGTCATCCACTCGTACGAGTGCGAGATCCGGTCGCCCTCGGGCAGCTGCATCACGAGGCCGAGCGCCCGGCCGCGCGGGATGATGGTGGCCTTGTGCACCGGATCGGTGGCCGGCACGTTCAGCGCCACGATGGCATGGCCGCCCTCGTGGTAGGCGGTCAGCATCTTCTCTTCCTCGGTCATGACGAGCGAGCGGCGCTCGGCGCCCATCATCACCTTGTCCTTGGCATCCTCGAAGTCGCTCATGGTGACCATGCGCTTATTGCGCCGGGCCGCCATCAGCGCCGCCTCGTTGCAGAGGTTGGCGAGGTCCGCGCCGGAGAAGCCCGGGGTGCCGCGGGCGATGGTCTTGAGGTTCACGTCCGGGGCGATGGGGATCTTGCGGGCGTGCACCTTCAGGATCTGCTCGCGGCCCACCACGTCGGGGTTCGGCACCACCACCTGGCGGTCGAACCGGCCGGGACGCAGCAGCGCGGGATCGAGCACGTCGGGACGGTTGGTGGCGGCGATGAGGATGATGCCCTCATTGGCCTCGAAGCCGTCCATCTCCACCAGCAGCTGGTTGAGGGTCTGCTCGCGCTCGT
>CALMSN010000070.1 GCA_937872325.1 uncultured Xanthobacter sp. | reverse complement strand
AGGCGGCGGGCGCGGCCGACGCCCCCCCGCGGGGCGATGCGCCGGGCTTCGCCGCCGCGCCGCCGGACGAGCTGCTGCTCCCCGACCGGCGGGGCAACAACCGCCTCGATTCGCTGGAGAACATCATCGCCACCGGCGAGGTCGGGCTGCTCTTCCTCATCCCGGGGGTGGACGAGACGCTGCGGGTCAACGGCCGCGCCGCCATCGACGACGATCCGGCCCTGGCGGCGCGCTTCGCCATCGCGGGTCGGGCGCCGCGCACGGTGATCCGGGTGGCGGTGCGGGAGGCCTATCTGCATTGCGCGAAGGCCTTCATGCGCTCGCGCCTGTGGTTGGCGCAGGCCCAGGTGCCGCGCGCCGCCCTGCCCACCATGGGCGAGATGCTGCGCGACCAGATCGGCGCCAAGGCCGGCTTGGACGCCGGTGCGAGCCAGCCGCCGGCCGAGACCCAGGACGAGATGCTCGCCCGCTATCAGGCCGCCCTCTACTGATCCGTCCCCGCGTTGCGGCCGATGATGGCGAAGCGCAGACGCGAGGAGATGAAGTCGATCACCGCCACCATCACCAGCATCATGAGGATGAGGAAGGACACCTTGTTCCATTCCAGCACCCGGATCTGCTCGGCCAGGTGCAGGCCCAGCCCGCCGGCGCCGACGATGCCGACGATGGTCGACTGGCGGGCGTTGGATTCGAAGTAATAGAGCAGCTGGCTCGCCAGCACCGGCAGCACCTGCGGCAGCATGCCGAAGCGCACCGCCTCCAGCTTCGAGCCGCCGGCGGCGGTGACGCCCTCCACCGGCTTGCGGTCGAGGGCTTCCACCGCCTCGGAGAACAGCTTGCCGAACTCGCCGATGGACGAGGTGGCAATGGCGAGGATGCCGGCGAACGGGCCGAGGCCGACCACCGTCACGTAGATCAGCGCCCAGATCAGCTTGTCGATGCCGCGCACGGTGTCGAGCACGCGGCGGACCATGAAGTGGGCGAAGATGTTGGGAATGACCGTCTTCGCCGCCAGGAAGCCGAACGGGAAGGCGATCGCCGCCCCCAGCAGGGTGCCCAGGAAGGCGATGGCCAGCGTCTCGCCCAGAGCGTGGATGTAGAGCGGGAGCTGGGTGCCGGGATCGGGCGGCATCATCAGGGTGATGAAGTGGAGAAGCTGGCCGATGCCGCTGGTCAGCCGGCCGAAGTCGAGCCCGAGCTGCCACCCGGCATAGATCGCCAGCAGCACGGCGAAGCCGATGCTCGCGATGGCCTGGAGCTTCGGCCCGATGCCGGGATCGAGCGCGGCCGGATAGGCGGCGGCGAGGCGCGCGACGTCGCCGGGGGCGGGGCTGATCCGGGCGCGGGGCGCGGCCGAGGGGTCGCTCATCGGCCGGTCTCCATGCCGATGAGCCCGGATCCCGGGTGTTCCCGGGATCGGCCGGAGAAAGAGAGGCTCATCGGCCGCTCTCCATGCCGATGAGCCGATGCCGCAGGCGCTCGGTGACGAGGTCGATGATCATCACCGTGGCGATGATCAGCAGCAGGATGGCCGAGACGTCGGAATAATAGAATTTGCGGATCGCCTCGATGAGGTCCTGGCCGATGCCGCCGGCCCCGACGAAGCCCATCACCGACGCCTCGCGCACGTTGATCTCGAAGCGCAGCAGGGCATAGGAGGCGAAGTTGGAGTTCACCTGCGGCACCACCGCGAAGCGCACCGTCTGCACCCAGGTGGCGCCGGCGGCGGTGGCGCCGTCCACCGGCTTCATGTCGATGTTCTCGACCACCTCGGCGAACAGCTTGCCCAGCGCGCCCATGGTGTGGATGGCGAGAGCCAGCACGCCGGGCAGCGGCCCGAGGCCGAACGCGACCACGAACAGCAGCGCGAACACCAGCTCCGGCACGGTGCGGCAGAATTCCAGGAAGCGCCGAGCGGTGAGCCGGATGAACGGACTGCGGACCAGGTTCGCGCTGGCGAGAAAGCACAATATGAAGGCGCCGACGCCGCCCAGCAGGGTGCCGAGATAGGCGATCAGCAGCGTATCCCACAGCAGCTTCAGCCAGTGGTCGAGGTTCCAGTACCATTCGGCCAGGTCGCCGCCGAGATGATCGGGGCGCAGCACCGGCGCGATATTCCAGAAATAGTCGCCGAGCCGGCCGGAGTTCTGCACGAAGACAGCCGGCTTCACCTCGCCCATTACCGCGGACAGGACGATGCAGACGCCGATCACCAGGGCGACGGCGAAGCTCTTCAGCCGCCGGCTGCGCAGCGCCGCGTCGTAGCGGGCAAGTTGCGGGGCGAGCTGCCCTTCAGGCAGGATCGGGATGGCGCTGGGCAAGGGCTGAGGTGTCCGGTGTGGCGCTTGGGTCGAGGGGCCGGGCCGGTCCTGCACCTTGGCGCAGGACCGGCCCTGAATGCCTCAGGACTTCTTCTTGCGCAGCTCGTCGACGAACTTGTTCAGCTCGATGATCGAGATGTAGGACTCGTTGTCCACCGGCTGCCAGGGGTTCTGCTTGCCTTCATAGATCTTGTCGAAGGCGGCCGGGTCGTTCTTCTGGATCGCGAAGAAGGCCTCGCGGATCTTCGCCTTGAGGTCCGCCGGCAGGCTGGACAGGTAGGCGTAGGGCGAGTTCACGATCTGATCGGACTTGAAGATGATGCGGAAGTCGTCGTACTTCGCCATCCCCTTGCGCTCCATGCGCTTGAGGTTGGATTCCTGCTCGTCGTTCCACCAGTTGAAGGCGGCGTCGCAGGTGCCCTGCTGCACCGCGATCACCGCGTTCTCGTGCGAGCCGGCATAGACCACCTTGCCGAAGAACTCGTCCGGCTTCAGCCCCATCTTGTTGAGGGCGAAGCGCGGCACGTTGTTGCCGGAGGTGGAGTTGGGATCCACCAGGCAGAGATTCTTGCCCTTGAGATCCTCCACCGACTTGAACGGGCTGTCGGCCTTCACATAGAGCACCGAGTGGTAGCCCTTGGTGCCGTCAGTGTTCACCTCGATGGCGAAGGCGTCGATCTTGGCGCCGGTCATCAGGGCGCGGGCGAAGGAGGAGGGGCCGTAGGAGGCGATGTGGATGTTGCCCGCCCGCTGGCCCTCGATCACCGCCGCATAGTCGTTGGCGATGCGCAGGGTCACCTTGGTGCCCAGCTCCTTGGAGAGGTAGGTCATCAGCGGGGCGAAGCGCTCGGTGACGCCGGTGGCGTTCTCGGCCGGGATGATGGCGAAGGTCAGCTCCGGATACTGGGCCTTCCACTCCTGCGCGGCGGCGGCGCCGGCGGAGACGCAGACCGCGGCGGCGGCCGCGATCAGGGTACGACGGTTCAGCATGGATCGGCTCCTTGGGGGAGAGCGGCCCCAGGGGGGGCGCCGCGGTCGGGCCGGCGCGAGCGCCGGCGGGAAAAGCAAGGGTCAGGCGAGCGCCGCCTCCGGCAGGGCCAGCGCGCCGGCGTCGGCGGGCGCGGCGCGGTCCATCACCTCGCCGGCCTCCAGGCCGTAGAGATCGCTCGCCACCGCATCGGTGAGCGCCGCGGGCGCGCCGTCGAACACCACCCGGCCGGCGGCCATGCCGACCAGGCGGTCGCAATAGGTCCGCGCCAGATCGAGCGAATGCAAATTGCAGATGACGGTGATGCCGAAGTGGCGATTGATGCGCAGCAGCGCGTCCATCACCACCTTGGTGTTGCGCGGGTCGAGGGAGGCGATGGGCTCGTCGGCCAGGATCAGGCCCGGCTCCTGGGCCAGCGCGCGGGCGATGGCGACGCGCTGCTGCTGGCCGCCGGAGAGGCTGTCGGCCCGCTGGGCGGCGAGCGGGGCGATGTCGAACTGCTCGAGCGCGGAGAGGGCGATGGCCCGGTCCTCCGGGCGCCAGCTCTTGGTGAGCGCCCGCCAGGTGGGGACCGCGGCGAGCCGGCCCATGAGCACGTTGGTGAGCACGTCCAGCCGGCCCACCAGGTTGAACTGCTGGAAGATCATCGCGGCCTCGGACCGCCATCCGCGCAGCGCGGCGCCCTTGAGGGCGGTGACGTCGCGGCCTTCGAACACGATGCGTCCGGCGGACGGCTCCTGCAGCCGGTTGATCATCCGCAGCAAGGTGGACTTGCCGGCGCCGGAGCGCCCGATGACCCCGACGAACGCGCCATGGCCGATCTCAAGGCTGACGTCGGATACGGCCGCCTTGTCGCCGAACCGGCGGGTCAGGCCATCGATCACCAGCATGGGCCGCAGCTCCGTCTCGCAGGCGCGGAAACGGCCCCCGCCTCGCGATGGCGCGACGACGAAGGCGGAGCGATCCGGCGCGCAGCCCGGTTGCGGCTGCGGGGGACATGCTTAACGCCGGCAGGCAACAGGCATGTGACGGTCCGGCAGGGGGCCCTGCGCCGGCTCAGCGCCGGTCTGAGCGACCCGGGCGCGGATCGCCGGCGGCCAGACGCAGCAGCGCCGGGGAAGGAGGGCCTCCCCGGCGCTGCGCCGATCAACCATCCCTACATTCTTATTGTTGGGGCAGACGTCGCGCGGACCTTCACACCAGACCAAGAAGCAGTGCGCCGATGAAGGCGAAGGCGGCACATGCCTCAAGCACGGTGAACAGATGATCCGGCATATGCGACGTCCGGGAACCAGATTGACCGTACAATGACACTATACGTCCCGCCGTCATTAAGAAAGATGAAAGTTGTGCTGCAGTGCAGGTAAGGAAGTGTGCATCTGCCTGGACAGGGCAAGGAAATAGAGCAGGATGATGAGCTTCCACCATTGTGCGGTGCACAGAGCGGGATCTGTGATGTTTTGTCGGCTCTCCTGCCGGCGCGGCGTGCCGGCTCGCGGGCCCGGTCGGGGGCCGGCTTAGGCCATGCCCGCCGGCTGGGTTATAAGCAGGCGGTCGATTCGGATCCGCGCGCGGATCAAGGCTCCATCAACCGATGAATCCGCCGATGAACCTCATCTCGATCCAGTCCCACGTGGTCTACGGGCATGTGGGCAATTCCGCCGCCGTCTTCCCGCTGCAGCGGCTGGGGGTGGAGGTCTGGGCGGTGAACACCGTGCAGTTCTCCAACCACACCGGCTATGGCGCCTGGACCGGGCAGGTGTTCGAGGCCGCCCTCATCGCCGACCTGATCGAGGGCATCGCCGCCCGCGGCGCGCTCTCCCGCTGCGACGGCGTGATCTCCGGCTACATGGGCTCGGCGGAGATCGGCGCCGCCATCCTCGATGCGGTGGCCCGGGCGCGCGCCGCCCGGCCGGGGGCGGACTATTGCTGCGATCCGGTGATCGGCGATGTGGGCCGGGGCATCTTCGTGCGGCCCGGCATTCCCGAGTTCATGAGGCTCCAGGCGGTGCCGGCGGCTGACGTCATCACCCCCAACGCCTTCGAGCTGGAGCTGCTCAGCGGCCTGCCGGTGGCGACCCGGGCCGATGCGGTGGCGGCCTGCGGCCGGCTGCACGCCATGGGCCCGCGCACCGTGCTGGTCACCAGCCTCCACACCAGCGAGACCCCGCCCGACGCCATCGATCTGCTGGCCAGTGGGCCGGACGGGCGATTCCTGGTCCGCACCCCGCGCCTTGACGTGGCGCTCAACGGGGCCGGCGACACCATCGCCGCCTTGTTCTTCCTGCATGTGAAGCGCGGGGCAGGTACGGCGGGGGCGCTGTCGGCGGCGGCGTCCTCGGTTTTCGGCCTTTTGGCGGAGACGGAAAAGGCACAGTCGCGCGAATTGCTGCTGATCGCCGCCCAGCAGGAGTTCGTGAATCCCTCCAAGGTCTTCACGCCGCTCGCCATTTGAGGCTAGATCGGGGTCTTGCCTCGGGGGTCCGCTCGCCATGCCACGCCGCTTCGTGACGCTGGATGTCTTCACCGCGCGCCCGTTCGGCGGCAATCCGCTGGCGGTGGTGCTGGACGCCGTCGGGCTGGACGAGGCGGCGATGCAGCAGATCGCGGTCGAGTTCAACCTGTCGGAGACCGTGTTCGTGTTCCCGCCGCGCAAGCCCGGCGGCCGGGCCGCTCTGCGCATCTTCAGCAAGTCCCACGAGATGCCCTTTGCCGGCCATCCCACCGTCGGCACCGCCGTGCTGCTGGCCCTCGAGGACAAGATGCCCAAGGCCAGCTTCGTCCTGGAGGAGCAGATCGGCGCGGTGAAGTGCGAGGTGGTCACTAAGGGCGCCGGATCGCGCCAGGGCTCGGCGGTGTTCACCGTGCCGCGCCGCGGCGAGCTGGAGGCGGTGGACCTGCCGCGGCAGGCCTGCGCCGACGCCCTCAGCCTCGATCTGGAGGATATCGGCTTCGATGCCCACCGACCGGTGGTGGCCTCGGCCGGGGTGCCGTTCGTCTTCATCCCGGTGGCGAACCTCACCGCCCTTGCCCGCGCCCGGCCCGACGAGGCGGCCCAGCTCGCCGGCCTCGGCGGCTTCGGCGATGCGCTCTTCCTCTACACCCTGGATGAGGAGGGCGATGCCGACTACCGCGCCCGCATGTTCTCCCCGGGCCTCGGCATCAGCGAGGATCCGGCGACCGGGGCGGCCGCCGCGGCGCTCCCCAACGTCCTGTTGGATGCGGAGGGGCGGGTGGACGGCCACCACAAGGTGCGGATCGACCAGGGCTTCGAGATGGGTCGGCCCAGCCGGCTGAACCTGGAGTTCACCATCAAGGGCGGGGTGGTCACGGAGGCGACCATCGGCGGCAGCGCGGTGGTGATCGCCGAGGGCGTTCTGCACATTTGACAACGCTTGGCTGCTATTAAGCATGTCCCTGCGTCGCATCACGTAGAATTCATGGTGCGGTGCGGCCGGAGCCGGCGGGGCGGCCTTGGCGTCGCGGCCCGCTGGCCTATGCTGGCCGCCGACATGCCGGCCTGCCGCGTCGCGGCGCCGGCCAACCGAAAGGGCTCGCCATGGGCGCCTCTCCCAGCCTGTTCGACAGCTTCCGTCTCGGCCGCATCACCCTGTCCAACCGCATCGTGATGGCTCCGCTGACCCGCAACCGCGCCACCGCGGGCTTCGTGCCCAGCGACCTCGCGGTGGAATATTACGCCCAGCGCGCCGGCGCCGGCCTCATCATCACCGAGGCCTCGCAGATCTCGCAGCAGGGGCAGGGCTACCAGGACACGCCCGGCATCTATTCGCCGGAGCAGGTGGCCGGCTGGCGCAAGGTGACCGATGCCGTGCACGCCAAGGGCGGCCGCATGGTGATCCAGCTTTGGCATGTGGGCCGGGTCTCCCACACGGTGCTGCAGCCGGGCGGCGGCGCCCCGGTGGCGCCCTCGGCGATCCGGGCGGAGGCGCAGACCTTCGTCAACGGCGGCTTCGCCGCCACGTCCGAGCCGCGGGCCCTGGCGCTGGAGGAGATCCCCGGCATCATCGCCGACTATCGCCGGGCGGCGGCCAATGCCATCGCCGCCGGCTTCGACGGGGTCGAGCTGCACGGCGCCAATGGCTACCTCATCGACCAGTTCCTGAAGGACGGCACCAACCATCGCACCGATGCCTATGGCGGCAGCATCCCCAACCGCGCCCGCTTCCTGCTGGAGGCCATCGACGCCGTGATTGCTGAGATCGGCGCCGACCGCACCGGGCTCAGGCTGTCGCCGGTGACCCCCTCCAACGGCATCTCGGAGAGCGATCCCCAGCCGCTCTTCAACTACGTGCTGGACGAGCTGGAAAAGCGCCATCCGGTCTATATCCACGTCATCGAGGGGGCGACCCAGGGGGCGCGGGACGTGGATCCCGGATTCTCCTTCGAGGCGCTGCGCGCGCGCTATTCCGGCGCCTGGATGGTGAACAACGGCTATGACGGCGCGCTGGCGCAGGCGGCGGTGGCGCAGGGCAAGGCCGACCTCGTCGCCTTCGGCCGGCCCTTCATCGCCAATCCGGACCTGGTCGAGCGCCTGCGCCGCGACGCCCCGCTCAACGACCTGGACCGCGACACCCTCTATGGCGGCGGGGCGAAGGGCTATCTCGACTATCCGACCCTCGCCGAAACCGCGGCATGAGCGCCGACGCCCGCATTTCCGCCGGGCTCGCGCCGGCTGCCGCAGCTTCCCCCTGGGGCCGCACGGCTGCGGAGGCGAGCCTGACGGGCGTGTGGGCGCTGGATCTCTCGCTGGAGCCGGGAGGCTGGCCGGAGCTCGAGGGGCGCGCCGACGAGGTCCGCGCTCACTTCGCCCTCCGGCAGGCCGACAACCCGGCCTTGTGGAACGGCCCCATCCTGCTGATGCGCGGCGACTTCCGGCTGGCCGACGGGAATCTGTCCGGGCGCTTCCGGCAGAGCGACTTTGCCAGCTTCCTGTGGTGGCGCGATGCCGGCTGGCCTGATCTCGGCATGGTCAACGCCTTCGCGCTGGCCGCCATGGAAGGGTCCGACGGCGGCTTCGTGCTCGGCGTCATGGGGGCGCACACCTCCATGGGCGGGCGGATCTATTTTCCCGGCGGCACCCCGGACCCCTCCGACGTGACGGCCGACGGCAGGGTGGACCTCGTCGGCTCGGTCTTCCGCGAGCTGGAGGAGGAGACCGGCCTCATCGCCGCCGACGTGGCGGAGGACCTCGGCTTCACCGCGGTCTTCGACGGGCCGCGGGTGGCGTTGCTGCGTCGCCTCGTCTTCGCGGTGCCGGCGGATGCGCTCGCCGCCCGCATCCGCGCCTTCCTGGCGGCCGAGGCGACGCCGGAACTGGCGGACGTGGCGGTGGTGCACGGCGAGGCGGACCTGTCCGAGCGCATCGCGCCCTTCCCGGCCCGCTATATGCGGGGCCGCCGCGCCCCCCCCCGCGGGCCGGTTTTCGG
>CALMSN010000069.1 GCA_937872325.1 uncultured Xanthobacter sp. | reverse complement strand
AAGAAGCGCATCAGGATGTGCGGCAGGCCGGCGGTGCCGAACATCAGCGCCATGCCGAAGGAGATGGCCGAGATCGGGTCCTTGATGAAGGTACCTGGTCCCATGATCGCCTGGCCGGCCGTGGCTGCCGCCGCCGGCGTGACGCCGGGCTTGGCCGCCGCGATGTCGGTCTTCACCTGCACCGCCGCCGCGAACAGCCCTTCGGGGCTGAAGCCGTAGCGCCACAGCACCATGATCGCCATGAAGGTCGCGCCGCCGAGCAGCAGGCAGGCCTTGATGATCTGCACCCAGGTCGTGGCGGTCATGCCGCCGAACAGCACGTAGACCATCATCAGCGCGCCGACGATGACCACCGCCATCCAGTAGTCGAGGCCGAACAGCAGCTTGATGAGCTGGCCGGCGCCCACCATCTGGGCGATCAGGTAGAAGGCCACCACCACCAGGGTGCCCGAGGCGGCGAACACGCGCACCGGGGTCTGGGCGAAGCGGAAGGCCGCCACGTCGGCGAAGGTGAACTTGCCGAGGTTGCGAAGGCGTTCCGCCATCAGGAAGGTGAGGATAGGCCAGCCGACGAGGAAGCCGATGGAGTAGATCAGGCCGTCGAAGCCGGTGCTCATCACCGCGGCGGAGATGCCGAGGAACGAAGCGGCCGACATGTAGTCGCCGGCGATGGCGAGGCCGTTCTGGAAGCCGGAGATGCCGCCGCCGGCGGTGTAGAAGTCGGCCGCCGACTTGGTCTTCGACGCCGCCCACTTGGTGATGTAGAGCGTGCCGAGGACGAACACGGCGAACATCGTGATCGCCGTCCAGTTGGTGGCCTGCTTCTCCGACGGGCCGATGGCCTCGGCGGCAAACGCGATTGCGGGCAGGAGGGCGAGGGCGGCGCTGGCCGCGGCCAGGCCGAGGGTGTGGCGGACGGTCTTCACTTGAGCACCTCCCGCTTCACCTTCTCGGAAAGCGCATCGAATTCGCTGTTGGCGCGCCGCACATAGACGGCGGTGATGAGGATCGTGAAGACGATCACGCCGAAACCGATTGGAATGCCCCAGGTCATCACGCCACTGCCGATGCGAACCGCAAGAACGTCCTTGCGGAAGGCGATCAGAACAATGAAGCCGTAATAAACGATGAGCATCGCGAACGTCAGCCACCAGCCGAAGCTTGAACGCTTCGCCTTGAGTTCCTGGTAGCTTGGATTGGCCGCAATGCGTTCGGCCAAGGATGTATCCATCCTAACCCCCCTCTTCAGCCCGTGGCGTTTCCCCTGGGCTGCGTTTGTTGCCCAATTACTTAGTTGGCGCCCGGACTCTGCCGCAGTGCACCGCGGGTGCAATCTGTACCAGAGAGGCTGTCGGCGCTAGTGTGGTCAATACCGTACTTTAGGCTTGGGTCCAAACGCCGAATACCACAATTCAGCACTTTACCGCCGGGCGGGACGGGGGCTCGATTTTATTCTTTGGTTGCAGGCCCGGCCGGGTGGCCGCTCGGGTTCTCCCCCGGCCTGCGACGTTGGTCCTAAGTAGATCCCGCAGGGTCAGCTTGCTGCGGCTTCAGCGGTGCTTCGCCACCGGCAGCACCTTGCCCGGATTCAGCACGCCGTCCGGGTCGAGCGCCGCCTTCAGCCGCTGGGCCAGGGCGATCTCCGCCGCCGGGCGGCGCTGCACCAGCTCTTCCACCCGGTACTGGCCGATGCCGTGCTCCGCCGAAATGGAGCCGGCAAAGCGCATCACCACGTCATGCACCAGGGCGTTGATGCGGGCGCCGTCGTCGCCGGGGCCGAGGATGACGTTGTAGTGGATGTTGCCGTCGCCCAGATGGCCGAAGGCGTTGACCCGCGCCCCTGGCGCACCGGCCGCGAGGGCTGCGTCCGCGGCGGCGAGGAAGGCGGGGACGTCGGCGATGGGCACGCTCACGTCGTGCTTCATGCTCTTGCCCTCGCGGGCCTCGCCGTCGGTGATGTGCTCGCGCAGGGCCCAGAGCTGGGCTGCCTGCGCCCCGGTTTCGGCCACCACGCCGTCGAGGGCGATGCCGTCCTCCAGGGCCGCGGCCAGCGCCTCCTCCGCCGCCTCGCGCAGGCCGGCGAGGCTGGCCGCCGCCTCCACCAGCACGAACCAGTCGCCGGAGGCGATGGGCGGGGTGAGGCTCATGTGGCGGCGCAGCAGATCGAAGGAGAAGCCGCTCATCAGCTCGAAGGCGGAGACGGTGTCGCCGAGCCGCTCCTGCACCAGGCCGAGCAGCGCCACCCCCGCCGCCGGGCTGGGCACGCTGAGCAGCGCCGTCACCGTGTCGCGCGGGCGGGGCATCAGCCGCAGCACCGCGCCGGTGACGATGCCGAGCGTGCCCTCGGTGCCGATGAAGAGCTGCTTCAGGTCGTAGCCGGCATTGTCCTTGCGCAGCAGGCGCATGAGGTCGAGCACGGTGCCGTCGGCCAGCACCACCTCCGCGCCCAGCACCAGGGCGCGGGCCATGCCGTAGCGCACCACATTGACCCCGCCGGCATTGGTGGACACCACCCCGCCCACCGTCGCCGAGCCTTCCGCGGCCAGGGAGATGGGCAGCAGGCGCCCGGTCGCGGCGGCGGCGTCCTGGGCTACCTTCAGGATGCAGCCGGCATCCGCCGAGAGGGTCAGGCCCACAGGGTCGACCGCCCGCACCTTGTTCATGCGGTTGAGGCTGAGCACCACCTGGCGGCCGGAGCCATCGGGCACCGCGCCGCCGGCGAGGCCGGTATTGCCGCCCTGCGGCACCACCGCGGCGCCAGCCGCATGGGCCAGGCGCACCACCTCCGCCACCTCCTCCGTGGAGGCCGGCCGGGCGACGCAGAGCGGGCGGCCGGGAAACAGCCGCCGCCAGTCCACCGCGAAGGGGGCCATGTCGTCCTCGGCGGTGAGGAGGCCGGCGGGCCCGAGCCGCGCGGCGAGGCGGGCCAGGAGGTCGCCCGCGGCGGCCGGCGAGGAGGGGGAGGAAGCGGAAGACGATGTCATGGCCGGCCCTGCGGAAAACGATGCGCTGCTTTGCCCTTCAATGGCACGGCTTCCCCTGCCGTGGCGAGGGCCGGCTTTGCGTGGATGGCCTGCCGGCCGTCCGCGGGTGCGGCCTTCCGGGTACGGCGAGGCTCGACGGCGTTGTCGGCTGCGCTTTATCCTCCGCGCCGCCGGCCGGCGGATTCGCGGCTCGGAATGATTTGCCGCCGGTAGGCGCGTTCGCAGCTTGGAATGATATGCCGCCGGCAGGCGGAACCGCGGCTCGGCGGGTGTCGCCGCGGGTGAGGTCAAGGGGAGGACGGGCGGTGGCGGGAATTCCTGAGAGCATGCGTCAGGTGCGGTTCACCGGCGCCGGCGGCCCCGATGTGGTGGCGATCGAGACCGCGCCGGTGCCCCGGCCCGGCCCCGGCCAGGTGCTGGTGGAGGTGGTGGCGGCCGGCATCAACCGGCCCGACTGCCTGCAGCGCGCCGGCAATTATCCCCCGCCGGCCGGGGCGACCGACGTGCCGGGCCTGGAGATTTCCGGCCGCGTGGTCGCCCTCGGCGCCGGCGTCTCCAGGCCGGCGGTGGGCGAGGAGGTCTGCGCGCTGGTGATTTCGGGCGGCTATGCGGAGTATTGCGTCGCCGAGGCGCCGCTGTGCCTGCCGGTGCCCCGGCCGCTCTCGCTGCGCGAGGCCGGCGGCCTGCCGGAGACCTATTTCACCGTCTACGACAACGTCTTCACCCGCGGCCGGCTGAAGGCGGGCGAGAGCATCCTGATCCACGGCGGATCGAGCGGGATCGGATCCACCGCCATCCAGCTCGCCCGCCATGCCGGGGCCAAGGTGTTCGCCACCGCCGGCTCGGCGGAGAAGTGCGCCTTCTGCATCGAGCTGGGGGCGAACGCCGCCATCGACTACCGCAACCAGGACTTCGTCAAGGAGATCAAGTCGCTGACCGCCGGGCGCGGGGTCGACGAGATCCTCGACATGGTGGGCGGCAGCTACACCGCCCGCAATTTCTCCGCCCTGGCGGTGGAGGGGCGGCTGGTGCAGATCGCCTTCCTGCAGTCGAGCAAGGTGGAGATCGACCTGATGCCGGTGATGCTGAAGCGCCTCACCTTCACCGGCTCGACGCTGCGCGCCCGCACGGTGGCGCAGAAGACCGAGGTGGCCGAGGCCCTGCGCCGCGACGTGTGGCCGCTGCTGGAGACCGGCACCGTGCGGCCGGTGATCCACGCGGTATTCCCGCTGGAGGAGGCCCGGGCCGCCCACGCTTTGATGGAATCGAGCGCCCATCTCGGCAAGATCCTGCTGGAGACCGGGCGGTAGAGCCCTCCCATCCGAGCGGATGCGGCCAGACGCCGGCTCGCTGGAGCCGCCCGCCGCGGAGCCTGTTCCTAAAACCGGGCGGGTGGCGCCTGCCCGGCGTGGGGGCGTGGGACGCCGGGCCCGATCGGCGGCATCGCGCCGGGCTCGCCTGCGGCCGGAGAACTGGGCATCCGTCGCCCGACCTCGGCAGCCGGCTTTCCAGACAGGCCTTCAGTCCCGGATGTAGAGGCCGAAGATGAAGCCGACCGTCCAGGGCAGCGCGAAGCCTGCGGCGGCCAGCAGCACCACCGCCGACATGAAGAAGCGCAGCGCGCCGAGGAAGGCGCCGGGCCATGTGGGGGCCGGGGGCGGGGTCGTCTCCATCTCGCTCCAGCGGATCCAGCGGGCGTCCGGGCAGCCGGCGCGGGGGCCGTCGACGATGGTGGGATCCTCGGCCCGGCGGGTCGCCCGTCCTTCCGCCGCCGCCTGCCTCAGGCAGGCCACGGCGGCGTGGTGGCGCACGGCGTCGTCCGCCGCCAGCCAGGCCGAGCGCACGGCCAGCACGCTTCCCCCCATCAGGATCACCGCCGCGAAGGCGATGCCCATCACCCGGGCCGCGCGCCGGATCCGCGTCGCCGGTCCGGGCGGCGGCCGGCGCGGGGTCAGGTGAGGGCCGGCCACAGGACCAGCGCGATGCCGAGAAAGCTGAGGCCGAACGCCACCGAGCGCAGCACCGGCACCCCGGCGGCATAGAGCGGCAGGTATACGATCCGCGCCACCAGCCAGATGAGGGCGCCGGCCGCGGTGCCGCTGCCGGTGCGTCCCGCCGCCTCCACCAGCAGGATGGCGGCGACCATGATGGGGAAGGTCTCGAAGAAGTTGGCCTGCGCCCGCATCAGCCGGCCGACCACCGGCGCCGGCTCGGGCTGGGCGCCGTCGCGGGCGCCGACGTTCCAGGCGATGCCGTATTGCCGGGTCTTGACCGCGGCGGCGGCGAAGATATGCACGGCGGCGAGGACGCAGCCCCACGCCAGGACGCTCAGCTCCAGGGACATGGTCGGTGACTCCTGATCATGCGGCATGCCGCGCGCCATCCTGCCTGAAAAGGCCGCGCCGCGCGCCGTCGCCGGGCAGTATGCGACACCGGGTCGCCGCGGTCGAACGGGTCCGGCGGGGCGAGCTTCCGCGGCGTCGGCGTTCCCAAGCCGAAATAAATCTGTCACGAGTTTCGCCTTCATGGCGGCACCGGGGTGATTGGGAGACGGGCATGAATGTAGGGACGCTGCGCAGGCAGGACGAGGCGGGCGACGGCGCTTCTCCCATGGCGGCCGGGCTCGAGCTGAACCACGTCGCCGACATTGTCGACTTCCTGAACGGCAAGAGCGCGGAGGAGGCCACCGACCTCGTCGCCCACATGCCGCTGGCCTGGTCGGTGGAGGTGCTGGACCAGCCGGAGTTCCACGACGCCTGCGAGGTGATCGAGGCGCTGCCGCAGCCCAAGGCCGCGGCGATCCTGGAAGGCATGTCCGCCGACCGCGCCGCCGACGTGCTGCGCTGGGTCAGCGATCCCGCGCGCGAGCGCCTGCGGGCGGCCCTGGGGGTCGAGGCGAAGACCGCCATCGACCACCTGCTCACCTATCCGGAGGGCACCGCCGGCTCGCTGATGACCACCGAGTTCGTCAGCGTCCCCGCCACCTGGACCGCCGGGCGGACCATGGAGCACCTGCGCGAGGTGGAAGGCTCCCGCGAGACCATCTACGCCATCTACGTCACCGATCCGGAGAGCCAGCGCCTGGTGGCGACGGTGCCGCTGCGCCGGCTGATGTTCGGCGCGCCGGATGCCGCCGTCGCCACCCTCGCCCCCGGCCACGCGCCGATCTCGGTGCGGCCGCAGACCAACCGCGAGGAGGTCGCCCGCACCATCCGCAAGTACGACCTGCTGGCGGTGCCGGTGCTCGATTCCACCGGCCGGATCCTCGGCATCGCGACGGTGGACGACGTGATGGACGCGATGATCGAGGAGCAGACCGAGGACGTCCAGCGGATGGGCGGCATGGAGGTCATCGACAAGCCCTACCTCGACATCCCGTTCATGGAGATGATCCGCAAGCGCGCCGGCTGGCTCGCCGTGCTGTTCCTCTCGGAGATGCTCACCGCCAGCGCCATGCAGGTGTTCGCCGACGAGCTGGAGCGGGCGATCGTGCTGGCCCTGTTCATCCCGCTGGTGATGAGCTCGGGCGGCAATTCCGGCTCGCAGGCCACCTCCCTCATCATCCGCGCCCTGGCGCTGCAGGAGGTGCGGATCTCCGACTGGTGGCGGGTGGCGGTGCGCGAGCTGCCGGCCGGCATCGTGCTGGGGACGATCCTCGGCATCATCGGCATGCTGCGCATCGCGGTCTGGCAGGAGGCGGGGATCTTCGACTATGGCGAGCACTGGAAGCTGTTCGCCGTCACCATCGGCTCGGCCCTGGTGGGCATCGTGACCTTCGGCTCGCTCACCGGCTCGCTGCTGCCGCTGCTGCTGAAGCGGCTCGGCTTCGATCCGGCCACCGCCTCGGCCCCGTTCATCGCGACGCTGGTGGATGTCACCGGCATCGTCATCTACTTCTCGGTGGCGTGGGTATTCCTGCACGGCACCCTGCTCTGAACCGACGCGCGGCCCCGGGAATGCTGCAGCGCAGCGCTTCCGGGGCCGCCGCCGGCGCCGTCGATGCCGCCCGGAACCCGGTTCCACCATTGAATTTTGGGAATTCGCTGGCAAAGAATGGCATCGAACTGTCGCACAATTGCGGTATGCTGCGCTGCGGCAACCGGTTCGCGCCTGGCATTCTGGTAGGGGATGCCCGGGGCGGACTCCACCCCTCGGGAGGATATTGTGACGGCACGCTCCATCTACGACGGGTTTGGAAAATACGGCGAGCTCGCCAACCCCTTCTTCAAGTCCGTCAATGACGGCAATGCCTGGACCGCGCGCCAGCGCACCCTGGCCCTGACGGCCCAGCTTTCCGAGTGGGCGGGCGTGGGCGAGCTGACCTCCAAGGCTGCCGGCCGCCACTTCTCCTCCATCTCCGCCACCCATGGCGAGCGCCTGCGGCACACCTTCAACCAGCTCACCGCGCTGGTCGGCAATGTGACCGCGGAGCACGATCTCTCCCGCTCCCTGGTGCGCGACGCCCAGTCCTATGCCCTCGACCGGATGCAGCGCGGCGTGCTGGCGCTGGATACCCTGCGCGAGCGGGGCGATGCCTTCTTCATCCACGAGGCCGCCGGCTGCCCGCCGGTGCTGGCCTATGAGTATGAAGTGGTCGCCGAAGGCCACGACATGCCGCGCCCCTCCAATTACGTGCTGCTGAAGATCATCCCGCCGGCGGGCGTGGAAGTGTTCGATTGGAAGCGCCCGTACGTGATCATCGATCCGCGCGCCGGGCACGGCGCCGGCATCGGCGGCTTCAAGGCCGACAGCCAGGTGGGCGTGGCGCTGAAGGCGGGGCACCCGGTCTATTTCGTCAGCTTCGGCCGCATGCCCGAGCCCGGCCAGACCCTCGCCGACGTGACCCGCAGCGAAGCCGCCTTCGTGCGCAAGGTGCAGGACCTGCACCCCAGCTCGCCCAAGCCGGTGGTGATCGGCAACTGCCAGGGCGGTTGGGCGACGCTGGTGCTCGGCGCCTCCAATCCCGACCTGACCGGCCCGCTGGTGCTGAACGGCGCTCCGGTGGAGACCTGGTCCGGCGACGTCGGCGCCAACCCCATGCGCTACAATGGCGGCCTGCTCGGCGGCCAGGTCCAGCCCATGTTCTGGTCCGACTATGGCGACGGCGTCTTCGACGGTGCCTGGCTGGTGCTGAACTTCGAGATGCTGAACCCGGGCCGCACCTGGTTCCGCAAGTATTACGACATGTTCGCGGCGGTCGACACCGAGCGCGGCCGCTTCCTGGAATTCGAGAAGTGGTGGTCGGGCTTCTTCCTGCTCAACGAGCCGGAGATCACCTGGATCGTGCGTGAGCTGTTCGTGGGCAACAAGCTGGCCCGCAACGAAGCGCGCCTCGAGCACGGTCGCATCCTCGACGTGAAGCAGATCCGCTCGCCGATCATCGTCTTCGCCAGCCACGGCGACAACATCACCCCCGTGAAGCAGGCGCTGAACTGGATCCAGGACGCCTATGCCGACGAGAGCGAGATCCGCATCCGCGGCCAGCGCATCGTCTACATGGTGCACGACAAGGTCGGCCATCTCGGCATCTTCGTCTCCTCGTCCATCGCCAACCGCGAGCACGCCCAGGTCGCCTCGACGCTGAAGACCATCGAGGCGCTGGCTCCCGGCCTCTACGAGATGACCATCGAAGAGGTGCAGGGCGAGGGCCGCGACGCCCACTTCACCGTCTCCTTCGCCGAGCGCAAGATCTCCGACCTGCCGGGCTACGGCGACGGGCGCCAGGACGAGGTGCCGTTCGCGGCGGCGGAGCGCCTCTCCCAGCCGCCGG
>CALMSN010000068.1 GCA_937872325.1 uncultured Xanthobacter sp. | reverse complement strand
TGAACCAGGAGAAGAACAGCAGGAACACCGTGATGCCCAGCAGGCCCTTCAGCGTCGCATAGGGCGTGAAGGGCACGGTGTCCTTGGCGACGCTCTTGACGTCGATGCCATCAGGGTTGTTCTGCCCCACCACATGCAGCGCCCAGATGTGCAGCCCGACCACGCCGGCGAGCATGAACGGCAGCAGATAGTGCAGCGAGAAGAAGCGGTTGAGGGTCGGGTTGCCGACCGAATAGCCGCCCCACAGCCATTCCACGATCACCCCACCGACCACCGGAATGGCCGAGAACAGGTTGGTGATCACGGTGGCGCCCCAGAACGACATCTGGCCCCACGGCAGCACGTAGCCCATGAACGCGGTGGCCATCATCAGCAGGTAGATGATGACGCCGAGGATCCACAAGATCTCGCGCGGCGCCTTGTAGGAGCCGTAATACATGCCGCGGAACATATGGATGTAGACCGCGATGAAGAACATCGAGGCGCCGTTGGCGTGGATGTAGCGGATCATCCAGCCGTAGCTCACATCACGCATGATGTGCTCGACCCTGGCGAAGGCCACGGGCGCATAGGCGGCATAATGCATCGCCAGCACCACGCCGGACACGATCTGCACCACCAGCATCAAGCTCAGGATGGCGCCGAACGTCCAGAGATAATTGAGATTCTTCGGCACCGGATAGGCGATGGCCGAAGAGTGGATGAGCCCGACGATCGGCAGCCGGCTCTCAAACCACTGGGCGACCTTCCCCTTGGGCTGGTAGGTGGAGTGACCTTCCATGGATCCAACCTTTTTGTACGGACGACGCCGAGCGTCAGCCGATCAGAATTTTGCTGTCGGTGACGAAATTATAGGGCGGCAGAGCCAGATTGAGCGGCGCCGGCCCCTGCCGGATACGGCCCGACGTGTCGTAGGCGGAGCCATGGCACGGGCAGAACCAGCCGTTGTACGGACCCTGGTGCCCGAGCGGCACACAGCCCAAGTGGGTGCAGATGCCAATCACCACCAGCCACTGATCCTTGCCGGCCTTCACCCGGTCCTGGTCGGACTGCGGATCGGGAAGCTGGTTGATCGGCACGGCGCGCGCCTGCTCGATCTCTTTCGCGGTGCGGTGGGAGATGAAGATCGGCTTGCCGCGCCACTGGACGGTGACGATCTGGCCTTCGGCCACCGGCGTCAGGTCCACCTCGGTGGTGGACAGGGCGAGCACCGAGGCATCCGGCTGGAGCTGCGACACGAACGGCCACACCAGCCCGGCGGCGCCGACGGCGCCAACGGCGCCGGTCGCGATATAGAGAAAGTCCCGACGCGTTGTCGTGCCCTGCGTCTCCGTATGTGCCACGGCGCTGATCCCCGATCCTGGCTCTTATTTCCCTAACGTCATGCGCCTTCAGTGGGACTGAAGACCCTTAACGCAAGGGCACACGAGCGAATGAAGCGATTCTGTAAAGCTGCCACCCGCCACATTCGATCGCCTCTAATTGCACCCTAGCCGCATCTTGTCCAGATGATGGCGATGCGGCACGCGGTCCTCTCGCCGAAAGCATCACGCGCCCCTCTCGAATTACCACCTCGGTCCCGGAAAAACGTCATGATCCTTGCCCTTTACTGCCCAGACATCGCGCAGAACGCAGGCGCCTGCATGCGAACCGGGGCGTGCCTGGGCGTGGGTGTGGATATCATCGAGCCGGCCGGCTTTCCGGTGGGCGACGCCGCCTTCCGGCGGGCGGGGATGGACTATATCCAGCAGGTCGCGTGGCGGCGGCATGAGACTTTCGCCGCATTCGACCGCATCCGACGGCAGGAAGGCCGCCGGCTGGTGCTGTTCACCACCGGCGGCGACATGTGCTACCTCGACCATGCCTTCGCGCCGGATGACGTGCTGCTGTTCGGCCGCGAGTCGGCCGGCGTGCCGGAGGCGGTCCATGGCGTTGCCGATGCGCGGCTGGTCATCCCGCTGCGTCCGGGCCTGCGCTCCCTCAACGTGGCGGTGAGCGCCGGCATGGCGGTGGCGGAGGCGCTGCGGCAGACCGGGGGCTTTCCCACCACGCCGCCGCGGCCGGACAGAGATCCCGGCAGCGCCGCTTCGCAGGCCCGCTGACGCCGGCCGGATGGGTGAGGCCTCGGGCCCGAAACGAACAGCCCGCGATGCCGGCACCGCCACTCCGGTCACGCGATACAGTCAAACCAAGCCCGGCCCCTGCGGCCTCAATCGCGCGAGATTCCATGCCCGCTCAGGATGCCCCCGCCGACCCCCTCCTCGCCGCCCGCCAGGCTCAGGCCCGGAGCTGGTTCGAGGATCTGCAGAGCCGGATCATCGCCGCCTTCGAGGCGCTGGAGGACGAGGCCGCCCCCGCGCTTTACGGCGCGACCTCGGGGCGCTTCGTGCGCACCCCATGGGCGCGCACCGACCATACCGGGGCGCCCGGCGGCGGCGGCACCATGGCGCTGATGCGCGGGCGGCTGTTCGAGAAGGTGGGGGTGCACACCTCCACCGTCTTCGGCGAGTTCGCCCCCGAGTTCCGCGGCCAAATTCCCGGCGCCGGCGACGATCCGCGCTTCTGGGCCTCCGGCATCTCGCTCATCGCCCACATGGCCAGTCCCCATGTGCCCGCGGTGCACATGAACACCCGCTTCGTCGTCACCACCAAGGCGTGGTTCGGCGGCGGCGCCGACCTGACGCCGGTGCTGGAGAGCCGCCGCACCCAGGAGCATCCAGACACCATCGCATTTCATGCGGCGATGGAGGCGGCCTGCGCCGGCCACCGGGTCGCCGATTACCCCCGCTACAAGACGTGGTGCGACGACTATTTCTTCCTGAAGCACCGTGGGGAGACGCGGGGCGTCGGCGGCATCTTCTACGACTGGCTCGACAGCGCCGCGGCGGGCGCGGGCTCCTGGGAAGAGGAT
>CALMSN010000067.1 GCA_937872325.1 uncultured Xanthobacter sp. | reverse complement strand
TCCCCCGCAAGCGGGAGAGGGAGGCCTTACCCCGGCAGTCGACCGATGCTCTTCACCACCCTGCCCGCGCCCCGGCTTCAGGGTGTGGCCGTCAGCCTGCTGCGCAAGGCGGAGACGGAAAAGCCCGCCCCCAGCCCTCTGCCACTGCCGGACGGACCGGGAAAGGCCTCTCCCGCCTGCGGGAGGGTTCGGAGGGGGCGGACGGCAGGCCGGGAGCAACTGCGGGTACACCCCAAGGCGGCTTCGAGCCCGAACACTGCTCCCTCCTCAGCCCTCCCCCGCAAGCGGGAGAGGGAGGCCTTACCCCGGCAGTCGACCGATGCTCTTCACCACCCTGCCCGCGCCCCGGCTCCAGGATGTGGCCGCCAGCCTGCTGCGCAAGGCGGAGACGGAAAAGCCCGAGTCCGGCCCTCTGCCACCGCCGGGCTGACCGGGAAAGCCCTCTCCCGCCTGCGGGAGGGTTGGGATGGGGCCGGACGGCAGGCCGGGAGCAACTGCGGGCACACCCCAAGGCGGCTTCGAGCCCGAACACTGCTCCCTCCTCAGCCCTCCCCCCGCAAGCGGGAAAGGAAGTCGAGCAGGAGCGCCAAGGCTTTCCGTTCGCGTTGTACTCCCCCCTGCAGGCGGATGCGAAAGATCCCACGCAGCCGGCCTGCACGGAGCCGGCGACATGGGCCCCAGCGAACGCCGAAGGTCTCACCCCGG
Source organism: uncultured Xanthobacter sp. (assembly GCA_937872325.1). GTDB lineage: Bacteria > Pseudomonadota > Alphaproteobacteria > Rhizobiales > Xanthobacteraceae > Xanthobacter. The sequence continues at coordinate 19,804 of CALMSN010000067.1, read as the reverse complement.
CAGCAGCCGCTCCGGAATGCGATCGGGCGCGTAGGTGTCCGGCCGGTTGCGGACGATGGCGGTGAGCGCCGGCACCGCCACCAGTGCGAACAGGAAGCCGAAGAACAGGAGCGCGCTCCAGCGCGTCTCCTCGCCTGCCCGCAGCACCACCGCGAGCGCCGCCGTCACCGACACCGCGGCCAGGGCCACCATGCTCCACCAGCGCCACGGCGCGAAGCCGGCGAGGCAGCGCGGCCGGGCGCCCGCCGCCGCGAGCGCCCCGTGCAGGGCGCGGACGAAGGCGGCATATTCCGGCCCCTGGTCGCGCACTCCGGCAATGGAGACCCGCGAGACCGAGCCCACCTCCAGCCGCAGGCCGTCGCGGGCGGTGATTTCCAGGTGGTGGCTCGCCTTCATGAGCTGGCCCGGCCGCCAGGTGAGGCGCAGGGCGGCGATGTCGGCGAGGGGCAGCGTGCCCTGGCGGGGACCGAGCGTCCATTCCAGCACCGGCGGGGCGAGGACGAGCCGTACTCCGGGCCGGCCGAGGCGAAGCTGGCAGGCATAGGCGGGCGTCGCGGCGGGCTTTGGGGAGGTGGCGCGGCTCACGCCAGCTCCCGCATGGCGGCATCGATGCCCTGCACCGTGAGCGGGAACATCCGCCCCTCCATCAGACGGGAGATCAGGCGGACCGACTCGGTGTAGGTCCATTGGTCTTCGGGCACCGGGTTCAGCCAGACCGCGTGGGGATAGGTGCTGGTGAGCCGCGACAGCCACACGTTGCCGGCCTCAGGATTTGCGTGCTCCACCGACCCGTTGGGCAGCATGATCTCGTAGGAGCTCATGGAGGCGTCCCCCACGAACACCAGCTTGTAGTCGCTGGCATAGGTGTGCATCACGTCGAACAGCGGGATCCGCTCGGTGGACCGGCGGACGTTGGAGCGCCACACGCTTTCATAGACGCAGTTGTGGAAGTAGAAGTGCTGCAGGTGCTTGAACTCGGCGCGGGCGGCGGAGAACAACTCTTCCACCTGCCCGACATGCCAGTCCATCGAGCCGCCGACGTCGAGGAACAGAAGCACCTTCACCGCATTGCGCCGTTCCGGGCGCAGCTTCACGTCGAGCCAGCCCTGGCGGGCGGTGGCGCGGATGGTGCCGTCGAGGTCCAGCTCCTCCGCGGCGCCGATGCGGGCGAACTTGCGCAGCCGGCGCAGCGCCACCTTGATGTTGCGGGTGCCCAGCTCGACCTCGTCGTCGAGGTCGCGGAACTCGCGCTTGTCCCACACCTTCACGGCGCGGAAGTTGCGGTTGCCGTCCTGGCCGATGCGGATGCCTTCGGGGTTGTAGCCGTAGGCGCCGAAGGGCGAGGTGCCGCCGGTGCCGATCCACTTGCTGCCGCCCTGGTGGCGGCCCTTCTGCTCCTTGAGCCGCTCGGCGATGGTCTCCAGCAGCTTGTCGAGGCCGCCGAGGGCCTGGATCTGCGCCTTCTCCTCCTCGGTGAGGTGCTTTTCGGTCAGCTTGCGCAGCCACTCCTCGGGGATGGAATGGCCGGGATCGGCGAGCGCCGCCTCCAGGCCCTTGAAGCAGGTGCCGAACACCTGGTCGAACCGGTCGAGGTGGCGCTCGTCCTTCACCAGGCTGGCGCGGGCGAGGTAATAGAAATTGGTCACCTCGCGGCCGGCCACGTCCTTGTCCATGGCTTCCATGAGGGTGAGATACTCGCGCACCGAGACCGGCACGCCGGCGGCCTTCAGGGCCTCGAAGAAGGCGATGAACATGCGGGGCCTCGGGTTGCGACGGGGAAGCCTAGCACGGGACGGCGCCGGGGCCAGCCCGCCCTCGCCCGCGAAGGCCCCTTCCCCGCCCCCTCCCCCGCAAGCGGAAAAGGCGGCTCTGCAGCGTGAAGGCCCGGTACGGCGCCGGATCGGAAGCGGCTCCCCGGATCCTATTCGCCGACGAACTGCTGCACCGTCTGGAGGAACTTCGCCACCGAGATGGGCTTGGAGAGATAGCCCTCGCAGCCGGCGGCGCGGATGCGCTCCTCGTCGCCCTTCATGGCGAAGGCGGTCACCGCCACCACCGGGATCTTCTTCAGCTGCGGGTCGCCCTTCAGCCGGCGGGTGACGTCGAGGCCGGATATCTCGGGCAGCTGGATATCCATGATGATGAGGTCCGGCCGGTGCGCGCGCGCCAGCTCCAGCGCCTCGACGCCGGAGCGGGTTTCCACCGTCAGATAGCCGCGGGCCTCCAGCAGATCGTGGAAGAGCTTCATGTTCAGCTCGTTGTCCTCCACGATCATGACGGTCTTGGGCATTGCGAGTTCCCCCTTCCCCGCTTCGCAGCCCGGCGCGAACGTGGTGGAATGGGCAACAGCTAGACCTGAATCGTTGCGGAAGCGCAAATGCCCATCAAAGACAAGACCACCGGCCTCAAGGCCCAGCGCGCCGCGGCGCAGGAGGTGGCGGTGGCCGCCCTCGCCTTCATCGCCGCCGACGGGGAGCGCCTCGTCCGCTTCCTGGCGGAGACCGGCCTCTCGCCCGCCACCTTGCGCGATGCTGCCGGCAAGCGCGATTTCGGCGCCGGAGTGCTCGGCTTCCTGCTCGCCGACGAGGCCATGCTGCTCGCCTTCGCCGCCGACCAGGGGCTCGACCCCAAGCATGTGGCCGGTGCGCTGGCCATCCTCATGCCGCCCTTCGATCCCGACGCGACGGTCCGCCGGCCCATGTGAGGCCGCAGGCCGAGCCGCAGGCTGATGTGAGGCCGCGGGGCGAGCCGCAGGCGGATGCGCGGCCGGGGGCCGGACGCGCGGCCCTCTTGAGGCCTGACGCCGAAGGCCGAAGGCAACGCCCATGGGAGGCGGAAGGCGGGGCCGATGCGAGGCCAGAAGCCAGACCTCGCTGAAAGGCGCAAGACAGAAGGCGTAACCCGCCGCCTCCTGAGATGTCCTCCCCGCCCATGCGAGGCCGAAGGCCCAACATCGCTGAAAGCTGCGAGGCCGAAGCGCGACCCTGCCGGCCGATGTAAGGCCGAGCCCGGCCGGCGGACACCCTGCCCCCTCTCCCGAGAGGCGCATGCCCGGACCAGCCCGGCTCCGGAGCGGCCAAAGTCTCACCTCCCCGCCTCACGGCGGCGCCGGGGTGGCCTCGAGCTCCTGATCGAGCATCGCCTCCGGCACCTGGCGGAACACCTGCGCCAGGTCCCCCAGAAACGTCCCCATGGCGGAGCTGCGCCGCCAGAACATGGCGATCCGCCGCGACGGCGCGGGATCGGCGAAACTCAGCAGGCGGATATTTCCCGAGGGGGGCACCGGAGGCCGGGTCGCCAGCGCCGGCAGAAGGGTGATGCCGACGCCGGCGGCCACCATTTGGCGCAGGGTCTCAAGGCTGGTGGCGCGGAATTCCGGCTTCTCCACCGCGCCCGAGCGCCGGCAGACATCCAGCGCCTGGTCGCGCATGCAGTGGCCGTCCTCCAGCAGCATGAGGTCGTGGCGCGAGAGCTCGTCCATGGCCAGGCTGCGGCGCCGGGCGAGAGGGTGGCTGTCGGGCACCGCCAGGAAGAAGGGCTCCTCGAACAAAAACTCGCAGTGGAGCTGGTCGTCATGGACCGGCAGGGCCAGCAGCGCGGCATCGAGCGCGCCTTCCCGCAGCCGGGTGAGCAGCACCTCGCTCTTCTCCTCGATCAGCAGCAGCTCCAGCCGCGGAAAGCGGGCGCGGATGCGCGGCACCACATGCGGCAGCAGATAGGGGCCGAGGGTGGGGAACAGGCCGAGCCGCACGGTGCCGGCCTCCGGCTCGCGGCTGCGGCGGGCGGCCTCCTTCATCTCCTGCGCGTCGGAGAGGATGCGCCGGGCGCGCTCCACCGCCTCGCGGCCGGCGGGGGTGAGCATGACCTTGCGGGTGCCGCGCTCGATCAGCGGCACGCCCAGCTCATCCTCCAGCTTGCGAATCTGGGTGGAGAGCGTGGGCTGGCTGACGAAGCACGCCTCCGCCGCCCGGCGGAAATGCAGGTGATCGGCCAGGGCCACGAGATATTGCAGCTCGCGCAGGGTCATCGAACGGATCCGGCCCTGCGCGGCCCTTCCGGAGGGAGCGCCGCGCGGGTGCCTGTGAGAGTGCCATGAACCCGCGCTTTGGAGCAGATCCCGGACGGCTTGGAAACCGGTCGGGAGGTCGCGGTCGCAGACACGATCTCGAACCTGGACCGGGCGCCCCCATCGCGGCGCCCATATCGTGCGCGGCTTCATCAAAGCCCCGTCAGGCGAGCCCTGCCAGCCCGTCCGGAGCCAGCCCGGCGCTACAGCGCCTTCAGGTCGATGAAGTTGCGGTTGTTGCGCTCGTACTCGAACGCGTAGCCCTTGCCCTCGGCGCAGCTCTGCCCCTGGGAGGCGCGCCGGCCGAGCTTGTAGGTGATGTCGAAGCGGCCCTGCCGCAGGTCGGAATCGAACTTGATGCGCAGGTCCGGCGACCGGTTCTCGTTCTGCCGGTCGTATTCATGGGCGAACCAGCGGTTGGCGCCCGGCGCGATGGCGTAGCGGGTCCAGCCGCCGCTGCCCACCTGGATCGCATAATTGATGGTGGACCCGGTCCGATTGTAGACGCAGGCTATGCCATAGCGGTTTGCGGCCTGGGCATCGCTCAGGCCCAAGACCAGCATGGCGACGCTCAAGACGGGCAGCGAAAATGAGATGGTTTTCATCGGCGTTATCCTCCGCACCGGCCACCCGCTCTTGGTCCCGCGGATACCGGGAGGAACGGGAAAGCTGCGTTGCTTCCCCGATCTTTGAAGGATAGCGGTAAAACGTCATCCGCCGTTTGGGGGACGACGCTTCTCGACCGGCACCGAGCGCCGGCCGGGTGCGCCCGGCCCGGGCCCCGCGGAACTCAGGCCGCCGCGGCGGGATCGGCCTCGGCCGGGGCGCTGGTGCGCATCAGGTGGTCGAAGGCGGCGAGCGAGGCCTTCGCACCTTCGCCGATGGCGATGACGATCTGCTTGTAGGGCACCGTGGTGCAGTCGCCGGCGGCGAACACGCCGGGCAGCGAGGTCTGGCCGCGATCGTCGACGATGATCTCGCCGCGGGGCGACAGCTCCAGCGTGCCCTTCAGCCATTCGGTGTTGGGCAGGAGGCCGATCTGCACGAAGATGCCTTCCAGCGCCACGGTCTTCACCTCGCCGGTGGTGCGGTCCTCGTAACGCAGGCCGTTCACCTTCTGGCCGTCGCCGGTGACCTCCTTGGTGAGCGCCGACAGGACGATGTCGACGTTTGCCAGCGAGCGCAGCTTGCGCTGGAGCACCTCGTCGGCGCGCAGCTTCGAGTCGAACTCGATCAGGGTGACGTCGCTCACCAGGCCAGCGAGGTCGATGGCCGCCTCGACGCCGGAATTGCCGCCGCCGATCACCGCCACCCGCTTGCCTTTGAACAGCGGTCCGTCGCAGTGCGGGCAATAGGCGACGCCCTTGTTGCGATACTCGTTCTCGCCCGGCACGTTCATCTGCCGCCAGCGGGCGCCGGTGGAGAGAATGACGGTCTTCGCCTTCAGCGTCGCGCCGCTCGCGGTCTGGACCTCGATCAGGTCGCCGCCGGCGACGAGCTTGTCGGCGCGCTGGAGGTTCATCAGCTCCACCTCATACTCGCGGACGTGCTGCTCCAGCGCGCCGGCGAGCTTCGGCCCCTCGGTGTGGGTGACGGAGATGAAGTTCTCGATGGCCATGGTGTCCAGCACCTGGCCGCCGAACCGCTCCGCGGCGATGCCGGTGCGGATGCCCTTGCGGGCGGCATAGATGGCCGCCGCGGCGCCGGCCGGGCCGCCGCCCACCACCAGCACGTCGAACGGCGCCTGCGCGTTGAGCTTCTCGGCGGCGCGGTCGGCGGCCCCCGTATCCACCTTGGCGAGGATCTCCTCGACCCCCATCCGGCCCTGGCCGAACACTTCGCCGTTGAGATAGACGGTGGGCACCGCCATCACCTGGCGCGCATCCACCTCGGCCTTGAACAGGGCGCCGTCGATGGCGACGTGCTGGATCTTCGGATTGAGCACCGCCATCAGGTTCAGCGCCTGCACCACGTCGGGGCAGTTCTGGCAGGAGAGCGAGAAATAGGTCTCGAACTTCAGCTCGGCATCCAGCGCCTTGATCTGGTCGATCACCGCCTGCTCGACCCGCGCCGGGTGCCCGCCCACCTGCAGCAGGGCCAGCACCAGCGAGGTGAACTCATGGCCCAGCGGGATACCGGCGAAGGCGACATGGATGTCCTCGCCCGGGCTCGACAGGGCAAAGGACGGCACCCGCGCGCCTTCCGACGCCTGGGCCAGGGTGATCTTGGGCGAGAGCGCCTTGATCTCCTCCAACAGCTCCAGCATCTCGCGCGACTTGGCGCCGCCATCCACGAAGGCGGTGATGGCGATGGGGCGGACGACCTTCTCCAGATAGGCCTTCAGCTGGGTCTTGAGGGCTTGGTCGAGCATGGGAACGGGTCTCCCGGAAATGAGGCGCGGCCAAATCGGCGCCGCAGCATCGGTGGCAAACAGGCGGCAGGCCGCAGGCCGGCGGCAATCACGGGCCTGCGGGCTGCCGCCCGACCTCCCCCCGCGACGGGGGAAGGCGGGCGTCCAGCTTGAGCGTCGGGTGGACGCCCGGTCAGATCTTGCCGACCAGTTCCAGCGACGGAGCGAGAGTGGCGGCACCCTCTTCCCACTTGGCCGGGCAGACCTGGCCGGGGTGCGCCGCGACGTACTGGGCGGCCTTGACCTTGCGCAGCAGGTCGGTGGCGTCGCGGCCGATGCCCTCGGCGGTGACCTCGACCACCTGGATGATGCCGTCCGGATCCACCAGGAAGGTGCCGCGATCGGCGAGGCCCTGGCCGGCGCGCATCACGTCGAAATTCGTGGTGATGGCGCCCGAGGCGTCACCCAGCATGAAATACTTGATCTTGGCGATGGTGTCGGAGGCGTCGTGCCACGCCTTGTGGGTGAAGTGGGTGTCGGTGGAAACGGAATAGACTTCCACGCCCAGCTTCTGGAACTCGGGATAGACGTCGGCCATGTCGCCGAGCTCGGTGGGGCAAACGAAGGTGAAATCGGCGGGATAAAAGAAGAAGATCGACCACTTGCCCTTCAGGTCGGCATCGCTGACCTCGACGAACTTGCCTTCCTTGAAGGCGGTGGTCTTGAACGGCTTGATCGGGGTATTGATGAGAGACATGAAAACTCCTGAGCGCCGGACTCTTGAAAAGAATGAAGGCGTGACGCCATCGCAGCGCAACATAAAGCCCGGCAATCAATAACGGAAATAGATAAATAATTCATTTTTGATAGACACAGCCTATCAAAAATCCGCAATTCGGGTAACAGGTTAGTCCTTTGCCAAAGTTCGGGCGCCTGGAAGCGGCCTAAATCGCACAGAAATTGATATTGCGATGCATTCCGAACGAAGCGGGACTCCCCCCAGGCGCCGCCCACCCGCCGCGCTCACCCCGGCTTGCGGGCGATGAGCTGGGTGACGCAGGCCGGCCCCGTATGGAAGCTGCCCTCCACCACCTCCCGCTCCACCCGCTCGGCGCGGCGGATCTCGAAGCCGTCCAGCAGGGCCAGCAGGTCGGCGGGCGCCGCCAGCAGGTCGAGATCCTTCGGGCCGCCGGTGCCGAAGCCGAGCTGGTCGGGATGGTACAGCTCCATCACGATCACCCCGCCCGGCCGCAGCGCCTGGCGCAGGCGGGCGAAGAGGTCCGCCCGTAGCGCCGAGGGAAGGTGGCTGAAGATGCCCACCACCCCGTCCCAGGCCGCGATGCCCAGGTCGAAGTCGGCGAGGTCGGCGATCACATAGTCGATCCGGGCGCCGCGCCGCTCGGCCAGCGCCAGCGCCTTGGGCCGCCCGGCCTCGGCATAGTCCACGCCGGTGACCGCAAAGCCCTGCCCGGCCAGGAACACGGCGTTGCGCCCCTCGCCCTCGGCCAGGCTCAGCACCCGGCCGCCGGCCGGCAGGTGGGCGACGCTCTGGGCGAGGAAGTCGTTAGGCGCCTCGCCATAGATGTAGGCCTCGCCGCCGAAGCGGTCATTCCAGAAGTCGCGGGACATTGCCGGTCCTCGGGTTGGTATTCGGGTGGCCCCTTATACCATCGGCCCCTGCCTTTGACCGGGGCCAAATGACCGGGGCGAACCGGGGGCTCAAGCCGCGCGGGACTGGTCCCGGGCGCCTGGACTCACGGCTTGTTCCAGGGCATCCGCGCCAGCACCAGGGCGAGGCCGCAGAAGCCGGTGAGGCCGGCGATGGCCAGCGCCGCGCCGAACAGGCCGGCGACCGCGAACGCCCAGGCGTAACCGGCAAAGCCGAGAACCACGAACAGCAGCACCAGCGACCCCACGATCATCTGCACCTGGCGAAACAGCGAGGGCCCCTGCCCCGCCCCCGGCACCACCGGCAGGCCGGCGGCCTTCCAGGCCTCGATGCCGCCCTCGATATTGTAGGCGGCAGGGGTGCCCGGCAGGGTCGCGGCGGCGACGCAGGCCTGCTCGCCGCGCTTGCCCTTCTGGCACTGGAACACCAGCTTGCGTCCCGCCGGCAGGTCCAGCGCGCCGAACAGCTCGCCGAAGCGCGAGAGCGGCAGCGAGGCGGCATAGGCAATGTGCTCGAAGCGGAACTCGTCCGGCTCGCGCACGTCGATCAGCATCGCCTCCCCCGAGGCGAGCCAGGCCCGCGCATCCTTCGGGGAAATGGAGAGCGGAGCGGCAGTCGTCATGTCTCGTCCTTTGCGTCATCGCTGCAGAAATGGGCGTAAAGCGCGCCCATGATCTCACGCACCGCCGGATGGCTGATGCTGTAGTAAAGAATCCGATGCTCCCGCCGGCAGGTGACCACACCCTCCTGCTTCAGCTTTGCCAGATGCTGCGACATGGACGTCTGGGCGATGCCGGTGGCGAGGACCAGCGCGCTCACGCTCTGCTCGCCGTCTGCCAGCCGGCACAAAATCCGCAGGCGATGCGGATTGGCGAGGCCGCTGAGGAAGCGCGCCGCTTCCCCCGCTTTCGTCTCCATCTGCTCCGCCGCGCCGTTCATCCGCCCCTCCGCCTCGCCGGGCCCGGGTTTCGTGTCGCTTGACATATCATAAAATCCTAATATCAGAAAATTATAAATTGTGAAAGGCCCGGATACATGACCAAGGACTACAAGCAGATCACCGCCGACATCTCCCGCTACACCAACGAGCTGCGCAAGGAAGCGCCGGACGCCATGGCGGGCTTCTACAGCATGGCCAAGGCCGCCAGCGCCGACGGCGCGCTCGACAAGAAGACCAAGGAGCTGATCGCGCTCGCCATCGGCGTCACCCAGCGCTGCGACGGCTGCATCGGCTTCCACGTCAAGGCGTTGAAGGATCTGGGCGCGAGCCGCCGCGAGGTGGCGGAGGTGCTGGCCATGTCCGTCTACATGGGCGGCGGCCCGGCCTTGATGTACGCCGCCGACGCGCTGCGCGCCTACGACCAGTTCGCGGCCGCCGCCTGAGCCGGTACCGCCGATGCGGGGGTGGGCGGTCGCCAGATTCCGCGGCATGGATGTCTCAAGCGCGCATGCCCGGCCTGCCCACCCGTCGCTTTGGGAGGTCGGCTCGTGCCGGCCTTCGAGGTGAGCGGGGCGGACCCGCACGCCGCGGCTCACCTCATCGCAGGACGCCGGCCCTCGGGAGCCGGCGTCGGCTGACTGAGCCTATTGGCCGCCTGCGGCGTTGCCGACCCTCACCGCATCAACGGCGTTCGGCGTCCGGCAGGAGACCCGGACGCCCTCCACCATCCTCGGCCCGGAGGTCTTGCCAGGCGCTCCTGGAGCGTCTCTCGATCGGACGGCACATCCGTTCGGATAAAAAATACCATAAAATCAAAGTGCTAGATCGTTTCCATGAAACACTGAAACGATCTAGTTCCGCTGCACCCCGGCCCCGCCGGGCGCAGGCGCAGGCGCCATCTCGGCGGTGCTGCCGGCCGGCGCGGCGAGGGCGGCGGCCTTCTTGGCCTCCGCCTCCTTGAGCAGCCGCTCCAGGGCGATCAGCCGCTCGGCGGAGCGCACCGACAAGGTCACCGGACGCTGCGCATCCGCCAGACCCGGCACGTTCATCATCGGCGGCGGCTCCTCGATCTTCGGGATCGGCGAGGACACGCCGGGGATCGGCTTGATGTCGATGCCCTGGTGGGCATAGGCCATCACCTTCTGCCAGGTGAGGGCCGGCAGCGAGCCGCCGGTCATGCGGTTCATCATGGCGTAGTCGTCATTGCCGAACCACACGCCGGCCACGTAATTGCCGGTGTAGCCCATGAACCACGCGTCGCGGTAGGCATTGGTGGTGCCGGTCTTGCCGGCCACCTTGGAGTTCACCAGCCGCGCCCGCCGGCCGGTGCCGTTCTCCACCACGTTGTTCATCATGTTGTTGATGTCGTAGAGCTGCGGCAGCGGAATCAGCTGCTCGCTGGCCGGCGCGTCGCGGTCGAACCGCCAGATCACGTCGCCCTCGCCGATCCGCATCTCCACCACCGCGTGCGGCCACACGCTGCGCCCGGAATTGGCGAAGACGGCGTAGGCGGTGGTCATGTCCACCAGCGTCACCTCGGCGGCGCCGAGCGGCAGCGGCGCGCTGATGGGAAGCTGGGTGCGCAGGCCCATCTTGTGGGCGAGATCGACGATCTTGCGCCGCCCGAAGCGCTCGGCGAGCCGCACCGCCACCGTGTTGAGCGAGTGCTGGAGCGCCGTCTGCAGGGTGATGGAGCCCATGTAGGAGCGGCCGTAATTCTGCGGGCACCAGTTGCCGAGGCAGATGGGCGCGTCCTGCACCATGGTGGTCGGCTTCATGCCGCCCATCAGCGCCACCGTGTAGACGAACGGCTTGAACGAGGAGCCGGGCTGGCGCAGCGCGTCGGTGGCGCGGTTGAACTGGCTCTGGCCGTAGTCGCGCCCGCCGACCATGGCGCGCACGGTGCCGTTGGGCTCCATCACCACGATGCCGCCCTGCTTCACCTTGTAGTCGCGGCCGAATTCGTTGAGCGAGGATTCCAGCGCCGCCTCGGCCACCTTCTGGATGTTGGGGTCGAGGCCGGTGCGGACCACGAAGATGCGCTCGGAGACCGAGGTGGGCAGTTGCTCCACCAGCTTCTTCACCTCGCCGAAGGCATAGTCGAGGTAATAGTCGGGCACCGCGTCCTGGTTGCGGTCCACCGGGGTCGCCGGGTTGCGGCGGGCGCCGAACACCTGCCCCTCGGTCATGAACCCGGCTTCCACCAGGTTGTCGAGCACCGTGGAGGCGCGGGCGCGGGCGGCCGGCAGGTTGATGTGGGGGGCGTACTTGGAGGGGGCCTTGAACAGGCCCGCCAGCATCGCCGCCTCGGCCAGGCTCACCTCGCGGGCCGACTTGCCGAAATAGTAGCGCGCCGCCGCATCCACCCCATAGGCGCCGCCGCCGAGATAGGCGCGGTCGAGATAGAGCTTCAGGATCTCGCTCTTGGAAAGCCGGCTTTCCAGCCAGATGGCGAGGAACGCCTCCTTGATCTTGCGCTCGATGGTGCGCTCGTTGGAAAGGAAGAGGTTCTTGGCGAGCTGCTGGGAGAGCGAGGACCCGCCCTGCCGCACGCCGCCGGCCCGCGCATTGGTGACCACCGCGCGCAGGGTGCCGGAAACGTCGATGCCCCAATGCTCGTAAAAGCGCCGGTCCTCGGTGGCCAGCGTCGCCTTGATGAGGTGGTCCGGGAAATCCTCCAGCGGCACCGTATCGTTCTGCTTCACCCCGCGCTCGCCGATGACGTTGCCGTAGCGGTCGAGGAAGGTGACGGCGAGCTCGGTGCGCTTCAGCCAGTCGTCGGAGGTCTCGCGGAAGGCCGGAACCGCCAGCGCCAGCACCGCCAGGGCCCCGATCGCCCCCATGCTGAGGCCGAACGAGGCCATGCCGACCAGGAAGCGCGGCACGCCGCTGATGTTGAACCGCTCGGTGAAGCTGGCATAGCTGGACAGCGTCCGCCGAAGCCGCGAGCCGGCATTGAACAGGCCGCTGTCGAGGAAGGAATCGAAATCCAGCAGCAGGTTGTCGATCCGCTCGCGGAACGATCGCCGCCGCGGTCCTGCCGGCAGGGGGATCGGCTCGCGCGCGTTCACCCCAGCCGCGTCATCCGGCGGGAGGGGACCCTGCGATGAAGGATCTGAAGGATCTTGCACGTATGGACTCGCCTTCGCCCGATCCGCCTGAGCCGGACCGCCATCGGCCCTGGCCCCAGCCTCCACTTATATAGCGCGGAACGGCCGGAAGGCGAACGCCCCCGCTGCCCGGCCCCGGGTCAGCTTGAAAGAGATACCAGCCCGCCCCCTCTCCCGCTTGCGGGGGAGGGTTCTTCCGCACGGTCAATCCGAAGCCGATTTCAAGCTGGCCCACCCCCCGCCGCCCGGGCGCTACGGGGATCTGAAAGGCGGTGAGCCGCGCTCCGACCGCCGCATCCCATCGGCCCCAGCCAACGGCCTCAGGCCAGCGCGTCGAGGATGCGCACCCAGCTCCGGGTGCCCCTGTGGAAGGAGGAGAGGTCGTACTTCTCGTTCGGCGAATGCACCCGGTCGTCGTCGAGGCCGAAGCCGATCAGCAGCGTGTCCATGCCGAGCTTCTGCTTGAACTGGCCGACGATGGGAATCGAGCCGCCCGAACCGATGGTCACCGGCGCCCGCCCCCATTCGCGCTCCAGCGCCCCGGCGGCGGCGGTGAGGTCGGCGCTTTCCGGCGGCACCAGGAAGGCGCGCGCGCCCTCGCCGGTGGAGAAGTCCACCGTGCAGTCGGCCGGCAGCCGGGCGCGGACGAACGTCTCGAAGGCGGCGCGCAGCTTCGCCGGATCCTGGTCGGCGACGAGGCGGAAGGAGACCTTGGCGCTGGCCCGCGAGGGGATGATGGTCTTGGTCCCCTGCCCGGTATAGCCGCCGTAGATGCCGTTCACCTCGAAGGTGGGCCGCGACTGGATCTGCTCGATCAGCATGCGGCCGCTCTCGCCGGCGGAGACGCCGAGGCCCACCGGCTTCAGGAACGCCTCCGGGGTCAGGCCGAGGCCGGCCCAGCGGGCCCGCACCTCGTCCGGCAGCTCGCGCACGTCGTCGTAGAAGCCGGGGATGGCGACCCGCCCGTCGGCGTCATGGGCGGCGGCGATGATGTCGGCCAGCACATGGATGGGGTTGCGCGCGGCGCCGCCGAACAGGCCGGAATGCAGGTCCCGGTCGGCGCCGGTGATGGTGACCTCGGTGTGCAGGATGCCGCGCAGCGAGGTGGTGATGGCGGGCGTCGCCGGATCCCACATGCCGGTGTCGCAGACCAGCGCCAGGTCGGCGGCGAGATCGCCGACATGGGCGGCGAGGAACGGCGGCAGGTTGGGCGAGCCGCATTCCTCCTCGCCCTCCAGCAGCACGGTGACGTCCACCGGGAAGGTGCCGGTGACCGCCTTCCAGGCCCGCAGCGCATCGAGGAAGGTCAGCACCTGGCCCTTGTCGTCGCAGGCGCCGCGGCCGACGATGGTGCGCCGCCCGTCCGCGGTCTCGCCGAGGCGAGGCTCGAAGGGCGGGGTCTGCCACAGCTCCAGCGGGTCCACCGGCTGGACGTCGTAATGGCCGTAGAACAGCACCCGCCGCGCCGCGCCGAGATCGGTGCGGGCGAGCACCACCGGATGGCCCTTGGTTGGGTGGACATCCACCTTGAAGCCGAGGCCGGCCAGCTCCCCGGCCACCCAGCGGGCCGCATCGGCGCAGGCGCCGGCATAGGCCGGATCGGTGGAGATGGAGGCGATGCGCAGGAAATCGAACAACCGTGCGAGGGCTGCGTCGAGCCCGTCATCCACCACCGCGAGCGCCTGGTCCACCGTTGCCATCGATCCGTTTCCCGCATCGAGAGCCGGATCCGCTCCCGGCGAATCGCCGCGGCAATTCGACGGGACTGGAAATTCCGTCTCTTTCCAAGAATTTAGAGCACGCCCCCACGCCACCGCAGGTCGCGGAGGGGCGGGCGCGGATGCTGGCGCCGACGACGGATCCTGGCAAGCTGAAAAGGGCGCGGGGACCGCCGGCTGCGGAAAATCGCACCGGCGGACCGTATCGCCTCAGGCGGCGGGGGCGGCGACCGCGGCCGCCGGCCGGCCCGACCGGCGCGAGCGCTGCAGCACCGAGCCGATGCGGCGATAGAGCAGCCGCGGCGCCAGCGGGGTGTCGAGGGCGGCATCGTAGCCGGCCCGGCTGGCGGTGCGGCCGAGGCTGGCGGGGGGCACGTCGGCGATGAGGATCGCCGGCAGCTTGCCGCCGTCACGGAACGGATTGTCCGGCACATGCTCGGGATCGTCCGCCTGGACGATGAGGATGTCGGCCGGCAGATCGGTGTCGGAGGCGCCGACTTCGGGCAGGCAGTCGGCTTCCATAACGGCGCCGACGCCGAAGGTGGTCAGGGCGATGCGCGTGCTGGCGCGGCGCTCGGCCTGCGAATCGACAAGCAGGATGCGGGCGGTGGGCAACACCTTCATGAGGCGCTCCATGGGAGTGGCATCCGGCCGAGAGAACCCCGGATGCACAGTGAGTCTCCACCGGCGCGACCCCGCAATCGCAACGGCATGCGCAGCCTATCCCTTGCCGGCCCCCGAGGCAACAGGCAGCAGGATACCGGCTTCACCGACGTCGTATCCGGACAGGGCGTGGGCATGCGCGTCCGCGGTCGGCTCATCCGCAAGCAGACCGGGATTCCCCGCGCGGCATGGGCCGAAGGAGCGCCCGCCGCCGAGCCGGCTGGCACGCCTGAAAACGGCTCCGGAAAACCGGATGACAGGTGGAGGCCTCGAGCGCCGGCCGGAAACCCGCCGCCGGCGCGGGCGCGGCAACGCCCCTGGTCCTCGACCGTGCTGCCTTCGAGGCCAGGCCATCGGAAGGGCTGCCGCGCGCAGGCACGGGCGTCAGGGGGGTCGCGGGATTGGCGGATGGTCCGTCGGCGAGGTGGGCTCGCAGGCCGAGCGAGGGCGCAGGCCCACGGCCTCGCCCGTCCGGTCAAGAATTCCATGCAATCAAAGCGTTATGGAATCTCGGCGCTTCCATGAGGCACCGAGACGATCCGGCCGGAGAAGTCCCGACGGAGTCCGGCTCGACATCGCGCCGGAACGCCCTCTCCCAAGGAGAGCGACCTGCGGGCCGCCCCCGATCACCGCAACGCCGCAATAAACCCTCAGGGCAGGATTTCCACCACCGGCTCGCGGCCGATGAGCCGGGCGAGCTGGCGCAGGCGGGTGTTGACCCCCCCCTTGGCCAGCGGGGCAAGGTCGGACGGCACGCTCAGCAGCAGCCGCTCGCCAACCACCCGCAACGGCACCCGCGGCAGGATGCTGGGCATCGCCGCCGAGAGCATGTAGGCCACCCGCATCGCCCCGCCGAGAATGCGCGCCCGGTCCAACGCCCCGGTGCTCACCAGCTCCAGGATGCGGGTCTCGGCCTCGTTGGGGCTGAGGCCGGCATGGCGGAAATAGATCGAGAGGGCGATATAGGCGCGCGCGGGGTGGTCGAGGCCGGAGAAGGACGCATGGGGGATGATTTTGAGGCTTTGCGCGCCCCGATAGGCCGAATGCGCCCGCCAGCCGATGTCGGCGAGAAGGCACGCGGCATGGCGCAGCCGCACCTCTTCCGGGGCCTCCTCCAGCGACGGCGAGGAGGCGAAGAAGGCGTCGGTCCAGGCCACGAGGTCGTGCCCATGGCGCGGCGCCCGCGAGCGCAGGACGTTCAGCTCCTGGGCGGCCCGCAGCAACGGATCTTCGCCGCGCTCCTGCGGCGGCAGCAGGGAATAGAGCAGCCCCTCGCGCACCCCGAGGGCGGAAACCATCACCTGCGCCGGACGGCCGAGCCGCACGACGTTCTCCAGCACCAGCGCGCCATAGGCCAGAAGGCCGCGCCGGGCCTCCGGCACCACGTTGGCGAACGGCAGCGACTGCGGATCGGTGCGGTAGACGATGCGGGCGAACTCCAGCGCCTCCCGGGCCGGCAGGGTGTAGCCGTGCATCACGTGCAGCGGGTAACCCTTCTGGAACATGTGCAGGTGGGCCAGGGCGCGCCAGGTGCCGCCCACCGCATAGAAGGTGCGGTCCTGCAGGTCGCCCAGCACAGCCGCCTCGGCGAGGGTGTCGCGGACGATCTTCTCGGCCTTGCGCACCGAGGCGCAGCGATCCTGCAGCGCCAGCCCGCCCAGCGGCATGGTGACCCCCGGGCCGAGGGTGCCGCCCTTGACGTCTACCAGCTCCAGCGAGCCGCCGCCAAGGTCGCCCACCACCCCGTCGGGGGCATGGACGCCGGAGATGACACCGTAGGCGGCGAGCTCCGCCTCGCGGCGGCCGGTGAGCACCTCGATCGGGGTGCCGCAGATGGCCTCGCATTCGGCGATGAAGGCGGGGCCGTTCTCGGCATCGCGGGCGGCGGCGGTGGCCACCGCATGGATGGTGCCGACGCGCATGGCGTCGCACAGCGCCCGGAACCGGCGCAGCGCCGACAGGGCACGGGTCACCGCATCCTCGGCGAGGCGTCCGGAGGACACCACCTCGCGCCCGAGGCCGCACAGCGCCTTTTCGTTGAACAACGGCGTCAACGCCCGGGCGAGCCCCTCGTACACGACGAGGCGCACCGAGTTCGAACCGATGTCAATGACCGCGACCGGCGCCCCGGCGGTGATCCGTCCAGGCGCCTTCTCGGTCTCCTCGGCCTCAGCGGCGGACGAGGAGACTGCGCGGCGAAGAATCCTTGAGAGACTTTCCACGTCCGGACAAGCTCGGGTTGGTCATGAAATATTGATGGGCGTTGAAAGGTTCCTCGCCCGGCGCCGGGACTATGCGTTCTGACGACCCGTCAGGCAACACCCGCCAGCTCTGTTGGTTGTCGATAAGGTTGGCGACCATGATCTGGTCCACCACCTGCTCGTGAACGGTGGGGTTGGTGATGGGGCACAGGGTCTCGACGCGGCGATCGAGATTGCGCTGCATCAGGTCGGCGGAGGAGATGTAGACCGCCGCCTTCTGGCTCGGCAGGCCGTGGCCGGCGCCGAAGCAGTAGATGCGCGAATGCTCCAGGAACCGGCCGACGATGGACTTTACCCGGATATTCTCGCTCAGGCCGGGAATGCCGGGCCTGAGGCAGCAGATGCCGCGGATGATGCAGTCCACCTGCACCCCGGCCTGGCTGGCGGCGTACAGCGCGTCGATGATCTCCGGATGCACCAGCGAGTTGCACTTCAGCCAGATGGCTGCAGGCCGGCCGGCGCGGGCGTGGGCGATCTCCTCGGTGATCGATTCCAGCAGGCGGGCCTTCAGCCCGGTCGGCGACACCGCCATGGCGTCGAGCCGGTCGGGCGTGGCGTAGCCGGTGATGAAGTTGAAGATCCGCGCCACGTCCTGGGCGATCACCGGGTCGGCGGTGAAGAAGCTGAGGTCGGTATAGATGCGGGCGGTGATGGGATGGTAGTTGCCGGTGCCCACATGCACGTAGGTGGTGAGCTGGGTGCCCTCGCGACGCACGGCCATGGAGAGCTTGCCGTGGGTCTTCAGCTCGATGAAGCCGAACACCACCTGCACCCCGGCGCGCTCCAGGTCGCGGGCCCAGCGGATGTTGGCCTCCTCGTCGAAGCGGGCCTTCAGCTCCACCAGCGCGGTCACCGACTTGCCGGCCTCCGCCGCCTCGGCAAGCGCCTTCACGATGGGGCTGTCGGAGGAGGTGCGGTAGAGTGTCTGCTTGATGGCGACGACGTTGGGATCGCGGGCGGCCTGACGGAGAAACTGAACCACCACGTCAAAGGATTCATAAGGGTGGTGAACCAGAATATCCTTCTCGCGAATGGCCAGAAAGCAGTCGCCGCCATGGTCGCGGATGCGCTCGGGAAATCGGGCGTTGTAGGACTGGAACTTCAGGTCCGGCCGGTCCACCGAGACGAGCTGTGAGAATTCGTTGAGGGCCAGCACGCCGCCCACGACGAAGATCTCGTCGTCGTTCACCCCGAGCTCGCGGGCGACGAAGGTGCGCAGCTCCTCCGGCATGGCGGCGTCGGCCTCCATGCGGATCACCTCGCCGTAGCGGCGCTGCTTCAGCGCGGTCTCGAACAGGCGGACGAGGTCCTCCGCCTCTTCCTCGATATCGAGGTCGCTGTCGCGGATGACGCGGAACACCCCCTGCCCCTTCACCGCGTAGCCGGGGAAGAGCCGGGAGATGAACAGGCCGATCATCTGCTCCAGGGTGATGAAGCGCAGCCCGCCGTGGGCCGGATCGGGCAGGCGGATGAAGCGATCCACCTTGGCCGGCACGCGGATCAGCGCGTTCATTCCCCGCCCGTCGCTCTCGCGCATCAGCTGCAGCGCCAGGGAGAAGCCGAGGTTGGGGATGAACGGGAACGGATGCGCCGGATCGATGGCCAGCGGCGTCAGGATGGGGAAGACGTGGTTGAGGAAATGCCGCTCCAGCACGGTGCGGTCCTCGGCCGTCGTATCGGCGCCGTCGACCAGGACGATGCCGGCCTGGTCGAGGTCGCCGCGCAGCCCGAGCCAGCGCCCCTGCTGATCGGAGATGAGCTGGGCGGCGGTGGCCATGATGCGCACCAGCTGCTCGGAGGGGGTGAGGCCGTCGGGGCTCAGCTCCTGGATCCCCTCGCGCACCTGCTCCTTCAGGCCGGCGACGCGGACCATGAAGAACTCGTCCAGGTTGTTGGCCGAGATGGAGAGGAAGCGGAGCTGCTCCAGCAGCGGATGGTGGCGGTTGGACGCCTCCTCCAGGACCCGCCGGTTGAAGTGCAGCCAGGAGATCTCGCGGTTGATGAAGCGCTCAGGCGTCGCCTGCAGCGCCGCCCCGTCGAGGAGCGCGCCGTCGAGGAGAGAGCCGGAAGCGGCGCCGTTCCCGCCCTCCAGGCCGATCTCTTCATCGACCAGGGCGGCAACCTCTTTCACGCTCATCATCATCCCTTTCGCGATTCCATGCGGACCATGGCGGCCTTGAATGACCGCTCTATGACGGTCACATCACTCTTCTTCATCGGCCACCGCAAGGCCTGGATGGGCCTTGAGCACCTGCGCCGCCAGGGCGCGGGTGACCGGCCGGCCGGCGGCCAGCGCCTCGCGGTCGATGGCGGCGACGAGCCGCTGCGCCCCGGCCACCGAGCGCTGCATCCGCAGCAGCAGGTACTGCACCGTGGCCGCATCCACGCTCACCTGCCGGTCGGCGAACAGCTTCACCAGCACGGCGGCGAGGAGGTCGTCGCCGGCCGGGCCGATCTCCACCACCGGCACCGCCCGTAGCCGTGAGGCGAGGTCGGCCGTGGCGAACCCCAGGTGCGCCGGCGCGACGCGCGAGGTCAGCAGCAGCAGCGCCCCCGCCTCGCGGGCGAGGTTGAGAAGGTGGAACAGCGCCGCCTCCTCGAGGGGGCCGCGGTCGATGTCCTCCAGCGCAAGGGCGCCGGTGGCCAGCGCCTGGGGCACGCCGGCCCGCTCAAGCCCCGACGCCGGCAGGATCCGGCCGCCGGTGCGGGCGGCGAAGATGGCGGCGAGGTGGGACTTGCCCGCGCCCTCGGGTCCCACGATGCAGATGGTGCGCGCGGTCCAGCCGGGGGCGGCCTCGATCAGCGCCAGCGCCGCGGCATTGCCCGGCGCCTCCAGGAAATCCTCGCGGCGCGAGGCGGGCTGGGTCGGCAGGTCGAGCGGGATCTGCCGCGGGCGGCCGGATCGGCCGGGCATGGATCAGCCCACCCGGCTGGCCGGCGGCGCCGGGGACGAATCCTCGGCTTGTCCGGTGTAGATCGGCGAATGCAGGTACTGGGTGATGGCGAAGCGCGTCAGCACCCCGGCGA
>CALMSN010000066.1 GCA_937872325.1 uncultured Xanthobacter sp. | reverse complement strand
CAGAGAACGGCCCTGATTTGCCTTGCCGGGGCGGGCGTGTATGGTCGCGCCCGAAATTTGATCGAAGAGATTATTTTATGGCCCGCGACACGACGGACGCGACTCCCATCACCTCGCGTGACCAGCTCGTCGAGTACATCGCCCAAGGGTGCAAGCCGCAGACCGCCTTCCGTATCGGCACCGAGCACGAGAAGATTCCCTTCACCCTCTCCCGCCACGAGCCGGTGCCCTACGAGGGCCCCAAGGGCATCCGCGCGGTGCTCGAGGGCATGCGGCATCTGCTGGGCTGGGAGCCGATCCTGGAGGGCGACCTCATCATCGGGCTGGCCGACGTCACCGGCGGCGGCGCCATCTCGCTGGAGCCGGGCGGGCAGTTCGAGCTCTCCGGCGCGCCGGTGAAGACGATCCACGAGACCTGCTCCGAACTGAACGCCCATCTCGCCCAGGTGCGGCAGGTGGCAGAGCCCCTGGGCATCGGCTTCCTCGGCATGGGCATGAGCCCGAAATGGTCGCGGTCCGAGACCCCGGTCATGCCCAAGGGCCGCTACAAGATCATGGCCGGCTACATGCCGAAGGTGGGCCAGCACGGGCTCGACATGATGTTCCGCACCTGCACCGTGCAGGTGAACCTCGACTTCTCCTCCGAGCAGGACATGGTGAAGAAGATGCGGGTGGGCCTCGCGCTCCAGCCGCTGGCCACCGCCCTGTTCGCCAACTCGCCCTTCACCGAGGGCAAGCCGAACGGCTTCCTGTCGTTCCGCTCCGAGATCTGGCGCGACACCGACAATGCCCGCGCCGGCATGCTGCCCTTCGCGTTCGAGGACGGCTTCGGCTTCGAGGCCTATGCCGACTACGCCCTCGACGTGCCGATGTATTTCATCAAGCGCGGCGACCACTACATCGATGTCGCCGGCTCCTCCTTCCACGACCTTCTGGCCGGCCGGCATTCCGCGGTGCCGGGCGAGCAGGCGACGCTGGCCGACTGGATCAACCACCTCTCCACCATCTTCCCCGAGGTCCGGCTGAAGCGCTTCCTGGAGATGCGCGGCGCCGATGCGGGGCCGTGGGCCAAGCTGTGCGCCCTGCCGGCCTTCTGGGTCGGCCTGCTCTATGACGGCCAGAGCCTCGATGCCGCCTGGGACCTGGTGAAGGGCTGGACCGCCGAGGAGCGGCAGAAGCTGCGCGACGACGTTCCGCGCCTCGCGCTGAATGCGGAGATTGGGGGCCGCCGGCTGCGCGAGATCGCCCGCATCGTCGTCGGCCTCGCCACCGCCGGCCTTGCCCGGCGCGGCCAGCTGGACCGGCAGGGGCGGGACGAGACCCGCTTCCTCCAGCCGCTGGAGGAAGCGGTGCTCAGCGGCCGCTCGCCGGCCGAGGAGCTTCTGGAGCAGTTTCACGGCCCCTGGGGCGGCACCGTGGATCCGGTGTTCGAGGCGCTCGCCTACTGAGCCGATCTTCGATCGGATCGAGATGGCCGCCCGGACTTGGGAATTGCGGGCGGGCGGCTTTCCCTTTCCAAGGTGTTGCGCTACGCTTCCGGCGCGATGAGCGGAGCAGGCAGCGGCCCGGTTCCGACATCGCCGCCAGCATCGCAAGGCTGCCGCCCGACACGGGTTTCGCCTTCGTGCATGCAGGCAGCGCAGAAGTTTCAAACACCCCGCGGAGTGCTCAGGTCCGCCGCATCTCCTGGGTCCGTCGGGTGTGGCCGGTGGGTGAGCGCGGTCGGGAGGCCTCCCCGTCCGCGCCCCACCGGCCGTCACTTCTTCAATCCGCCGGGTTTCGCCCTCCAGACCTCTTGCCGAACGCCCCTGGGATCGCTCATGGGCCCTGGCCGAATCCCGCGCGGGGCTCGGGCATCGATCCCGTCCGGCATCGGTCGGGGGCCGGGGCCGGTGAGGCGGGGTCGGCGAAGCCTGCGCGCCGGACGTTGAATTTTGGAGCGCTTCGGTGTGTCCCTCATGCGCTCCGCGGGATGAGAGTTCCGTGCCGTCTCCCTGCGAAAGACCGCTCCGGTGAGTCGCAAGCCGCTCCTCGATCATCTCCGGCGACGCTGCGCCGCGCTCCTGCGCCCGCCGGCGCGTGAAGAAAGGGAGATATCGCCACCCGGTGCCGCGGCGAGCCGCCTCCTGGCGCTGGGGGTGCCGGCGGCTTTGGCGCTGGCCTACGGCGCATTCTATCTCGGCGTCGGCATCCAGATGCCCTATCTGCCGCTCTGGCTGGAGCATCGCGGGCTGAGCGCGGCGGAGATCGGCTTCGTCATGTCGGCGCCGCTGCTGACCCGCCTCGTCTCGACCCCGCTGGCCGGGCTGCTGTCCGACCGGCTCGGCCGCCCCAAAGCGCTGCTGGTGGGTCTTGCGACCCTCACCGCGGTCGGCTTCGCCGTGCTGGCGATGCTGACGCCCGGAGTGCTGGCCTATGCCATCGCCATCGGGCTCATCTCTATGGTCTGGTTCCCCGGGTTTTCGCTGCTGGATGCCTATGCCGGCCGGCAGGCGCGGGCTGGCCGGGTCGACTATGGGCGGGCCCGGCAATGGGGCTCGGGCGCCTTCCTCGCCGCCAACCTTGCCGGGGGCTTCGTGGTGGGCGCCGCGGGGGCGGGGTCGGTGGTGGTCCTGCTGCTGGGCTGCCAGCTGCTGTTCCTGGCCGCCGCGCTGCCGCTGCCGGAGCTGTCGCGCGCCGCGCCGCCGGCCGCCGATGCCGCCGAGGCGCCGCTGCGTCCGTTCTGGCTGGCGGCCGGCATCGTCGCGGCGGCATTGGTGCAGGCGAGCCATGCGGCGCTCTACGTGTTCTCCACCGTCTACTGGGCGTCGCTGGGCTATTCGCTCACCGTCATCGGCCTCCTGTGGGCGACCGGGGTGGCGGCGGAGATCGTGCTCTTTCGGAAGGGAACGGCTGTCATGGGCCGGCTCGGCCCGCACCGGATGATCGCGCTCGGCGGCCTCGCGGCGGCGGTACGCTTCACCGCGATGGCCTTCGAGCCGCCGCTGTGGCTGCTCCTCGGCCTGCAGACCCTGCACGCCTTCAGCTTCGGCGCGACCTATCTCGGCATGGTGCAACTCGTCTCCCGGCACGTGGGCGAGCATCGCGCGGGCACCGGGCAGGCGGCGGCCGCCTGGACGGTGAACCTCGTCGCCGGCGGCGCGACCCTCGCCGCCGGGCCGCTCTGGAGCCTGTTCGCGGCGGAAAGCTTCCTGGCCTCGGCCGGGCTGGGCCTCGCCGGCGCGCTGGCCGCCGCGGGCGCGATGCGGCTGGCGCCGGGTGGCGCGCCGCGGCAATAGATCATGCCGTGGGCCTTGACCGACGTCGCGCGGTACAACGCCGGAGCGCTGCGCCGGCGTCACCGACGGGCCGCTGAAGCCACCTCAAGGGCCCTGGTATCGGAGCCACCAGTCCCCAGCGCGTCAGCCGCCGGCAGGTGCCTGACTTCGGCTCGGCTCAGTCTCGCCCTCGGCTTTGACCGATGTCACAGGGTGCAACGCCGGAGCGCGGCGCCGGTGTCACCGACGGGCCGCTGAAGCTACCTCAAGGGTCCTGGTATCGGAGCGATCAGCCCCCAGCGCGTCAGCCGCCGGCAGGTGCCTGACTTCGGCCCGGCTCAGTTTCGCCGTCGGCCTTGACGGATATCGCGCGGTGCAACGCCGGAGCAGGCCGCCGGCGTCACCGAAGGGCCGCTGAAGCCATCTCAAGGGTCCTGGTATCGGAGCCATCAGCCCACAGCGCGTCAGCCGCCGGCAGGTGCCTGACTTCGGCTCGGTTCAGTCTCGCCGGCGGCCTCCCGGCGGCAACAGATCATGCCGTTGGCTTCCGCCGGTGATCGATGCCGGGCGGGTGGGGCGCCACCGGCGCCGCGCTCCGCCAAAACGCCCATGCGCGGACCTCAAGGGCCGTTGGCCACGGGAGCGATCAGCCCCATAGCTCCGGATCGGGAGGGAAGGCGAGGGCTCCCTCGTAGCGCAGCCCGGGCTCCCGGTCGCGGGAGAGGAGGAGGGGGCCGTCGAGGTCCACCACGCTCGCCGCCTGCGCCACCAGCATCGCCGGCGCCATGGCCAGGGATGAGGCCAGCATGCAGCCCACCATCACCTGGAAGCCGGCAGCGCGGGCGGCCTCGGCCATGGCCAGGGCCTCGGTGAGGCCGCCGGTCTTGTCGAGCTTGATGTTGACCGCGTCGTAGCGGTCCCGCAGCGCCGCGAGGCCCTTGCGGTCGTGGCAGCTTTCATCGGCGCAGACCGGCACCACGCGGGAAAGGCCGGCGAGGGCGCTGTCGTCGGCGGCCGGCAAAGGCTGCTCCACCAGCTCGACCCCGGCCGCGGCGCAGGCCGCCAGCAGGCCCGGCAGGTCGGCGGCGGACCAGCCTTCATTGGCATCGACGATCAGCCGGGCCTGCGGCACGGCGGCGCGAATCGCCGCGAGGCGGGCGGCGTCGCCGGGCGCGCCGAGCTTCAGCTTGAGAAGCGGCCGGCCGGCCTGCGCGGCGGCGCGGGCCATGGCCTCGGGCGTGTCGAGGCTGAGGGTAAAGGCGGTGGTGCGCGGCTGCGGCGCGGCAAGGCCGGCGCGGGCGAAGGCCCGCACGCCGCTCTGCTTGGCCTCCAGATCCCACAGGGCGCAGTCGAGGGCGTTGCGCGCCGCTCCGGCCGGCAGCCGCGACTGGAGGCCGGCGCGATCGAGCCCGGCGGCGAGGTCGGGGGCGAGGGCGGTGATTTCAGCCGCGACCCCCTCCACGCTCTCGCCGTAGCGGGCATAGGGCACGCATTCGCCGCGGCCGGTGGCGCCGCCGGCGCTGACCTCGGCGACCACGACCACCGCCTCGGTCTTCGAGCCGCGGGCGATGGTGAAGGTGCCCCGGATGGGGAATCGCTCGACACGCACATTCAGAAGGGCCATCGCCATCGGATAATCGGTGGCGGTTAACAGCCGATTTTCCCGGTCCCGTATTCCCGTGCGCGCCCGCCATCCCCTCGACGGGAGGGATCGCCTTCGTTATGCCTAGAGCGCGATCCGGGCCCATGGAAACGCGTCGCGCCCCATGAGCTCGGCGAATCGCCGCCTGAATTGTTGAAGAGAACAGCTCCCGCAGAAGTGCGCCGCAGTTTTGCGACCGGAGTTGCGACGAGACAAAGAGGTAGAGCATTTCCGCGACTTTGGGCAAAGCGGAGCTGTTCTAGCTCCTCGCGAGGAGCTTCGAGCGTTGCCGTCTGCCGCCGCGTTGATCTCCGTCCATACCCAGGATGACCGCCTCTGCCTGGCGGGCCGCGGCTCATGGACCTCCGAGAATGCCGGGCCGCTGGAGCGGGCGGTGGACGAGGCCCTCGCCACCCATGACCGGCCGCATGCGGTGAGCATCGACCTCGCCGGGGTCGAGCGCATGGACACCTTCGGCGCGCTGCTGTTCGAGCGGCTGCGCCAGTCCTGGAAGACCGCCGGCGTCACTCCTGACGTCACCGGCCTGTCGCGGCGCTACGACGCCCTGATCGCCCAGGTCGCCCGCGGCGCCGACGAAGCCCATCCCCCCGAGCGGCGCCCGGAGCCGCTCGTGGAGCGGTTCGGCCGGGAGGTGGTGGCCACCGGGGCCGACGGGCTCGGCCTGCTCAACTTCATCGGCGCGGTGGTGATCGCCATGGGCCGGGTGACCCTGCGCCCGGGCCGGTTCCGCTTCACCTCCATGGTGAACCAGATGGACCGGGTGGGCCTGCGCGCGGTGCCCATCATCATCCTCATCACCTTCCTCATCGGCTGCATCCTGGCCCAGCAGGGCATCTTCCACTTCAGCCGGTTCGGCGCCGAGATCTATGTGGTGGACATGGTGGGCGTGCTGGTGCTGCGCGAGCTCGGCGTGCTGATCGTCTCGATCATGATCGCCGGCCGCTCTGGCAGCGCCTACACCGCCGAGCTCGGCTCCATGCGCATGCGCGAGGAGGTGGACGCGCTGCGGGTGATGGGGCTCGACCCGCTCGAGATCCTGGTGGTGCCGCGCATCCTGGCGCTGATTCTGGTGCTGCCGATGCTCACCTTCATCGGCTCCATGTCGGCGCTGCTCGGGGCCGGCCTCGTCTGCTGGTCCTACGGCGACATGGCCCCCGACATCTTCATCGACCGCCTGAAGGCCGCCATCGACCTCGACCAGTTCCAGGTGGGCATGATCAAGGCGCCGTTCATGGCCGCCACCATCGGCCTCGTCGCCTGCATGGAGGGGCTGCGGGTGGGCGGCAGCGCCGAATCCCTCGGCGAGCACACCACCGCCTCGGTGGTGAAGGCGATCTTCCTCGTCATCGTCATGGACGGCCTGTTCGCCATGTTCTTCGCCGCCGTGAGGATGTGAGGGCACATGAGCGGACCGCTGATTCTTCCCGCAACCCCGCCGCAGCCGGCCTCCGCCCCCCGGGAGGCGGTGATCAAGGTGCGCGACATCGTGGTCGGATTCGGCGACCGGGTGGTGCTGAACCACCTCGACCTCGACGTCTACCGCAGCGAGATCCTGGGCTTCGTCGGCACTTCCGGCGGCGGCAAGTCGGTGCTGACCCGCACCATCCTTGGCCTCGTGCCCAAGCGCTCGGGCAAGGTGGAGGTATTCGGTGCCGATCTCGACACCCTCTCCGCCAGCGAGCGCTCGGCGCTGGAGCGCCGGTGGGGGGTGCTGTTCCAGCAGGGGGCGCTGTTCTCCTCGCTGACGGTGAAGCAGAACATCCAGTTCCCGCTCCGGGAGTATCTGAAGGTCTCGCAGCGGTTGCTCGACGACATCGCCTTCGCCAAGATCGACATGGTCGGGCTGAAGCCGGATGTTGCGGAAAAGCTACCATCCGAGCTTTCCGGCGGCATGATCAAGCGGGCGGCACTGGCCCGCTCGCTGGCCCTGGATCCGGAAATTCTCTTTCTGGATGAACCCACTTCCGGCCTCGACCCGATCGGCGCCGGGGAGTTCGACGAGCTCATCCGCACCCTGCAGCAAACTTTGGGGCTGACGGTTTTCATGGTAACGCACGATCTCGACAGCCTGCACTCGGTGTGCGACCGGATCGCTGCGCTCTATGAGGGCAAGGTGATCGCCCAGGGGAGCGTGGAGACGCTGATGGCGTCCGAGCATCCCTGGCTGAAGGCGTATTTCCACGGCACCCGGGCGCGGGCGATCCAGGCCGGAAAGGCCGGTGGGCGCCCCTAGCGGGAGCGCGGAGCGGCGGAAGCCGGGCGGAAGTGGCACCGGCGGCAGGCCGCCGGGCGCAGGGAACGGGGCGAGGCGGAACGGGGGACGGCGGCCAGGGAGCCGGAGACGGTATGGAGACACGGGCCAACTACACCATCATCGGCGTCTTCACGCTGGCGATCATCGCCGCGGCGTTCGGCTTCGTCTATTGGTTCGCCGGTCCCCAGGACAATGCCGACCGCAAGCTCTACGACATCGTCTTCAACGGCTCGGTCGCCGGCTTGCGGCAGGGCAACACCGTGCTGTTCAACGGCATTCCCGTGGGCCAGGTGAAGAGCCTCGACCTGGTGCCCGGCGAGCCCGGCAAGGTGCTGGTGCAGGTGAGCATCAACGCCACCGTGCCGGTGCTTTCCGACGCCTCGGCCGGGCTCGAATCGCAGGGCATCACCGGCATCATGGCGGTGGGGATCCGCGGCGGGCTGCCCGGCGCGGCGCCGCTGCCGCCGGGCCCGCCGCCCACCTACATCCCGCGAATCCAGGCCGACGGCGGCGGCGGCGGGCTGGCCGCCATCGCCAGCACCGCCCAGGACGTGGGCCGTCGCATCAGTCTGCTGCTCGACGCCATCAGCCCCGACGACGTGCGCAACATCGTCACCAATGTCGATACCTTCACCAAGGCCATCGCCGACAAGTCGGAGGACGTGAAGACCCTGATCGAGCAGGCGGCGCTCCTCACCAAGCAGCTCAACGAGGTCGCCGGGCGGGTGGAGATCGTGGTCACCAACCTGCAGAAGGCCACCGAGGACAAGGACGGCCTGCTCGCCCAGGCCACCGATGCCGCCACCTCGGTGCGTCGCCTCGCCGACAACCTCGACCAGCGTACCGCCCTGCTGACCACCGAGATCAGCCGCTTCACCGGCCCCGGCCTGCGGCAGTTCGAGGCGCTGGCCACCGACGGGCGGCGCACCCTCTCGGAAATCGACCGGACCCTGCGGAACATCTCCAGCAATCCGCAGCAGTTCATTCTCGGCGGCAACAGCGCCGTGCCCACCTACAGGCGATGATCCGGCGCATGATCGACCCAGAAGCCGTTTCGAGCGAAGTGGGCCCCGGTTCGCGCACGGAAGACGCGTCAATGCACGGGCATCGCGCGCTTTCCGGCGTTGCGGGCGGCCGTGGTCGTGCGGCGATCAGCGTGGCGCGCCTTGCGCTTGGCCTCGCCGTGGCGCTGCCGGTTGCCGCCTGCGGCTCGCGTCCGGTACCCACCTACAACCTCACGGCCCCCAGCGGCTTCTCGGCCCGCGCCGGCGGATCGGGCCAGCTCGTGGTGCCGGCGCCCACCGCGCTGGCGGTGCTCAACACCGACAAGATCGTGGTCCTGCCCGGGGACGGGCAGGTGGCCTATCTGGGCGATGCCCAATGGAGCGACAGCCTGCCGGCGCTGGTGCAGGCTCGCACCATCCAGGCGTTCGAGAATGCCAGCCTGCTGCGGCGGGTGGCCCGGCCCGGCGATGCGGTGGTCGCTGACTACCAGCTGAACATCGATATCCGCACCTTCGCCCTGCGCATCACCCCGGAGGGGCCGCAGGCGGTGGTGGAGCTGGCGGCCAAGCTGATCAACAGCCGGTCGGGCCGGATCATGGCGGGGCAGATCTTCAAGTCCACCGTTCCGGCCGCCTCCGCCGATGGCTCGGTGGCCGCCGCCGCCCTCGATCAGGCCTCCGACCAGGTGCTGGTGGAGATGGTGCGCTGGGCGTCCGGCCGCTTCTGATCCCGCATTGCGGCATTTCCGACACACAGACGGGGAATTGCGGTCCAGCTCAGGCGGCGCAGTTGCCGTGCCTCGGCGGCTCTTCTACTTCAATCTGATGGCAAAGTCCGTGGAGACGTCTGACGTGGTGGATCTGCAGCGCTGGCATGGCCGGCCCCTACGGCTGACCGTTCTGGCTGTGTTGTCCCTCGGGATCCTCGCCGGCTGCGGCGGCCGGCCCGACGGGGTGATGATCCCGGTGGCCGAGACTGTGCCCGGCGCCAGCATCGTCAACATGGTTGTCGCCACCGTCCGCAAGCACACCGACGGGCCGGACGTGTTCACCGGCGAGCGCTCGCTCACCCCCAA
The DNA here is from genome assembly GCA_937872325.1 of uncultured Xanthobacter sp. Taxonomy (GTDB): domain Bacteria; phylum Pseudomonadota; class Alphaproteobacteria; order Rhizobiales; family Xanthobacteraceae; genus Xanthobacter. The sequence continues at coordinate 5,035 of CALMSN010000066.1, read as the reverse complement.
TTTCGCCGAGGTCGACGTGTCGATCCCGCCGGCCGCCAACCGCAAGGTCGGCGACGTGCAGTGGCCGAAGTCCGTGCCCGGCAATCCGGCGACCGATTTCGTCACCCTCAAGCTGGACGTGATCGACCAGCCGCAGGCGGTGCAGTGGTTCAACCGCCGGATCAAGAACACCCCCGGCCGGCAGGCGATGGTGTTCGTGCACGGCTACAACCAGCGCTTCGACGACGCGGTGTTCCGGTTCGCCCAGATCATCCACGATTCCGGCGCCGACGTGACCCCGGTGCTGTTCACCTGGCCCTCGCGCGGCAGCCTGCTCGCCTACGGCTACGACCGCGAGAGCACCTCCTTCTCCCGCGACTCGCTGGAGCGCCTGCTCACCTTCATGGCGAAGGACCCCGGCGTGAAGGAAATCACCGTGCTCGCCCATTCCATGGGCAACGTGGTGACCCTCGAGGCGCTGCGGCAGATGGCCATCCGCAACGGCCAGATCCTGCCGAAGATCCGCAACGTCATCCTCGCCGCGCCGGACGTGGACGTGGACGTCTTCGCCACCTTCTTCAACGAGATCGGCAAGCAGCGGCCGAACTTCACCGTGTTCGTCTCCCAGGACGACAAGGCGCTTGCGGTGTCGAAGCGGGTGTGGGGCAACGTCCCGCGCGTCGGCCAGGTGGATCCGGAGACGGAGCCCTACCGCAGCGAGTTCGAGCGCAACAAGGTCAACGTCATCGACCTGACCAAGCTGAAGAGCGATGATCCGCTCAACCACGGTAAGTTCGCCTCCAGCCCGGAGGTGGTGCAGTCCATCGGCGCCCGCCTTGCCGAGGGCCAGACCCTGACCGACTCCCGGGTCGGCGTCGGCGAGCGCATCGTCCAGCTGACCTCCGACGTCGCCTCCACGGCGGGCACCGCGGCCGGCCTCGTCATCGCCGCCCCGGTGGCGGTGGTGGATGCCAATACCCGCGAGCGCTATCGCGACCATGTGGGCCACCTGGGCGATTCCGTGAGCGACACCGCCAGCGCCGGCACCCAGGTGGTGACCCCCGGCCGCTGACCCTTGGATGGTGACCCTAGGGCGTAACCAGAGCCCGGGAGTGCTGTCCGATCCTGACATTCTTCGCCGCCGCGGCCCTGCCGTCGGCGGCGAAGTTGTATCAGGGGCTGCGGGGTGTCTCGGAGACGATTTGGAATATTGCCCGGATGGGTGTCGTCAGCCGTTGCGGTATATCGATGCCGTGATGATCCGGCTTGTCCCGGCCAAGCCCGCCATCGGGCTTGGCCCGGTCGGATGTGGTCGCTTGCGGGGGCAGGGGAGGTGCTCGCGCAGGCCCGGATGACGCTCGGCAGGAGATGCCGTTCGGAGCCGTTCGATCCCACAGCCAGATCCGATTTCAAACGATGCGCCGCCGCCGCGGATCGCGGGTCAGCTTGAAAGCGGTTTCGGGTTGAAGGCGCGGTGAACCCTCTCCCGCTTGCGGGGGAGGGCAGGGAGGGGGAAATCTCTCCGCATCGCCCCTGGGGCAGGAAGAGGCCCCGCCTTACCTCCCCCGCCCTCGCATGCCCCCCGCAAGCGGAAGAGGGAGGCCGGCTGGTCGTCGTTTTAAACGGACCCAATACGCCTTCGCCGTACGTCCCTGTCAGGGCCGCGAATCGTGATAATTTTGTCACGTCCTAGCGAAAGCCTGCGGCGCATCCGCCAACGCCCGTCCCCTTAATCCGCTGTTTACGGCCGCCCGCGTTAACTCCTCGCGAGTTCCGTTGCGTTGCGAGTGCGTTACATGCCGAATTCCAGCAAGATCAAGGGGCGGGTGATGATTGCCCGTCTGGCCCTCATCGCCGCGGCATCGGCCGCGGTCGCCGGATGCAGCGCGGATGCCGGGCGGTTCGCCGAGGCGCCGCCGGAGCAGGGGGGGCCGAACCGCGGCGCTCCCGATTATACCGGCTCCATCGGCAGCGCGCCCACCGGGCGGGTGGACAGCTCCGCGCTGCCGCCTCCCGGCGCCCAGGCCAGCTACGGCGCCCCGGCCGGCGCGCCTTATGGCGGCTCCCAGGCCTCCTATGCCTCTCCTAATCCGGCGGGCCAGCCGCTCTACGGCGCCCCCAACTATGCCTCCGCCACGTCGCAGGCGGCCCCGTCCGGGCCGGCCGCGGCTCCCGGCACCCATGTGGTGCAGGGCGGCGAGACCCTCGGCTCTGTGGCCCGGATGTACGGCCTCCAGCCGGCGCAGCTCGGCGCTGCCAACAATATCGCTCCCGGAATGACGGTCCGCACCGGCCAGACGCTGGTGATCCCGCCGGCCGGCAGCTTCACTCCGGCCCCCACCGCCACTGCCTCCACCCAGGCCAAGCCGGCGCCGGGCGCCAAGCCGGCCGGCGCCGCGGCCACCAAGCCGCAGACCCAGGCCATGGGCACGCTCGGCACCATGCCGGCGAACCCGGCCGTGGCGGCGACCAAGCCGCTGGCTCCGGCCCCCGCCCAGCCGACCTCCAAGATCGCCAGCGCCCCGGCCCCCGCCCCGGTGGCCAGCGCCGCCGCGCCCAAGGCCGCCGAGGCCAAGGTCGCCGAACCCAAGGTGGAGACTGCCGCCAAGGTGACGCCGGTGGCCGACGCGGACGACGCCCGCAGCCCCGGCTCCGGCCCGCAGTTCCGGGCCCCGGTCCGCGGCCGGGTGATCGCCAGCTTCGGCCCGAAGCCGGGCGGCGCCCAGAATTACGGCGTGAACTTCGCGGTGCCCGAGGGCACCGGCGTGCGCGCCGCCGAGGATGGGGTGGTCACCTATTCCGGCAACGAGCTGAAGAATTACGGCAACCTGGTGCTGATCAAGCACGCCGACGGCTACGTCACCGCCTACGCCCACAACAGCGAGCTGAGCGTGAAGAAGGGCGACACCGTCCGCCGCGGCCAGATCATCTCCAAAGCCGGGCAGAGCGGCGACGTGACCACGCCCCAGCTCCACTTCGAGATCCGCAAGGGCTCGACCGCGGTGGATCCCAGCCGGTACGTCGCCGGCCTGTGATCCGGGCTAGATGCTGTCAAATCCGCGAACGGCCGGGCTTGTCCCGGCCGTTTTCATTTGGGGCGGTGGATGGCGCCGCCCGCGGCCGCTGCGACGCTTGACCCGCGGCAGGACCACGAATAGGCCCAATCCATGACTTCTCGCGCCTTCATCGCCGGCTGCTCCGGGCTGCGTCTGACCGCCGAAGAGGCGGCCTTCTTCGGCCGGTCCGCCCCCTGGGGCTTCATCCTGTTCGCCCGCAACGTGGAAAGCCCGGACCAGGTGAGCGCCCTGGTGGCGGAGCTGCGCGCCGCGGTGGGCTGGCGCGCCCCGGTCCTGATCGATCAGGAAGGCGGGCGGGTGCAGCGGCTGCGGCCGCCCTTCTGGCCGGATTATCCGCCGGCGGAGGCCTTCGGCGCGCTCTACCTGCGCGATCCGGCGGGGGCGCTGGAGGCGGTGCGGCTCAACTCGCGGGCGATCGCGGCTGATCTCCTCGCCCTCGGCATTGACGTGGACTGCCTCCCCTGCGCCGACCTGAGGCATCCGGACGGCCACGGCATCATCGGCAACCGGGCCTACGGCACCGGCCCGGCCGAGGTGGCGGCGCTGGCCCGCGCGGCGGCCGAAGGGCTGCTGGAAGGCGGCGTGCTGCCGGTGGTGAAGCACATCCCCGGCCACGGCCGCGCTCCCGCCGACAGCCATGAGCGGCTGCCGGTGGTCCACGCGCCGCGGGCCGAGCTGGAAGCCATGGATTTCGCCGCCTTCAAGGCGCTGGCCGACATCCCCCTCGGCATGACCGCCCACGTGGTCTATGCCGACATCGATGCCGAGCATCCCGCCACCACCTCCCGGCGGGTGATGGACGAGGTGATCCGCGGCCATATCGGCTTCGACGGCCTTCTCATGAGCGACGACCTCTCCATGGGTGCGCTCGCCGGCGATCTCGGCAGCCGCGGCGCCGCTGCCATCGCGGCCGGCTGCGACATGCTGCTCCACTGCAACGGCCGGCTCGACGAAATGGAGCCGGTGGCTGCCGTGGCCCCGGTTCTGGCCGGGGAGGCGTTGGCCCGGGCGGAGCGCGCGCTCGCTTTGCGCGCTACCCCCGCCCCCGTGGATCGCGATGCCCTGCGCGCCGAGGTGGCGCGACGCATCGCCGCGGCCTGAGAGGGCGGGGCGCATGAGCGGCCCCGCCGATACCTTCGCCGAGGATGCGCCCGCCGCGCCGGGCGAGGCGTTCGTGGTGGACGTGGCAGGCTTCGAGGGCCCGCTCGACCTGCTGCTGGCGCTCGCCCGCACCCAGAAGGTCGACCTGGCGCGCATCTCCATCCTGGCCCTGGCCGACCAGTACCTCGCCTTCATCGAGGATGCCCGGCGGGGCCGGCTGGAGCTGGCGGCCGACTATCTGGTGATGGCGGCGTGGCTGGCCTACCTCAAGTCGCGCCTGCTGCTGCCGGCGCCGCCGCAGGAGCCCGGACCCACCGCCGAGGAACTGGCCGACGCCTTCGCCCGTCGCCTCAGGCTCCTGGAGCGGATCCGCCGCGCCGCCGCCGATCTGATGGCCCGGACCCAGCTCGGCCGCGACGTCTTCCCGCGCGCCGCCCCGGAGAAGACTGCCGCTCCTGCCGGCCCGGTCACCTATACCGCCTCGCTCTACGATCTTTTGTCGGCCTATGCCCACCAGCGGCAGGTGCGGGCGCTGTCGCAGGTCACCCTCAAGGTCCGCGCCGTCTGGTCGCTGGCCGAGGCGCGCGGCCGGCTGGAACGGCTGCTCGGCGCCGGGGTGGTGGGCGACTGGATGCGGCTGGACCTATTTTTGCTAGACTTCACCGTGACACCGGAGCTGAGGGCCACCGCCTTGGCCTCCAGCTTCTCGGCCAGCCTGGAAATGGTGCGCGAGGGCATGCTGGAGGTCCGCCAGGATGACGCCTTCGGCCCGCTCTGGCTGCGTCCGCGGGCCGGCGCCACGGAGCGGCCGGGGGGAGGGGGGCGCGCCGTCCCGGGGGCGCGCCGCGAGCCACTCCGAGAACGCCATGAAGCGTTCG
>CALMSN010000065.1 GCA_937872325.1 uncultured Xanthobacter sp. | reverse complement strand
GGTGTTCAGCACGCCGGCGGTGCAGTTGTTCGCCGACACGCTGACGCCGGCAACCCCGGCGATGGCGAGCCCCGCGGCGCTCACCATGGCGAGGCCGGCGCACAGGCCCACCACCCCTTCCGCAAGGCTGCCGAGCCGCGCCACCCGGCGCTGCCGCTCGCCCAGCGTGGCGCCGAGCATGCCCATCTGGTCCGCCGCCCGCGCGCCGGCGCCGTAGACCTGAAGGTCGGTCATGCCCTGGAGCGCGTCCACCACCGCCACCCGCAGCTCGGCCTTCGCCGCCACCAGCTCGGCGCCCGACCGCGCCGCCGCCCGGTAGGCGAGGCCCGGCACCACCGCTCCGGCCACCACCAGCAGGCCGAGCACCACCCACGCGATGGTGCCGCTGGCGAGCCCCAGCCCGGCGACGATGGCCAGCGTGCACACCAGCGCCACCGCCAGCGGCACGAACAATCGCAGATAGGCGTTCTGCAACGTATCCACGTCCGCCTGGACGCGGGAGACGAGATCGGCCCCCCGCCAGTCCTGGAGCTGGGCCGGGGCCAGCGGCACCAGCCGCTCGAACAGCCACACCCGGAGCCGGGCGATGAGGCGGAAGGTCGCCTCGTTGGTGACGATGCGCTCGCCGTAGCGCCCGCCGGTGCGCAGGATGGCGAAGGCGCGGATGCCGGCGGACGGCATGAAATAGTTCACCAGCACGCCGGCAAGGCCGCCGATGGCCATGGTGGCGATGAACCACCCCGCCAGCGCCATCAGCGCCACATTGGCGAGCACGGTGACCGCCGACAGCGCCACCCCCAGCAGCATCCAGCCGGCATAGGGCTTCATGAGGCGCAGCAGGCGCAGGAGAATCCGGACATCACCCATCGGCCCGCCCTCCCTCTCCGCCGCCTGGCGCGGCGGGGCCGGACAGGCCGTCCAGTGATGTCCCGTCTTGGGGAGGGTCCGCTTGCGGCATCGGTTCCGGCGCAGCGGCGCTTTGCGGTGCCGCCCCTTGCCGCGCCTCCGGTGCGTGGGTTTGGGGTGCGCCTAGTTGTTGTGCATCTTCCTGAGGCGCCACCGTTTGCGGCATGGGTTCCTGCGGTAAAATGCTTCGCCGTATCGCCGCTTGCGACACGCCATCCGGGCCCTGCCCTTGCAGCGCGCCATCCGATGGTGCGTCTACTTGTCGTCCACCTTCTTGAGATGCGAGCGCTTGCGGGATCCGCTCCTGCGGCAAAGCACTTCGCGCTGCTGCCCCTTGCCGCGCATCGTCCGGCGGTGCGAGCTCTTGCAGCATGCGCTCAGGCGCAACGGCGCTTCGAGGTGTCACCCCCTGCGACATGCCATCCCGCCCCTGCCCTTGCGGTGCGCCATCCGGTGGTGCGCCTACTTGTCGTCCAGAGTCTGCGGGCGCGACCGCTTGCGGCATGTGCTCCGGCGCAGTGCTTCGCAGAGCATCCCCTTGCCAGGCTCCCGGCGAGCCCGCTTCCTGCGATATCCCCGCGCCGGCACGGTCGGCGCCCGCGAGTCCCGCCTCGCGCAGCAGCGCGGCGTAGCGGGTGCGGCCCGCGGCGAGGCTCTCGTGGGTGCCCTGCTCCACGATCGCGCCGGCTTCCATCACCGCGATGCGATCGGCGAGCCGCACCGTGCGCAGCCGATGGGCGATGATGAGCACCGTGCGCTCCCGGGCGAGCCGGGCCACCGCGGCGGTGATGGCCGCCTCGGTCTCGGGGTCGAGGCCGGTGGTGGCTTCGTCCATCAGCACCACCGGGGCATCCTTCAGGAAGGCGCGGGCGAGCGCGATCCGCTGCACCTGGCCGCCGGACAGGGTGTGGCCGTGCTCGCCGAGCGGGGTATCGTAGCCCTGCGGCAAGGCGGTGATGAAGCCGTCGGCGCCGGCCATGCGGGCGGCGGCGCGCACCGCCTCGGGGGCGGCATCGGGGGCGCCGAGGGCGATGTTGTCGCCCACCGTGCCGGCGAACATGTGCGGGCGCTGCGGCACCAGGGCCACATGCTCCAGCCAGTGGGCGCGGGCCATCTGCGCCAGATCGTGGCCGCCTGCGAGGATCCGTCCGGCCTCGGGCCGGCGCAGGCCCAGCAGCAGGGCGAGCAGCGTGCTCTTGCCGGCCCCGCTCGGCCCCACCAGCGCCGTCACCTGCCCGGCGGCGAGGGTGAGGGAGGCGCCGCGCAGCACCGGGGCGCCGGCCTCATAGGCGAAGTCCACCCCCTCGCAGACGATGTCGATGCGCTCCGGCAGCGCCGGCCGCCCGGCGCCATCGGGAGGAACCGGCGCATCGAGCACCGCGACGATGCCCTCGGCGGCGCCCATCGCCTCCATCTTGGCGTGGTAGTCGGTGCCCATCTGGCGCAGCGGGGCATAGAATTCCGGCGCCAGCAGCAGGGCGAAGAAGCCGGCCTCGAACCCCATGGTGCCGTAGAGCAGGCGGAAGCCGACCAGCACCGCCACCAGCGCGATCCCCACGGTGGCCAGGAACTCCAGCATCAGCGAGGACAGGAAGGCGACCCTGAGCACCGCCATGGTGGCCCGGCGATACTCCTGCGAGACCGCGTCCAGAACCTGCGCCTCGCGGGCGGCGGCATTGAACATCCTGAGGGTGGCGAGGCGCTGCAGCCCATCGAGCAGGCGGCCGCCGAGCCGGGCCAGCCGCCGCCACTGCCTCTGGTTCAGCGCCTCGGTGCCGAGGCCGATCAGCAGCATGAAGAGGGGGATCACCGGCCCCGTCACCAGCAGCACCACGCCGGAGATCCAGTCGCGCGGCAGCACCGCCGCGAGCACCACCAGCGGCACCACCGCCACCGCCAGCATGTGCGGCACGAAGCGGACGTAATAGGGCTCCAGCCCGTCTACCCCCTCGATCACCGTGGTGGCGAGCGCGCCGGACGCCTTGCCCTGCACATGCGCGGGGCCGAGTTCCTGGAGCCGGCGCACCAGGGCATCGCGCACCCCGGCCTTGATCTGCGTCGCCGCCTGCAGCGCGGCGCGATCCGCCGCCTGCACCAGCGCGAAGCGCAGGAGGAACAGCAGCGGCAGCGGCAGCAGGTAGGGCAGCACCTCGGCGAGGCCGGCCCCGGCGGTCACCACCGGCGCCACCGCCTGCGCCAGCAGCCAGGCCTGGGGCACCACAAGACAGCCGGCCAGCGCGCCGAGCAGCCCGGCCAGCCGCAGCGGGCGGGGAGCAAAGGCCCGCTGCGCGCCGAGCCAGCGCCCCAGCCGGCGGCGGGTGGCCGCGGCGTCCTCGGGGGTGGGCGTCACGTCCATGGGAATGACCGGCAAGCTTGGTTCAACGCCGCCTCGTTCAATGCCGCCTCGTTCATGGCGCGCCGGCGCCGGATACCCTCCCCGCGGGCGGGGCCCGTCCTGCGGGATTCACCCGGCAGGACCGCCCGTGCGCGACGCTGCGGGCCGGAGTGGGTGCAGCCGCCGTTCGCGGCGCGTCGATGCCTCATGGAAACGCCGAAGCGCGACGCGGGCTTGAGGCCACCGCCGCGCGAACGCCCCAGAAGCGTCCATCCAAATTCAATCGGCGATCCAATTTCACCGCGCGGCCGGCCACCGTGCAACTGGAAGTATAGCGCGCCCGTAGGCTGGGTGAATCGCCCGTTGACCTAGTTATTAGCTTTCAACAAAACCTCCGGGATCGGCTGACCGGATCTTTTGGGTCTCCTGCGACGTTGCCGATCCTCGCAATTCTTGCGGCATCGACTGATTTCGGCGCCTGGCAGGAGACCAAAAGTCCTCGGCCATCCTGAGCCCATGGGTTTTGTCAGAAGCTCTGAATGGAAACGGCGTGACCGCCCATGCTGCCTCGCTTCGGCGATTCAACATGGGAGGAGACGGGTGCGCGCGGAAAATGCCCTAGGGCTTGAAGGCGGCGCAGGCCACCCGGTCGCCGGCGCCGCCGATGGGCTGGCTCAGATGGTCGTCGGGCTTGGCGTGGATGACCAGGGCGAAGCCGTCGGCATCGAGATAGCCGTTCCGGCCGAACAGCGCCCATTCCCGCGCCACCTCGGCGGAGACCGAGCCGTCGGCGATGGCGTAGATGTTGGGCAGGTCGCCCTCGTCCGGCCCGTTGGGATTGAGCAGGCCGTGCAGGGCGCCCGAGCCGTGGTTCACATGGCCCTTCGAGGCCAGGAACTTCGCCGTGTCCGAGCAGTCGCCCACCGCGTGCAGGTGGATGCCGTGCCAGCCGGGGCTGAGCGCGCCGGGCTGCAGGACCACCCGGATGACCGTGACTTCCTCGACCCCGGTGGCGGTGGCGGTGCCGACGACGTTGCCATCATTGCCGACGATGTCGGCGGTAACGGACTTCGCGGCGGCCGGCGCCGGCTGGGCCAGCGCCGCGGCCGGCAGGCCGAGGGTCAGGGCCGTCGCCGCAAGGAGGCATTTCATCAAGGACATTGCACTCTCCCGTCATGGCGTGCCCGGCACGCCGGCTTGGCAACCCGTCGCGCCTTCATCCGGCCCGGGCGAGGGAATCGCCGGGTGGCCTCGCGCGCAACGGGTGAGGCAAGCTATAGCGCGTTTTCACACGGCAAGATGAAGGCATCCGGGCGCAGGTGCTGACGTAGGGTCCGCAATGCCCCACAGGCACTTTGAAAACCATGCCGGGCAATATAAACCATGCCGGGCGCCAAAAATGCCGCTTTTGTGGTTGAGTAGGCGCGCGAGGCACACTCGCCCGGAGCGCGCTTGCCCAAAGCCCGGTCCAAACCCATCGGGTCGCCCGCCGCACGGCGCGGCAGCCTTGCGTTGCTCACGGCGAGCCGGTTTCCGGCTCCAGCAGTATGGTTCGGAGTTCGTGATGGAGAGTCCGCGCGTGTACGTTTACCAGTTCGCCAACGGCGCCCAGTGGGCCGCCGGTGACAGCGTGGAAGGCTATCTGCGCCGCCTGCTGGATGTGGATTTCACCCAGGCGCTCAGGGCCGACCGCCTCGCCGCCGTGGCCGCCTTCCTCGACGAATCGTTCCAGCTCGCCCACACCCTGGGCTGGACCGGCAGCGCCCGCGAGATGCCGCAGATGTTCTCCCTGCCCGGCGTGCCGGCGGACGAGGCCATCTACATGATCGCCTGGGAGCAGGACGACGGCGTCGCCTACATCGCCTCGCCCTTCCCGCTGCCCTGGCTCGACGCCAAGGCCACCCGCACCATCGATTCCTCGCTGGCGGTTCCGCTCGGCGAAGAACTGCCGATCTCCCCCCGCGCCCTGCCGGATGACCACCACGAGGCCGGCGAGCCGGCGCAGGACGCCCTCGACCCGTTCGCCGACTACGTCCGCCGCGAGGAGGCCGCCCGCCTCACCCGCGAGCCGGCCCCCCTCGCCGACGAGCGCGACGCCGGCCGTCGCTTCTTCTGAGCCCGGCAGCCGTCCGGGCTGCCCCGAAACGAAAAGACCCCCGCGCCGCATCCCGGCGCGGGGGTCTTTTTCTGTCCGGACCGAATCGCCGCCGCGGCCCACGCGGCCCGGACATATGATCCGCTCGCGCCCGGCCTGGCGGCCTAGAGCCGGAACCTCGCGGCCTGAGGCCGGTCGCGGGCGATCCAGGCGCTTCCGATCCAGGTGATGGCGCTGCGATCCGCGCGCCCGGCGGGCCCTGCGCAGGGCGTGAGCGTTGCGCTACGGCCGCCCTGCCTGCCGTCAGCGCTCGCCCACCACCTTCTGCCGGTGGAGCACGGGAGAGCGGGAGACCAGCAGCTTGTCGATTCGCCGCCCGTCCATGTCGATGATCTCGAACCGCCAGCCGAAGGCGCTGAAGTTGGCGCCCTCCTGCGGCATCTCCTTGATGCGGGAGAGGGCGAAGCCGGCAACGGTGTTGTAGCCCTCGTCCAGCGGCAGGTTGAGGCTGAGCAGCTCGCGCAGCTCGTCGATGGGGGTGTCGCCGCCGATCAGGTAGGAGCCGTCCTCGCGCTCCACCACATGGCGTTCCTCCACCGGCTCGGCATTCAGCAGGGTGCCGGTGATGGCGAGCAGGAGGTCGTAGCCGGTCACCACCCCGGCCATGTCGCCATACTCGTCCACCACGATGCCCATGGGCACCTCGGCACCGCGCAGCACCCGCATCGCCTCCAGCGCGCCGATGCCCTCCACCAGGAACGGCACGGTCTGCACGAAGTTGCGCGGGTCCGGGGTCTCGCCCTTGAGATAGGCATCCAGCAGGCGCTTGGCCTGGATGACGCCGATGGTCTCCTCCGGCGAGCCCTCGCAGGCCGGCAGGCGGCTGTGAGGGGTCTCCATCAGACGGGCGCGGACCTCCTCGGCGGAGCGCGAGATGTCCACCCACTCGACGTCGGTGCGCGGGGTCATGATGGCGGTCACCGGCCGGTCGGCGAGGCGCATCACCCCGGCGATCATCCGCCGCTCGGCCGGCTCGATCACCCCGGCGGTCTCGGCCTCGGTGATGATGGCGTGGATCTCCTCGTCGGTCACCGCCTTGCCCTGGTCGAGCCGCTCGCCCAGAAGGCGCAGCACCAGCCGGGTGGAGGCGTCCAGCAGCCACACCATGGGCGCCGAGATCTTCGAGAGCGCCACCATCGCCGGCGCCACCGACGAGGCCAGCCCCTCCGGGTTCTGCAAGGCGAGGCGCTTGGGGATCAGCTCGCCGACCACCAGCGAGACATAGGTGATGGCCACCACCACGGTGATGTAGCCCACCGGGCCGGCAAGGCCGGTCGGAAGACCGGCGCTGCGCAGCGCCTCGCCGAGCTGGTCGCCCAGGCTGGCGCCCGAGAAGGCGCCCGCCAGGATGCCGATGAGCGTGATGCCGATCTGCACCGTGGAGAGGAAGCGGCCGGGCTGCTCGCCGAGCGCCAGCGCCGCTGCCGCCCCGCGATGGCCACGATCCGCCATGGCCCTCAGCCGGGCGGGGCGGGAGGAGACGATCGACAATTCTGCTGCGGCAAGAACGGCGTTCAGCAACACCAGAAAGATGACGACAAGGATCTCAAATAAGGGCATGGCGAGAAGAAGCGGGCCTCCGTGCGCTCCTCCCATAGCACAGTCATCCCCATTTGTGTGTCACAGCGCGGGACGATGCCCGGCCCGGCGATGGGCCGGAGGGGACGGGCTGGGTTTTGCTTCGCGGCGGTTCCGGTCTATGGAGCGTGTCTCGGAGCATTCCCGCGTTCACCGAGAGCGTCATCGCCGGGACAAAAGCGTCATGTCCTTCAACACCTTCGGGCACCTCTTCCGGGTCACCACCTTCGGCGAGAGCCACGGGCCGGCCATCGGCTGCGTGGTCGATGGCTGCCCGCCCAATCTGCGCTTTACCCTCGACGAGGTGCAGGCCGCCCTCGACCGGCGGCGGCCGGGCACCTCGCGTTTCACCACCCAGCGGCGCGAGCCCGATGCGGTGAAGGTGCTCTCCGGCGTCCTCGACCATCCGGACGGCGGCCTCGTCACCACCGGCACCCCGATCGCGCTCCTGATCGAGAACGTGGACCAGCGCTCCAAGGACTATGCCGACATCGCCGGCGCCTACCGGCCCGGGCACGCCGACTTCACCTACGACATCAAGTACGGCATCCGCGACCACCGCGGCGGCGGCCGCTCCTCGGCGCGGGAGACGGCGACCCGGGTCGCCGCCGGCGCCATCGCCGCGAAAGTTCTGCCGGGGGTCACCGTGCGCGGGGCGCTGGTGCAGATCGGCGAGATCGCCATCGACCGCGCCCGCTGGGACTGGGCCGAGGTGCCCAACAATCCCTTCTTCTGCCCCGATCCGCAGACCGTGCCGGTGTGGGAAGCCCACCTCGACGCCATCCGCAAGGCCGGTTCCTCGGTGGGCGCGGTGGTGGAGGTGGTGGCCGAAGGCGTGCCGCCGGGCCTCGGCGCCCCGCTCTACGCCAAGCTCGACGGCGATCTCGCCAGCGCGCTCATGGGCATCAACGCGGTGAAGGGGGTGGAGATCGGCGACGGCTTCGCCAGCGCCCGCCTCACCGGCGAGGCCAATGCCGACGAGATGCGGCGCGGCAACGAAGGGCATCCGCACTTCCTCGCCAACCATGCGGGGGGCATCCTCGGCGGCATCTCCACCGGAGCGCCGGTGGTGGCGCGGTTCGCGGTGAAGCCCACCTCCTCGATCCTCACCCCGCGGCGCACCGTGGACCGGCAGGGGGCGGAGACCGATATCTTCACCAAGGGCCGGCATGACCCGTGCGTCGGCATCCGCGCGGTGCCGGTGGGCGAGGCGATGGTGTGGTGCGTGCTCGCCGACCACGCCCTGCGCCATCGCGGGCAGGTGGGACTCGAACGGCCGGCCTGGCCCCTGCCCTGACTTCCAATCTCTGAGCCAGAGCCTCTAATATGACCTCGTGGGGTCGGCGGGCCGGGTCTTTCGACCGCCTGCGGCGTTGCCGCTCCTCGTCGATGCCGACCGCATCGACTGCGGTCGGCGCTTGGCCGGCGGACCAAAATCCCGCGACCATCCTCCGCCCAGAGGTTATGTCAGAGGCTCTTAGAGCACCGTGCCCGGCGGCAGGGCCGTGCCGTTGAGGAACGTCGCCGCCGGCATCGGCTTGCCGCCGGCCTTCTGCAGTTCCACCAGCCGCACCGCGCCGTCGCCGCAGGCGATCGCCAGGGCATCGTCCAGCACCGTGCCCGGCGCCCCGGAGCCGGCGGCCCGGGTGGAGCGCAGCACCTTCACCCGCGCGCCGTCGGGCCCCAGCGGGAACCAGGCGCCGGGGAACGGCGAGAGGCCGCGGATGCGGTCGTGCACCTCGGCGGCCGGGCGGCTCCAGTCGATCCGCGCCTCGTCCTTGCCGATCTTGGCGGCAGAGGTGACGCCCGCCTCCGGCTGGGGGGTGAAGCCGAGGCCGCCGCGCCCCAACGCCGCCAGCGCCCGCCCCATCAGATCGGCGCCCAGCACGCTCATGCGGTCGTGCAGTTCGCCGGCGGTCATGTCGGGGCCGATGGGCATGCGCTCGACCAGCCCGACGGGGCCGGTATCGAGCCCGGCTTCCATCTGCATCACGCAGATGCCGGTCTCCGCATCGCCGGACATGATGGCGCGCTGGATCGGCGCCGCCCCTCGCCAGCGCGGCAGCAGCGAGCCGTGCAGGTTGAGGCAGCCGAGCGCCGGTGCGGCAAGGATCTCCGGCGGCAGGATCATCCCGTAGGCCACCACCACCGCCACCTCGGCCTCGTGGCTGCGAAAGACCTCCGCCGCCTCCGGCGTGCGCAGGCTCCTCGGCGTCAGCACCGGCAGGCCGAAACGCTCGGCCACGCGGTGCACCGGCGAGGGCACGAGATCGAGCCCGCGCCGCCCGGCCGGCGCCGGCGCGCGGCTATAGACCGCGACCACCTCGTGGCCGCGCCCGACGATCTCCGACAGGGTGGGCACCGCGAAGTCCGGCGTGCCCATGAAGACGATGCGCATGATGGCGTCCGGTCCGGCGGAAGGGGATCAGTCGGCGTGCTCGCGCCGGGCCTGCTTGATGAACTTCTTCATCACCCGGTCGCGCTTCAGCTTGGAGATGTGGTCGATGAACAGGACGCCGTTGAGATGGTCGATCTCATGCTGGACGCAGGTAGCGAACAGCCCCTCGGCCGGCACCTCGCGCACCGCGCCGTCGAGGTCCGTGAAGCGCACCGTGACCTTGGCCGGGCGTTCCACCTCCTCGAAATATTCGGGGATGGACAGGCAGCCCTCGCTATAGACCGACAGTTCCGGCGAGGCGGAGATGATCTCCGGGTTGATGAGGGCGACCGGCTTCTTCTCCTCGCCGTCGCGGGCGGTGTCGATGGTCACCACCCGCCGCGCCACCCCCACCTGGATCGCCGCCAGCCCGATGCCGGGGGCGTCGTACATGGTGTCGAACATGTCGTGCACCAGCTTGCGCACCTCCGCATCGATCCCGGCCACGGGTTCGGAGATGGCGCGCAGCTTGGCATCGGGCAGGATGAGGATCGGGCGCGTGGTCATTGACGCGAAATAAGCGAGGGTCTGGCTCCGGTCAAGTGTTGTTCCCTCTTTGTTCATGGCACGAAGTGCGCTATGAGGCAAGGATGGATCGCCTTTTCTCCGAGCTTGCGGCAAGTCCTGCCGCGCTGGCCGCCGCCGGGCTTGCCGCCGTCGCGGTGCTCATCGCGCTGCTCGTGGCCGTGCTCGCCTGGCGCGGGGCGGGGGCGCCCGGCCGGGAGGAGCCGGCCCGCGCGGCCGGGGGGGGAATCCATCCCCAGGCGCTGGCCCATGCGGTGCAGGAACTCACCCGCCTGCAGGCGGAGACCTCCGGCCGGGTGCGCACCATGGGCGACGTCCTCGCCCACCGGCAGGGGGAGCTCGCCCGGGCGGTGGCGGAACGGCTCGATTCCACCTCGCACCGCCTCAACGAGGGCATGAGCGCCGCCGCCCGCGCGACCCACGAGAACCTGACCCGCATCGCCGAGCGGCTGGTGCTGGTGGAGGCGGCCGAACGCAGCCTCTCGGAGCTCTCCGGCGAGGTGATCGCCCTGCGCGAGACGCTCGGCAACAAGCAGGCCCGCGGCGCCTTCGGCCAGGCCCGGATGGAGGCGATCATCTCCGACGGCCTGCCGCGCGACGCCTTCGCCTTCCAGTACACCCTCGCCGACGGCCGGCGGCCGGACTGCGCCGTGTTCCTGCCCGGCGACCCACGCCCTCTGCTGATCGATTCGAAGTTTCCGCTGGAATCGATCACCGCCTTCCGCGAGGCCGCCTCGCCGGAGGCCAAAAAGGCGGCGGCGCAACGGGTCCGCGCCGACCTCATGAAGCACGTCAACGACGTGGCCGAGCGCTACCTCGTGCCCGGGCAGACCCAGGACATCGCCCTCATCTTCGTGCCCTCCGAATCGGTCTATGCGGAGATCCACACCGGCTTCGACGCGGTGATCCAGCAGGCCTACCGGGCGCGGGTGGTGCTGGTGTCGCCCTCACTGCTGATGCTGGCCGTGCAGGTGGTGCAGGCCATCGCCAAGGATGCGCGCATGCGCGCCCAGGCCGACCGGATCCGCGCCGAGGTGGGCGCGCTGGTGGCCGACGTCTCGCGCCTGCGCGAGCGGGTGGGCGAGCTTTCGCGCCACTTCGCCATGGTCGGCGACGATGTGGCCAAGGTGCTCATCTCCGCCGACAAGATCGCCCGCCGCGGCCTGCGGCTGGAGCAGTTGGACTTCGACGCCGACGGCCCGGAAGGCGCCGGCTGAGATGCCGCAAAGGTGTCCACAGGGGCTGGCACCACCCTTGCGCGACGTTTCCGCGCAGCCGATGCTGAAGTCCTGATTCTGCCCGGCCCGAACCGGAAGATCCCCACCGCGCCCGGAAGGCGGGCCGGCGCGGATATCGTTCCATCACCGCCATGATCGCGCGCCGTCGCGCCGAAGGATGACATGCCTGAACTGCCCGAGGTGGAAACCGTCCGCCGCGGCCTGATGCCTGTGCTGCAGGGCGCCGTGATCGAGCGCGCGGAGGCGCGCCGTCCGGACCTGCGCTGGCCGCTGCCGGAGAACTTCGCCGATCGTCTCGCCGGCCGCCGCATCGAGGCGCTGAACCGGCGGGCGAAGTACCTGCTTGCCGATCTCGACGGCGGCGAGGTGCTCATCGTGCACCTCGGCATGTCCGGATCGATGCGCATCGAGGGCGCGCCGGTGAAGGGGCGGCCTGGCCTCTTCCACTATCCGCGCGGCGAGGCCGGCCGCCACGACCACGTGGTGCTCCATCTCGCCGGCGGGGCGAGCGTGACGTTCAACGACCCGCGGCGCTTCGGCGCCATCCTGATCGTGCCCTACGACCGGCTGGACAGCCATCCGCTGCTGCGCGACCTCGGCCCGGAGCCGCTGGGCAACAGCTTCAACGCCGCCTATCTCGCCGCGGCCCTCGCCCGGCGCCGGACCTCGCTGAAGGCGGCGCTGCTCGACCAGAAGCTGGTGGCGGGGCTCGGCAACATCTATGTCAGCGAGGCGCTGTTCCGCGCCCGCCTCTCCCCCCGCCGCCTCGCCTACACCCTGGCCGATGGCAATGGCGGGCCGACGGCGCGGGCGGAGCGCCTCGTGGTCGCCATCCGCGAGGTGCTGCGCGAGGCGATCCAGGCCGGCGGCTCCTCCCTGCGCGACCACCGGCAGGTGGACGGCGAGCTCGGCTACTTCCAGCACGCCTTCCGCGTCTACGACCGGGAGGGCGAGCCCTGCTCGACGCCGCGCTGCACCGGGCGGATCCAGCGCATTCTCCAGGCCGGCCGCGCCACCTTCTATTGCCCCGTCTGCCAGCGTTGAGGCCTGCTCCGGCGCGGCAGATGCCCATCGCGTTCCCGCCCGAATGGCGCTAAACGGCCTGCGCGTCCCAATGACGCGCCGGATCGACCGGACCCGACGGGAGAGGAGACGAGGATGGCTTACGAGATGATTCTGGTGGAGCGCCACGACAAGGTGGGGCTCATTCGTCTCAACCGCCCCAAGGCGCTCAACGCCCTCAGCTCCGGCCTGATGGCCGAGGTGGGCGCCGCCCTCGCCGACTTCGAGAAGGATCGCGAGATCGGCTGCGTGGTCATCACCGGCTCGGAGAAGGCGTTCGCCGCCGGCGCCGACATCAAGGAGATGCAGGGCCTCAGCTACCCCTCCACCTATCTCGAGGACTTCATCACCTCGTGGGAGAGCGTGGCGCGCGCCCGCAAGCCGGTGATCGCGGCGGTGGCCGGGTTCGCGCTCGGCGGCGGCTGCGAGCTCGCGATGATGTGCGACTTCATCCTCGCCGCCGACACCGC
The DNA here is from genome assembly GCA_937872325.1 of uncultured Xanthobacter sp. Lineage (GTDB taxonomy): Bacteria > Pseudomonadota > Alphaproteobacteria > Rhizobiales > Xanthobacteraceae > Xanthobacter. Next base: position 18,315 of record CALMSN010000065.1, on the reverse strand, counting down.
CAAGTTCGGCCAGCCGGAGATCAAGCTGGGGGTGATGCCGGGCGCCGGCGGCACCCAGCGGCTCACCCGCTTCGTGGGCAAGTCCAAGGCGATGGAAATGTGCCTCACCGGCCGCCTGATGGACGCGGCCGAGGCCGAGCGGGCGGGCCTCGTCTCGCGCATCGTGCCGGCGGCGGAGCTGGTGGACGAGGCGCTGAAGGTGGCGAAGGCGATCGCCGGCATGTCCCGCACCGTGAGCCTGCAGGTGAAGGAGGCGGTGAACCGCTCCTATGAGAGCACCCTGGCCGAGGGCATCCGCTTCGAGCGGCGGGTGTTCCAGTCGCAGTTCGCCCTCGCCGACCAGAAGGAAGGCATGAGCGCGTTCATCGAGAAGCGCGAGCCGAAGTTCGAGGCCTGAGGACGGCCGACGCAAGCTTCCGGCCCGCGGCACCGCATGGCGCCTCCGCGGGCCGGCCAACCGTGTTCCCCGAGCGGAACAACGACGGATAAAGCCCTCATCCCGAACCGCCTTGGTGATTCGGGATGAGGCGCCGGCCCTGCCCCGGGCCGGCTGTTTTGCCGGATTGGGCGCATTCCGGCGGGCGCTCCGCATCCCCTATCTGGGACAGCGATGTGTCAGCGCCCATGGGTGGATCATCGGCGCCGGCGCGCCGCCCACCACCCGGCGCCTGGAATGCGCCAGCGTCTTTTCCCTTGCCCTGGCGACAAAAAGCACCGTTTTTCTCGGCAACCTCCCGCCGATCCGGCGCCGCGCGCCCACCGGGGCTGGGGCAACGCCCGCAACCGCCTGTGGACAGAGATGGACGGGCGCAAAAGACACCCGGGATGACGATTGACAATAACCACTCCCGCCCTCTATGTGTCGCCTCCCAACCGGCTCCGGCCGTGCGGGGCCCAGGTGGCGGAATTGGTAGACGCGCTGGTTTCAGGTACCAGTGGTGAAAGCCGTGGAGGTTCGAGTCCTCTCCTGGGCACCATTCATTTCTGAATTTCTATAAATTTTCAGATATTTGAATGGCACAAGGTGGTTTCAATCCACCCCTGCGCCACCTTTTCCGTCGCGCTGGAAACCCCTTCCCGTCCTGGCTCCGCGAGTTCGGCGCAGCACCCTGTTGGCCATGGGGTGGAGCAGGAAGGAGCGTTGTTTCGTCAGCCGTCATCCCGCGCCTCCTCAGCCCTGTCCTTCAGGCGCGGTCGATGCACTTGTGCGCCAACTCCAGCTCCGTCCGGTTCACGTCCCGATGCCGGTGGGAGAACCGCCGCTTGCGGGCGCCGCCCACCAACCGCTTGGTTAACAGCGGCAGCTGATCATCCAGGATGAGCGGCACGATGGCTGCCAGATCATCCGCGGCAGGCGCGATGATGACGCTGGTGGCGTCGATGATGTATGGCGCGCTGGGAATATGCAGGACGCGCCCGTCCGTGAGGCTGACACCGCCCATAGGCCCATACCCTCGAAGAGCGTCCGCATTTCGGCGAGGGCCTCGCGAAGCAGATCGCAGGCCTCCTCCGGGAACGGGCACTGGTCGGCGGTGGCGGCGTCCAGATGCCTGCACGAGAGGGCGCGAAGCGTCTTCCGGGACAGATGGACCGCCGGCCTTGTTGCCGCCCCCCCTTCAACAAGGTGTCCACTTTGGACAAGACCCCCGTGAGGTAATCGAGCGCATCCTCCGGCGCCGGCATGTTGTCTTCCACCTCAGCGCGGACGAGAAGGATGAGGCTGCGGATTTTCTTCAGGTTGGCCTCCGGCAAAGCGTTGGCGTTTGCCGCCGCGGCGGCAAGCGTCAGCGCTTCAACGGTGCGCGACTTTGAGAAGGGTCGCTGTTCGCCCATCGCAAACAACTTCTCCGCCATCCGCACCGCCCTTGAAGCCGCGGGTGTCATCCTCGTGGAGAAGAACGGCGAGGGGGCCGGCGCGAGGCCGATGAAGAGCTCACCTTGAAAATTCGGGTGAGGGGCTATAGTTACACGTAGTGAAACTTCGCACCTCATGCACTAAGGGTGAACCATGAGGGTGACCAAGCTTTATATTTGCGGCGTGCTGACGCTCATGGCAACTATTGGCTATGGGACCTTTGATGGGTGGTTTGCTTCCAGCATAATAATCCCGAATCCAAAAAGAATCGACCCGACTAAGGAAATTCAAATACTAGGCGCCATTCAAGAGATTAATAGAGATTTTTCTGAACGTAAATGGAATTCATTTCAGCTAGATGTAACAGATGATTTTAGCAAAATAATAAAAGATACGTCATTCTCAGATCTTTTAAAATATTTCGCGGATTTTAATGGAAGGGAGCCGGTCAAATTTGATCCCGATAAATTTGAAGATGGGAAAATTTATTATTTAGGTATAATTCAGAGCTCTTTATTCAGGCTTCCGATAAAAAATAGAAAACTTTGCCGCTCGTGTGACTTAATTATATCCGTCAAGTATATAGAATATGATAAATATGAATTCCAGGACGCGGCAATAGTAATGCGCCAAGCGTGGCCTTAGACTCAATTATCGTTAATCAGATTCAGAATAGAACAGTGACGGCCAGGGCGAATAAGGACAGGAACACGGTCGCGTATAGATCGCATCGGATTGTTACGCGGCGCCAGCACTTAAGTAGGCCGAACATGATCTCGACACGGTTACGGCACTTATCCTATTTGATAGGAGAAGAACGGGATTCTCAGCCTGGGATACAGGGTTGTATGCTCTTTTGCTCCAGTGGGTCGCTGAACCACGCGGCATCATAGCCACGGCCTGCCAGCACCCGCTGCGCCTTTGGCAAATCGTCGAGAAGGGATGCTGCGCCGGTGTAATCGCTGATCCGACCTGCGATGATGAAGAAACTCAGGGGGCGGCTATTGGCATCGGTGATGGCGTGCAGCTTGGTGTTCATGCCGCCCTTGGCTCGCCGGATCGTCCAGCTCCCTTTTTTGACCCGCAGGCTGGATGCCGTGCGGTGCGCCTTCAAATAAGTGGCGGCGATCATGTGATGGTTTGGGGTTCTACGTCTTCTTCCATCATCCGGCCGAACACGCCCATCTCGCTCCACCGTTTCCAACGGTTATACAATGTCTTGTGCGGCCCATTACGATTGACGAAGATGATCCCGCTGAGCACCCGGCGATCATCACCCGAGGCTTGCGGTGGTTCTTGGGAAAATACCGCGAAAGCCGCGCCATCTGCTCGTCCGTCAGCCAATACAGGTCGCTCATGTTCAGCCTGCTGACGGCCCCTGAATCACATCGCCGCCCCCAATCAATAGGTCCTAAGCCGAGAGGCCGTTTGCAAAGTCGGACGGCTGGACGCCGGGTGTCTTCAGGGCGCGGATCGTCGAGAATTCCGCCCGACGCGCGCCATAGGGCCGGAGCACCGCAAGCCCCGCCGGCTTCCCACACGGTCTCCTGGCATGTGGCGCGCGACCGCGACGAGACCGGAGCGCCCGGCCCGGCGTGCGCCGCCCGTCTCAGGCCTCGCGCAGCGGCGCCTGGCGCAGGGTAATAAGGTCCCGCGCCCCGGTGCAGAAGCAGGCGATGCGCAACTGCGCTTCCATCACCGAGAAATGCTCCACCACCGCTTCGGTGGAGGTGACCGCGGCGGCGAGCACCCCGGCCGCCTGGCCCACCAAATCGGCGCCCAACCGCAGCGCCTTGGCGGCGTCCACGCCGTGGCGGATCCCGCCGGAAGCGATGAGCGGCAGGTCCGGGCAGGCCGCCCGCACCTCCCGCACCGCGCGGGCGGTGGGAATGCCCCAGTCGGCGAAGGCGGAGGCGATGGCGCGGGTGGCGCCGATGCCCCGGGCGCCTTCCACCAGCGCCCAGTTGGTGCCGCCCGCCCCGGCCACGTCCAGCGCCGCGACCCCGCATCCCGCCAGCCTGCGGGCGATGTCGGCGGACAGGCCGAAGCCCACCTCCTTCACCACCACCGGCACCTCCAGGGCACCGGCGAGCGCGCCGATGCGGTCGACGAGGCCGCGCCAATCCTGGTCGCCGCCGGGCTGGATCGCCTCCTGCAGCGGGTTGAGGTGGAGGATGAGGGCATCGGCGCCGATCATCTCCACGGCGCGCCGGGCCTCGTCGAGGCCGTAGCCGCGGCCGAGCTGGGCGGCGCCGAGGTTGGCGAGCAGAAGGATGTCCGGCGCCCGCCGGCGCAGGTCTGCCCCCAGCCCGCCGGCGCCGCCGGCCCCCAGCGCGATCCGCTGCGAGCCGACCCCCAGCGCGATCCCCAGCGCCTGTGCCGCCTCGGCGAGGTGCGCGTTGATCCGCTCCGAGGCCACCGGGCCGCCGGTCATCGAGGAGATGAGAAGCGGCGCCTTCAGCGGCTTGCCCAGGAAGCGCGTGGCCAGATCCACCTCGGCGAGGCTGATCTCCGGCAGCGCGCAATGCACGAAGGTGACGGCATCGAACCCGCCCGGCAATTGCGAGGCGACGCTTGCGGGCGGCATCGGGCCGGGCGCCGAGGGATGGCCGGCGAGGACCACGTCGATGTGGTCGCGCTTGCGTTTGTCCGCGTCGGTATCAGCGTTCATCGTCCCCGCCGCGGATTCAACCAAAGGCCAGCGATGCACGTTTCACACGCCCCGCGAAATTGCGGCGCGGCGGACATCCTGCTCTAGCGCCAACGTCTAAGGGGTGATCTAAAGTCATTCAAGATATTGCATGGCAGGCGAAACCGCACGGGACCGCAAGGGAGGGGCTGGGCGTTCATGACTCACAAGAATGACCGCGGCCCGAAATCCCCCGACGCCCTTCTGCGCTCCGATATCAGCACCATCTCCGAACCGGCGCCGGCGCCCGCCGATGCCCTGCCCCATGCCGGAAGCCGCGCGTCCGCACGGCCCGCCCGGCCGTCCGAGGCGCGCCCCATCGCCCCCGAGCCGGCCCGCCTGCGCCGTGCCGAGCCCGCCGAGCGCCGGCGCGGGGCAAGCCCGTCCCAGGCCCCCCGCGAGCTGCCGCCGGAGGCCGAAGCTGCCGAGGCGGAGGCCGCGCCCCTGGTGGTGCGCTCGCGCGACCTGTCCTACCTGCGGGCGGTCATCGACCGGCGGCTGGGCCTGCTGGTGCCCACCGGGTCCGCCCATCCGGCAATGCTGCACGCGGCCATGCGGCACATCCTGCTGGCGCCGGGCAAGCGGCTGCGCCCGCTGCTGACCATGGCCGGAGCCATGCAGCTGAACGCCAGCGAGCACGCCGCCCTCGATTTCGGCTGCGCGCTGGAGATGATCCACGCCGCCTCCCTCATCGTCGACGATCTGCCGGCCATGGACGACGCGGCGCTGCGGCGCTCGCAGCCCACCACCCATGTGCGCTTCGGCGAGGACGTGGCGGTGCTGGCCTCCATCGCCCTGCTGTCGCGGGCGTTCGGCGTCGCCGGCGCGGCGCCCGGGGTCGAGGGCAAGGTGCGGCTCGATGCGGTGGCGATCCTGTCCATGGCGGTGGGCTCGCTGGGCCTGTGCGGCGGCCAGCATGACGACCTGCATCCCACCGCCGCCCGCTCGCTTACCGCCACCGAGGACGTGAACCACCGCAAGACCGGCGTGCTGTTCGCCGCCGCCACCGAGATCGCCGGCCACGTCGCCGGGGCGAGCCCGGCCCAGTTCGCGCACCTGCGCGACTTCGCCAGCCATGTGGGCCGCGCCTACCAGATCCTCGACGACATCCAGGATGTCTCGGCCAGCAGCGCCGCCTTGGGCAAGGACGTGGGCAAGGACGTCCACAAGGCCACCATCATCGCCGCCCTCGGCGTCGCGGATGCGCGGGCGCTCATCGCCGATCATCTCGAAGGCGCGCGCGCGGCCTCCGCAGCGCTCGGCCCGAACCGGGACGGCGACGAGCCGCTCGGCGACCTCCTCGGCGCTGCGTTCGGCGCGTTGGCGGGGCCGGCCGCGCCGTGAGCGCGCTGCCCTGGTCGCCGGACGACGCGGCGCGCCCGCCGTCGGCGCCCGGCGTGCCCGGGCTTGAGATTTCAGGGCTCATCGCCGGCTATGGGGCGGCCCCGGTGCTTGCCGGCATCGACCTCACCGCCGCGGACGGCACCGTCACCGCCCTGCTCGGTCCCAACGGGGCGGGCAAGACGACCCTGGTCCGCGCCATCTGCGGCCGCCTGCCGGCACGGTCCGGCAGGGTGCGCGTGGCCGGCCTTCCGGCCGAGAGCGCCGCGGCCCGCCGGGCCATCGGCCTGGTGCCGCAGGACCTCGCCCTGTATCGCGCATTGACGGTGCGGGAGAACCTTTCCACCTTCGCCCGCCTCAGCGGCGTGCCGGCATCGGGCGTGGCGGCGCGGGTGGCGGACATTCTCGCCCGCACCGGCCTTGCCGGCCATGCCGAGCGGCGGATCGACCAATTGTCCGGCGGCTGGCAGCGCCGGGCCAACATGGCCGCCGCCCTGGTGGGCGCGCCCCGGCTGCTGCTGCTCGACGAGCCCACCGTGGGCGTCGACGCCCCCGCCCGCGAGGAGCTTGCCGCCCTGATCCGCGACCTCGCCGCCGGCGGGCTCGCGGTGCTCCTTGTCACCCACGATTTCGCTTTTGCCGAGGCCACCGCCGACTGCATCGCCATCCTCGCCGGCGGGCGGATCGCCGCCTCGGGCGGGCTGTGCGCGCTCCTCGACGTGCGGCTCGGCCGGCACCGGATCGCCGAGGTGGGCTTCGCCCGCGCCCCGGCGAGCGTGGTCCATCTCGCCCTCAAGGCCGCCGGCCTCGACCTGGCGGAGGACGAGGCCGGGCGGCACGGCCTGCTCTATCGCGGCCTGATCCCGGCCGGGGCCGCGGCCATGGCCGATCTGGTGGCGATGCTGGAGGCGCAGGGGGCGGCGCCGCAATCGGTCGCCTCGCGGGCGGCCGGGCTCGATGCGCTCTATGCCGCCGTGGTGGCGGAGGCGACGGCGTGACCCTCGCCATCATGCGGGCCATGGCGCTCACCCTGCTGCGCGATCGCGGCGCGCTGGCCATGACGTTCGTGCTGCCGGCGCTGCTGTTCCTGCTGTTCGCCGCCATCTTCGGCAGCACCGGCGGCGAGAATGCCATCGTCACCGTCGCCGCGGCGCGGCAGAGCCCGGCCGCGGGGGCCCGGGACCTGGTCGCCGCGCTGGCCCGCGCCCCCGACATCCGCCTCGCCGAGATGAGCGCCGATGCGGTTGAGGCCGCCGTTGCCTCCGGTGCCGCCGACGTCGGCCTCGTGGTGCGCGAGGATCCCGGCGCGGTCACCCAGGCACCGCCGCTCGTGGTCATCACCGATCCGGGACGTGAGGTGGCGGCGGCCCTGCTCACCGCCCGCATCCAGCGCACCCTGGCGGAGGACCTGCCCGGCCTCGCCATGCGCCGCGTGGCCGGGCAGATCGCCGAGCTGGCCGGCCCCTTCACCCCCGAGCAGCAAGGCCGGCTCGACGAGGCCATCGCCCATGCCCGTGAGCTGACCGCCGGCGGCGCAGCCGACCTGATGCTCCGGCGGGCGGTGGCGGGCCACGGCGCGGCGGATGCGGCGCGGCCGGGGGTGACCTACTATGCCGGCGCCATCGCCATGCTGTTCCTGCTGTTCTCCGCCGTGCAGGGCGCCGCCAGCCTGGTGGACGAGCGGCGCTCGGGGGTGTTCGAGCGGATCGTGATGACCCATGGCGGCGTGACCGCGCTGGTCAACGGCAAGTTCCTCTTCCTGGTGCTGCAGGGGGTGGCGCTGGCGGCGGTGCTGTTCACCGTCGCCCAGCTCGTCTACGGCGTGGACGCCCTGGGCCGGCTGGGAGCATGGCTGGCGGTGGCGACGGCGGCCGCGGCCGCGGCGGCGGGGGGGGCGATGCCGCTCGCGGCCGCTTCCCGCACCCGCCAGCAGGCGCAGACCCTCTCCACCTTCGCGGTGCTGCTGCTCTCGGCGCTGGGCGGCAGCATGGTGCCGCGCTTCCTGATGCCGGACTGGCTGCAGACGCTGGGCGTGCTCACGCCCAATGCCTGGGGCATCGAGGCCTACCAGCACATTCTCTGGCGCGGCGCGGATCTTTCCGCAGTGCTGCCGCAGGTGGGCGTGCTGCTGGGCATCGCGGTGGCGGGCTGGGGGCTGACACTCTGGCTGGTGCGGCGCTATGTTAGCCTCGCCTGAGCGAAGCCGCCGCCATTTGATCCCGCTTAAGGCGCCGCCCGCCCGATACCGGCATGATGCGGATTGCGGCCTTATATTCACATCCCGTCGGGATCGCGCATGAACGTGCTCATCAACCTCATCATCGTCGTCGCCACCGTGGCCGCCATGGAGGGGATCGCGTGGGCGGCGCATAAATATGTGATGCACGGCTTCGGCTGGGGATGGCACAAGTCGCACCACGAGCCGCGGCACGGCATGTTCGAGCTGAACGACCTCTACGCGGTGCTGTTCGCCGGCATCGCCATCCTGCTGATCTATCTCGGGCTGACCCACGGCCCGCTGCTGTGGATCGGGGTCGGGATGACGGTCTACGGCATCCTCTATTTCTTCTGCCACGACGGCATCGCGCACCAGCGCTGGCCGTTCCGCTACGTGCCGCGCAACGGCTATCTCAAGCGCCTGGTGCAGGCCCACCGGCTGCATCACGCGGTGGAGGGCAAGGAGGGCTGCGTCTCCTTCGGCTTCCTCTACGCCCGGCCGCCGGCGGCCCTGAAGGCGAAGCTGAAGGCGCTGCACGGCGGCAGCCTCAAGGCCAATCCGGATAGCGCGGAATAAGAGCTTCTGACCCGGCCTCGCGGCGTCCCCGGCCCAGAGGCTCTGTCAAAGGTTCGGAGGCCGGCGGTCGATGCCGGTTGGCGTCCTACGCTCCGGCCAGCGCCTGCTCGATGCGATCGGCCGCCTCGCTCACCCCGCCGCCGCCGGCGATCTGCGCCTTGAGGCGCGCGGCGCCCGCGGCAAGCGCCGGGTCCTCCAGCGCCGCCTGGAGCGCCGTGCGCAGCCGATGCCGGCTCGCCCCTGCCGCCGGCACAACCCGCGCCGCCTCGGCGTAAGCGAGCCGCGCCGCGGTGGCCGGCTGCTCGAAGGCGATGGGCATCGCCACCAGCGGCACCCCCTCCGCCAGCGCATCCAGCACCGTGTTCATGCCGCAATGGAGCACCGCCGCCCGGCACTGCCGCAGCACCTCGCGCTGGGGCACGAAGTCCACCACCTCGCACAGCTCGGACAGCCGCGCAGCGGCCTTCGCCGACAGCAGCCCGCCATGGGCCACCAGCAGCCGCACCCCGAGGTCGCGGGCCGCCAGCGCCACCTTGCGGAACAGGTCCGCGCGCGCGCCCTGCAAGGTGCCGAAGGAGCAGAACACCAGCGGCCGCGGGTCGCTCCCCCGCTGCCACGCGGCGGCGGCGACCGGGGTCGCGGCGTCGCGCCAGGGCGAGCCGTAATGGAAGGTCGCGGGCAGCTCGCGGCGGGGAAAGTCGAGGCCGCGCGGCATCTGCGCCACCGTCAGGCGCGGCGAGAAGCCGCCGTCGCGGAACGGATCGAGCCCGCAGGTCCGCCCCTGCGCCGCCAGCACCCGCGACATGGGCCGCATCAGGAAATCGGTGATCTGGTAGCCGCCCTTGTTCCAGAACAGGCCCTTCTCGCTCGGATCGTAGGGCCAGGGCACGAAGGGCGGCGGCACGCCGATCTCGCGATTGAGCGGCAGCGCCGTCGCGGTGGAGATGAAGGGCAGTTCGAGATGGCGGGCGATGAGGCCGCCTGCGGCCTCGGTCTGGTCGGCGATCACCGCCTCGGCGCCGATCTCCCGCAGCGCCATGGGCAAATCGTTGCAGAGCATGTCGGTGAGGCCGGCGGTGGCCTTCAGCATGGCATTGAGGCCGATGGGGCCGGCCGGCTTGGCGAGCCGGGCGAGATAGGCATCGAGCGTGCCCGGCGGATGGGTGCGCCGGGCGACGGTGAAGAAGTCCGCCCCCTTGCCCGCCACCATCCGCTCGGCATCCGCCATGTGGACGAAGGTGACCCGGTGCCCGCGCCGGCCCAGCTCCCGGGCCAGCACCAGCAGCGGATTGAAATGGCCCGGCAGCGGCGGGGCGACGACCGCGAAATGGGTCATGCGGACCGGGTCCACAGATGCGCCGGGCGCGGCGGCGGCGGGCCGGCGAGGCGCGTCGTCCCGGCTTCAAGGAGGCCGCGGGCGAGCAGCCCCAGCTTCTCGGCCCGGGAGGTGGAGACCCGCCGGTCCCACGCGGCCGGGCCCTGCGCCCGCACCTTGGTGCCGATGGCGCGATAGACCCCGCGGGCGGTGGCGATGGCGCAGGCCGAGCGGAAGGGCAGCGCGCGGATGCCGAGAAGCGCCTGATCGTAATAGGGCTCCGCCGCATCCAGCAGCCGGGCCACCGCCGCGGCCACCGCCGGGCGATGGCGCGGGTCTGCCACCTCGCCCTCCGGCACGCCGGCTTCGGCGAGGAGATCCGCCGGCACGTAGACGCGGCCGAGGCCGGCATCCTCGATCACGTCGCGGGAGATGTTGGTGAGCTGGAAGGCGAGGCCCAGGTCGCAGGCGCGGTCGAGCACCTCCCGCTCCCGCGCGCCCATGATGAGGGCCATCATCACCCCGACGACGCCGGCGACGTGGTAGCAATAGGCGAGGGTGTCGCCCAGCGTGGCATAGGCGCGACCCTCCACATCCATGCGGAAGCCGTCGAGCAGGTCGAGCGGGTAGCGCTCGGGAATCTCGTTGCGCTTCACCACCTCGGCGAAGGCGGCAAACGCCGGATGGGCGGAGGGCGTGCCGGCATAGGCCCGCCGGGTCTGGGCATAGAGCGCGTCGAGCCGGTCGGCGGGACTGTCCGTGGCCAGCACCCGGCCGTGGCCCAGCACCTGCCCGTCCACCACGTCGTCGCAATGCCGGCACCAGGCATAGAGCATCACCGCATCGGCCCGCGTGCGCGGGTCGAACAGCCGGGCGGCGGCGGCGAAGCTCTGCGAGCCCTGGGCGATGGCCTGCTCGCTGGCGGCCAGAACCGCGCCGGTCGCCAGCTCTTCGCGCCCGGCCTGCCCCGCGCTCATGGCCGGCCGATCCCGGCATCCGCGAGGATGAGGCCGGCGGTCGCCTTGGCCGAGCCCACCACCCCCGGCACGCCCGCCCCGGGATGGGTGCCGGCCCCGGCGAAATAGAGGTTGGGGATCACGTCGTCGCGGTTGTGCGGCCGGAACCAGGCGGACTGGGTGAGGATCGGCTCGATGGAGAAGGCCGAGCCGTGATGCGCGTTCAGGTCGTCGCGGAAGCCGAAGGGGGTGAGCAGGCGCGTCGTCACCACCGCATCGCGCAGGCCCGGCAGCAGGCGCCGCTCCAGGTCCTCCAGGATCTTCTTGGCATAAAGCGGCCCCTCCACCTCCCAGTCGATCTCGGCCTTGCCCAGATGCGGCACCGGGGAGAGGGCATAGAAGGTGCTGCATCCGGGCGGGGCGAGGGACGGGTCGGTGACGGTGGGGGCGTGCAGATAGAGCGAGAAATCCTCCGGCAGGGTCGGGCCGGAGAAGATCTCGGCCACCAGCTCGCGGTAGCGCGGGCCGAACAGCACGGTGTGGTGGGTCAGGTGGTCCCAGGTCCGGTTGGTGCCGAAATAGAGCACGAACAGCGACATGGAATGCCGCTTGCCGGCCAGCTTCGCTCCCTGCTTGCGCCCGCGCGGGGTGTCCCGCAGCAGGTGGCGATAGGTGTGCACCACGTCGGCATTGGAGGCGACCACGTCGAACGGCTCCACCGGGCCGCCGGTGGGCTTCACCCCGGTGGCGCGGCCGGCCTCCACCACGATCTCGTCCACCGGCGTCGACACGCGCAGGGTGCCGCCGATGTCGGTGAACAGCTTGGCCATGCCCGCCACCAGCGCGCCGGTGCCGCCGCGGGCGAAGAACACCCCCCATTTGCGCTCCAGCGCATGGATCAGCGCATAGATGGCCGAAGTTGAGAACGGGTTGCCCCCCACCAGCAGCGAATGGAACGAGAAGGCCTCGCGCAGGTGCTCGTCGCGGACGAAGGTGGACACCATCGCATAGACCGAGCGCCACGCCTGGAGCCGCATCAGATGCGGCGCCGCCTTCACCATCGCCGAGACGTTGAGGAACGGCACCGCGCCGAGCTTCACATAGCCCTGCTCGAACACCGCCGTGGAATAAGCGAGGAAGCGGCGGTAGCCCTCCACGTCCTCGGCGCAGAAGCTGGCGATCTGGGCGTCGAGGGCGGCTTGGTCGTTCACATAGTCGAAGCTGCGGCCGTCCTCCCACAGCAGGCGGTAGAAGGGCGAGACCGGGATCAGGTCGACATAGTCCTCCAGCCGGCGGCCGGCGGCGGCGAACACCTCCTCCAGGCAGGACGGATCGGTGATGACGGTCGGCCCGGCATCGAAGGTGAAGCCCTGGTCCTCATAGACATAGGCCCGGCCGCCCGGCCGGTCGCGCTTCTCGAACACCGTGGTGGAAAAGCCCGCCGCCTGCAGGCGGATGGCCAGCGCCAGCCCGCCGAAGCCGGCGCCGATGACCGCGGCGCGCCGGCCGGAGGGGACGGGAGTGGCATCAGGCATGGTGCGGGGTTCCGGAGGTTTCCTTCAGGCAGGCCATGGCTTTCAGCACCGGAACCGGCGGGCGGCCGGTGAGGATGCGGGCCTTGTCGGCGAGCGTGAGGCGATCGGCATAGAAGCGGGCGATGAGCGGTTCCGGCAGGCGGTAGAAGCGCTCCAGGATGGCGTAGCGCTTGTCCGGTGCGGCGGCGTGGAACAGCATGCGGTTGAGCAGGCGGAAGAAGCCGCGCCGGGCCCAGAGGTCGAGGGCATGGGCCCGCGTCGCGGCGGCCAGCGCCGGCCCGGAGAGATCCGGCAGCGTGCTGACGAGGTCCGCCAGCCCCATGGCATCGGGCAGGCTGTAGCCGGTGGTGGGATGGAACAGGCCGGCCCGCAGCCCGGCACGGGCGACGCCGGCGGGCCCGTCGTCGAGGAAGGCGGCAAGGTCGCCGCCGAGGGCGATCGGCAGCACCCCCTCCTCCTCCCGGACCACATAGTCGATGGCCCAGCCCTGGGCCGCGGCATAGGCGGCGATGCGCGTGCGCAGGGCCGCGGTGCCAAGGCCCGGGCCGTCGGCATAATAGGTGTCCTCGATCAGCAGCGTCTCGGGATCGAGCGGCAGCACGTAGACGAAGCGGTAGCCGTCAAGCTGCGGCACCCGCGCATCCATCAGGATCGGCCGCGCGAGGCCGTGGGGGCGGACGAGCCGCACCTCCTGGCCGAGGAACTTCTGGTAGCCGAGATCGAGCTGCGGCGCCGGGCCGGGGCCGCGGGCATCGATCACCGCCCGGGCGACGATGCGCTCGCCCCCTTCCAGCACCACGTGGTCGGCGCCAAGCGCCGCCACCGGTGCCCCGGTGCGGATGCGGGCGCAGATCCGATCGGCCAGCACCATGGCCAGCCGGTCGGACGAAACCGAGGCATAGCCGCCGGCCAGGCTGCGGGCATGGCCGGGGAAGCGCACCTCATGGCCGGCCCAGGACGCCACCCGCATGGGCGCGAGGAAGGCGTGCTGGGCAGCATCGAGGTCGCCCTCGTGGAACGACCAGGTGTGGTTGCCGCCGATGCTTTCGCCGGCCTCCAGCAGCAGCACCCGGACATCACGCCGCCGCTCGAACAGGCGGGCGGCGATGAGGCTGCCGGCCAGGCCGCCTCCGACGATCAGGATGTCGGTCATCGCCCGCCTCCCTCCTGCCGGAGCAAAATCGCCTGGGCCGGCACGCCGGAACCCGCGCTCAGCCGCCGAAGAGCTTGCGCTGCCACCAGCCCGACCGCGGCTTCTGCCCCGACGGATCGGAACCCTCGGGATCCGCCGGATTTTCCGGAGCTTCCGGCTCCACAGCCTCGGCCGGCGCGGCTTCGGATGCGGTGGCGGCAGGCGCGGCGACCTCGTCGGAGGCCGCTTCGGCGCTCACGGCGGGGGCCGCCACGGGCGCGTCGGCATCGGCAGTCGGGGCCGGAGCGGCGAAGGACACCTTCTCGCGCACCGTGGAGCGGCGGCGCGGCTTGGCCGGCGCGGGCTCCTCGGCGGGCGGGGCGACGGGCGCCGGAAGCGCTTCGGCGGCGGCCGGCTCGCCGGCGACCTCCTCCACGTCCACCGGAGCGGCAGCCACAGGCGCGGCAACCACCGGCGCGTCCTCGGCCGCGGTCACGGGGGCATCGGGCTCCGCCGCGGCGACGCCGTCGACGTCCTCGTCACCCTCGCGCTCGCGGCGATTGCGGCGGCCGCCGCGACGGCCACGGCGACGGCGGCGGCGATCGCCATTGTCGTCCCCGGCCTCGTCGTCGGCCCGCTCCTCGTCGCTGCGCTCGTCATCGGCGGCTTCGTCATCAGCCTGCTCGCCGGCGGCCCGCTCCTGGTCGGCGCGGGGCGCGAGGCCGGCATCGGCGTCGGCCGCGAGGTCACCCTCGTCGGCGTCGCCAGCGGCCTCATCGTCGTCGCCGTCCCGCGGGCGGTCGCGCTCGCCGGGCTTGCGCCGGCGGCGGCGGCGACGGCGGCGGCCGCCATCCTCGCCACGGTCCTCGGCCGCGTCCTCGCTGCGCTCCTCGCCGGCTTCCGCGTCGGCATCGGCCTCCTCGGCCTCCTCCTCGGGATAATCCTCGTCGGGCAGGATGGAATCGGGCTGGATGACGGTACCCACCCGCGGCGCCGGGGCCGGCGGCACCGCCAGGTCAGCCTTGTCGATGAGGAAGGGCTGGTGGCCGGTGACCTCGTCGTCGGCGGAGATCAGCAGGGTGACGGAGAAGCGCTCCTCCAGCTCGCGCAGGTGGGCGCGCTTCTGGTTGAGCACGTAGAGCGCCACCTCGGTGCGGGTGCGGGCCAGGAGGTTGTGGGTGGCGGAGCGCAGGAGCTGCTCCTCCAGCGCGCGGATGAGCTGCAGCGCCACCGAGGCGGCGGAGCGCACATGGCCGGTGCCGCCGCAGTGCGGGCAGACCTCGATGGAGCTTTCCAGCACGCCGGTGCGGATGCGCTGGCGCGACATCTCCAGCAGGCCGAAATGCGAGATCCGGCCGATCTGGATCCGCGCCCGGTCGTTCTTGAGGCAATCCTTGAGCTTACGCTCCACCGACCGGTTGTTGCGCTTCTCCTCCATGTCGATGAAGTCGATCACGATGAGGCCGGCGAGATCGCGCAGGCGGAGCTGGCGGGCGATCTCCTCGGCGGCCTCGACGTTGGTCTTGAGCGCAGTGTCCTCGATATGGTGCTCGCGGGTGGCGCGGCCCGAGTTCACGTCGATGGAGACGAGGGCTTCCGTCGGATTGATGACGATGTAGCCGCCGCTCTTCAGCTGCACCACGGGAGAGAACATGGCGTCGAGCTGCTGCTCGACCCCGTAGCGGGCGAAGATGGGCTGGGTCTCGCGGTAGGGCACGACGTTCCTGGCATGGCTCGGCATGAGCATGCGCATGAAGTCCCGGGCCTCCTTGAAGCCGGCCTCGCCGGCGACCTGGATGTCGTCGATGTCCTTGTTGTAGAGGTCGCGGATGGCCCGCTTGATCAGCGAGCCTTCCTCGTAGACGAGGCTCGGCGCCGACGAGGAGAGGGTCAGTTCGCGCACCGTCTCCCACAGCCGCAGGAGATACTCGAAGTCGCGCTTGATCTCGGTCTTGGTGCGGTGGGCGCCGGCGGTGCGCAGGATGATGCCCATCCCATCCGGCACCTCCAGGTCCTGCACCACGTCCTTCAGCCGCTTGCGATCGGTGGCGTTGGTGATCTTGCGGGAGATGCCGCCGCCGCGGGCGGTGTTGGGCATCAGCACCGAGTAGCGGCCGGCCAGCGAGAGGTAGGTGGTGAGGGCGGCGCCCTTGTTGCCGCGCTCCTCCTTCACCACCTGCACCAGCATCACCTGGCGGCGGCGGATGACCTCCTGGATCTTGTAGGAGCGCATGCGCCGCTGCGGCGCGCGCTCGGGCACCTCCTCGAGCGCGTCCTCGTCGGCGCCGAGATTCTCGATCTCGTCGTCTTCCTCGATCTGCTCCAGGTCGCCGTCGTCCTCGTCCTCGTCGTCCTCGGCGGCATGATGGGCCGCATCTTGGGGGCGCGGATCGTGGTCCGAATGGCCGTCGTCGGGGTGGCCGTCGTCGGGGTGCGCTTCGTCGAAATGCGCGTCATCGAAGTGCGCATCGTCGGAGAGATCGCCGAGGATCGGGGCCGGGTCGCGCTCGCCGTCCGGGGCGGAAAGGCGACGCGCGGCCTCATCGTCCGCCGCGAAGGCGGACGGCTGCGCCTCAGGCGCCGGCAAAGCGGCGGCCTCGGAGGCGGGATCCTCGAGATCCGATCCGGCGGCAGCCTCATCCGCAACGGACCCGGCGACGGCATCGTCGGCGACGGGCGCAGCGCTCTCGCCGGCCTCCGGCGCGGCGGCGCCGATCACCTCGGCCTCTTCGACCGCCTCGCTGACGCTGGCATCGGGCGCGGCCTTGCGGGACCGGCCGCGCTCGCGGCGACGGTCGCGCTGGTCGGCCTCCTCGTCGGCGGCGCGGGCAGCGCGCTCCTCCTCCTCGATCAGCGCCTGACGGTCGGCGACCGGGATCTGGTAATAGTCGGGATGGATTTCGCTGAAGGCGAGGAAGCCGTGGCGATTGCCGCCGTACTCGATGAACGCGGCCTGGAGCGAGGGCTCCACGCGCGTGACCTTGGCGAGATAGATGTTGCCGCGAAGCTGCTTGCGTTGCGCGGATTCGAAATCAAACTCCTCGACCCGGTTGCCGCGCACGACCACCACCCGGGTCTCCTCCGGGTGGGTGGCATCGATAAGCATCTTGTTGGCCATGGAGATCTCTCTTCGCGGCGGCGGAGGCGAAGCTCCGCGCGCCCGCCGGCACCATCCACGAGGGGAGAGTGCCGCAGCGGCGCCGACGCCGGATGTGATGGGGCAATGAAATGGAATGGCAGCCGAACCGCGGGCCGGGGCGGCGGATGGCGGCGCGGGCGGCTTCAGCCACCCCGACGCCGGCGCGATCGCCCTTGGCGCTGGAGCACGGAAGGACGCGGACAGCGCGCCTGTCGTGCGGAAAAAATGCCATGCCCTCGGCTACCCGATCCTCGATGATGGGCGGGCCGGACTGCGGAGCGAACGCTCCATCCGGCCACGGCACAGGCTCGACCGCCGAAAATCGGCGCGGACCGGCTCTGGGCAGGGATGGCGTGACAACGGCCGCGATCCAAGCGCAGGGCGCTTGCCGCACCGCGCCTCCAGCGGGAAGCGACCGGCGGGCGATGCGGCTGGTCCGGCATCGGTGTCTGGCGACCCCTGCGTGCCTGGAACTGCCGCCCGCGGCAGCCGCGCCGGCCTGCGGCCGAAGAGCCGGTTCCGAAACGCGAACTTTGTGCAACTCCTTCTTACCCGTCCGGCTTGCCGATTGGCAAGTGCTTGCCCGGGTTCGCTTGGCAAGCTTTATGCGTCCCAAACTGCGGCGAGGGCGGAAAATCACCGGCTGGCGGGCATAAACCTCGGGTTAACATAGCGCTCCTAACCCTGAACCGGCGGCGCGATGGCGACGGCTCCAGCCCTCGGCGCGGGCATCCCGCCGTCGAGACCCGCGCCCCGCGGCCCGGAAAGAGCGGGCCGCCAGCCGAACACGCTGCGCCGCAGGCAAGGGAATGGCACGCAGGATGAGACAGGGCCTTGATCACCTGCCGCGTCCGGATGGACCGGCCGCCATGCGAATCGCCCCGGGCGCCGGCCGGCGCCCCGGCGTCCTGCGCCCGGTGGCCGGCGGCGTGCTCGGCGCGCTGCTGCTCTCCGCCCTCATGCTCCCGGCGGCTCGCGCCGAGGCCCCGGCTCCCGGCGGGCCGACTTCTCTCGTCGCGGCCGAGACCCCAGGCCCGGCGACGACCGGATCCCGGATCATCGCGGACCCCTCCGCCGAGGCCGCGACGCCCGCCCCCCCTGTAAAGACCGACCCCGATGTCACCGGATCGGTAAAGCCCGCCGCCCTGCCCGCGCCGGCCACGCCCGCACCGCCGGCCGTCGCGCGGGACGTCCGGCTCGCCGGCGACGCGCGCCGCACCCGGCTGGTGATCGACATGGACCGGGCGACGCCCTTCCACGTCTTCGCCCTGGCCGACCCCTACCGGGTGATCCTCGACCTTTCCGACCTTGCCTTCGCCCTGCCGCCGGATGCCGCGCCGCTGCGCCGCGGCCTGGTGAACGCCGCCCGCCACGGCGTCTTCGCCGCCGGCAAGGCCCGGATGGTGCTGGACGTCACCGATCCGGTGGCCATCGACAAGGCCTTCCTGCTCGACGCGGTGGACGACCAGCCGGCCCGCCTCGTCCTCGACCTGGTGAAGACCGATCCGGACAGCTTCGCCCGCACCCTTGCCGCCCTCGCCCTGACGGTACCGGAGCGC
>CALMSN010000064.1 GCA_937872325.1 uncultured Xanthobacter sp. | reverse complement strand
GCGCGGACATGGCCGGGGTCAGAACTTGACCGTGGGCGCGCGCATCTGCTCCTCGGTGATGGTGAAGGTCTGCATCGGCTGGTACGAGCGATAGAGGGTCGAGGCCCACAGCACGCCGGGGAAGGTCTTCAGCTCGGTATTATAGACCCGCACCGCCTCGATATAATCGCGCCGGGCCACCGCGATGCGGTTCTCCGTGCCCTCGATCTGCGATTGCAGCGCCAGGAAGTTCTGGTTGGCCTTGAGGTCGGGATAGGCCTCGCTCACCGCGATCAGCCGCCCCAGCGCCGACGACAGGCCGGACTGCGCCTCCTGGAACTGGCGGAACTTCTCGGGGTCGGTGATGGTGCTGGCGTCCACCTGGACGGAGGTGGCCTTGGCCCGCGCCTGGGTGACCTGCTCCAGCACGTCGCGCTCGTGCGAGGCGTAGCCGCGGACCGTCTCCACCAGGTTGGGGATGAGGTCGGAGCGGCGCTGGTACTGGTTCAGCACCTCGCTCCAGGCGGCCTTGGCGCGCTGCTCCTCGGTGGGGATGACGTTGATGCCGCATCCGGCGAGCACCAGGGAGGCCATCACCGCCAGCAGCGGCGCGCGGAGCCGGAAGAAGCCCTGCCGGACGGCAGCGAGAGTCGTGGACATGATGTCGTTCCCCAGCCTTCGGACGGGCCGCCCGGGGGATTGCCGGACCGCCGCGCCCCGTTGCCCATGAATGCCGCGGCGCCG
Organism: uncultured Xanthobacter sp.; assembly: GCA_937872325.1. GTDB lineage: Bacteria > Pseudomonadota > Alphaproteobacteria > Rhizobiales > Xanthobacteraceae > Xanthobacter. Next base: position 8,878 of record CALMSN010000064.1, on the reverse strand, counting down.
GAACCGCAGGACGTCACATCGCCGCGCATCCGGCTCCAGCACGGCCGTAATATCACCCGGCGCCGGCCTTCGGCCGATGCCGCTCAGGTGCCCCTCACCTGCCAACTCAACCGCCAACTCACCTGCGATTCTCCTGCCGCGCGGCCGAGGGCCTAGCTCGCGGCGTTTGCATAACGCCGCGCACCGTCAAGCGGGTCCCAGATAGCCCGGCAGGTCCTGCGCCTCGTCGAGCCGGGAAAGCTGCACCGCCACGTCCTCCGCCAGCGCCCGGTCGGACTCCACCAGGCGGGCCTGCATGAACGAGCGGAAATAGTTGCCCCACATGAATTCCTGGAAGGGCGTGTCCTGGTTGGCGTAGGCCCGGCCGCGGACGCCGCGGGCCAGCGAGCGCCAGGGATTGTCGGTGAGGTCGGCCACATGGGCCGGAATCTTGACGCAGGGGCGGCGGTTGCCCTCCGCGTCGATGGGCCAGCAATAGCCCTCCGCCTCCATCCGCGCCCAGAAGGGCCGAAGCTGCATGTCGGACCAGTCAGCCCGGCGCTCGCCGAGCACCACCTTGTCCTTGTCGATGCGCAGCAGCGCCCGGCACAGGTGATGGTGGTCGATCATGTAGATCCGCCCGCCGGGGCCGATCACATGCGGGATGGGCTTTTCCTTCAGCAGCGCCTTCAGGTCGACCCTGGACATGGCGTCCATGGCCTTGGCGCGCCGGCGCACCTCGGCCATGCCGAGGCTGAGCTGCGTGGGGTGCAGCCTGGCGATGGCGATCATGGCATCGTCCGACATCAAGCCCCTCCTGCGCGGGAGCGTTTCCCGGCCCGATCGGGGGGAAACGCTCCACAGTGCATGCCTTTGCGCTCCGGCCGCGGCGCGGGCGCCGCGGCGGATGCCGCCTCAGCCCGGAGAGATCATCTTCTCCGGGCGGACGATGGCGTCGAACTCCTCGTTGGTGACGTAGCCGCCGCCCACCGCCTCGTCGCGCAGGGTGGTGCCCTTCTTGTGCGCGGTCTTGGCGATCTTGGCCGCATTATCGTAGCCGATCTTCGGGGCCAGCGCGGTGACCAGCATCAACGAGCGCTCCAGCGCCGCCTTGATGTTGTCCTCGCGCGCCTCGATGCCGACCACGCAATTGTCCGTGAAGCTGATCGCCGCATCGGCCATCAGCCGCACCGACTGGAGGAAGTTGTAGGCCATCACCGGATTGTAGACGTTGAGCTCGAAGTGGCCCTGGCTGCCGGCGAAGGTGAGCGCGGCATTGTTGCCGAAGATCTGCACGCAGACCTGGGTGAGCGCCTCGCACTGGGTGGGGTTCACCTTGCCCGGCATGATGGACGAGCCGGGCTCGTTCTCCGGCAACGACAGCTCGCCAAGGCCCGAGCGCGGGCCCGAGCCGAGCAGGCGGATGTCGTTGGCGATCTTGAACAGCGAGGCCGCCACCGTGTTGATGGCGCCGTGCGAGAACACCATGGCGTCATGGGCGGCGAGCGCCTCGAACTTGTTGGGCGCCGTGGTGAAGGGCAGGCCGGTGATGGCGGCGATCTTCGCGGCCACCTGCTCGGCGAAGCCGATCGGGGCGTTGAGGCCGGTGCCGACCGCCGTGCCGCCCTGGGCGAGCTGCATCAGCGCCGGAAGGGTCAGCTCGATGCGGGCGATGCCGTTCTCCACCTGCTGGGCATAGCCGGAGAATTCCTGGCCCAGGGTGAGGGGGGTGGCATCCTGGGTGTGGGTGCGGCCGATCTTGATGACGTCGGTCCACTGCTTCGCCTTGGCGTCGAGGGCGGAGTGGAGGGTCTTCAGCGCCGGCAGCAGCCGCTGCACGATCTCCTCGGCGCAGGCGATGTGCATGGCCGTGGGATAGGTGTCGTTGGACGACTGGCTCATATTGACGTGATCGTTCGGGTGGACGGGCTTCTTGGAGCCCATCTCGCCGCCGAGCATCTCGATGGCCCGGTTGGAGATCACTTCGTTGGCGTTCATGTTGGACTGGGTGCCCGAGCCGGTCTGCCAGACGGCGAGCGGGAAGTGGGCGTCGAGCTTGCCGTCGATCACCTCCTGGGCGGCGGCGACGATGGCTTCGGCCAGCTCAGGGGAGAGGCGGCCGAGGTCGCGGTTCACCGTGGCGGCGGCCTGCTTGACGATGCCGAGCGCCCGCACCACCGGCAGCGGCTGCTTCTCCCAGCCGATCTTGAAATTGCCCAGCGAGCGCTGCGCCTGCGCGCCCCAGTAGCGATCGGAAGCAACCTCGATTGGACCGAAGGTATCGGTCTCCGTGCGGGTCGTCATGGCTCAGCCCTCTCCTTGCAGTTTTCCTCGAACTGGCCGCGCTCATAGCATAGGAGCGGGGAAAACGGGGAGACAGCCAAGCGTCGTAAAATTGTTCAAAGGCGGTAACAGGGGGATGTCGCTTAGCCGGTATTTCGCCATATCTTCACCACTCCGGGGAGGTAATTTCCTCGGGTGTGCCGGCGGCTTTGCGGGCCGGGGACGGGACCAACGGGCCAGGGCGCCCACTGTCCGGCGAGGTGCGGCACTTTGGTCGAATTGATCAACTTCAATCGTGAACGCAAGCGGAGGACGCGAGAAGCAGCAGAGGCTGCGGCGCAAGAGAACCGCGTCCGATTCGGACGTACCAAGGCCGAGCGCATCCGCGCCGCTGACGAAAGGGAGCGTCAGCGCAAGCTTCTTGAAGGCCATGCCTTGACGGAGAGGGATGAAAAATGAAAAGCCCCGTGGTGAAAAGGTCCATCGTCATTGCCGGCCACAAGACCAGCGTCAGTCTTGAGGATGCTTTCTGGGAAGCACTCAAGGAAATAGCGGGAGGTCGTCGCATGACCTTGTCGGATCTCGTCGCGACCATCGATTCCGCCCGAACACAAGGGAATCTCTCCTCTGCCATCCGCCTTTTCGTCCTCGATTATTATCGCGGCGTGGCGTTGAGCGCGCGTGGATCGGCCAATAACGAGCGACTTGGCGTCGCCAGCCCTCCCGTAGCGTAAGGTCCACCGTTGCGCAAAACCCGACGGACCCCTATGTGCGGGTCAGGCGGCCGGGCGACGCGTTGAAAGGCGGGGAGCGGTCTCCTATAACCGCTGGGCTCGGCAACCCTCCGGTGCGGCTTGCCAATCCGCGGCATGCTTTGGCGTGTCGCGGACGGCGGGTTCCCGCTCCGTGAGGGCTTACCCATCACGCTGCGGACACCTGTGCCCGGCCTCGCGCCAAACGGGGCGCGGACCGCTCGCGGCGTGCGGTCCGCTGGCAGATGACACAAGCCGGCGGGCCATGGCCGCGCCGACGGGAGACGACGGATGTCGTGGAAGAATCAGAGTGGCGGACCCTGGGGCGGCGGCGGCGGCGGACCGCGCGGCCCCTGGGGATCGGGACCGTCTTCGCAGGGCCCGACCCCGCCCGACCTGGAGGACCTGATCCGCAGGAGCCAGGACCAGCTCCGCACCATGCTGCCGGGATCCCTGGGCAGCAAGGGCATCATCCTCCTGGTGATCCTGCTGGTGCTCGGCTGGTTCGCCACCGGCTTCTACGTCGTGCGGGCGAACGAGGAAGGCGTGGTGATGCGATTCGGCCGCTTCGACCGAATCTCCCAGCCCGGCCTCAACTATCACTGGCCCTACCCGATCGAGACCGTGCTGACGCCGCAGGTGACGGTGGAGAACAAGATCGACATCGGCATGCGCGCCAGCGAGGACCCCCGCCGCGGCGGCGCCGTGCTGCGCGACGTGCCGGAAGAGAGCCTGATGCTGACCGGCGACGAGAACATCGTCGACGTGGACTTCGTGGTGCAGTGGCGCATCTCCAACGCCGAGCGGTTCCTCTTCAACGTCCAGAACCCGGAAGGGACCATCAAGGCGGTGGCCGAGAGCGCCATGCGCGAGGTCATCGGCCGCACCAACATCCAGCCCATCCTCACCGGTGCCCGGCAGAACATCGAGACCGCGGTGCAGGCGCTGATGCAGCAGACCCTCGACGGCTACAAGGCCGGGGTGATCGTCACCCGCGTCCAGCTGCAGAAGGTCGACCCGCCGTCGCAGGTCATCGATTCGTTCCGTGACGTCCAGGCCGCCCGCGCCGATGCGGAGCGGGCCCAGAACGAGGCCCAGACCTACGCCAACCGGGTACTGCCCGAGGCCCGCGGCGAGGCCGCCCGGATCGACAACGCCGCCCGGGCCTATCGCGAGCGGACGGTGGCGGAGGCCCGCGGCCAGACCTCGCGCTTCCTCCAGGTGCTGGACGAGTACCAAAAGGCCAAGGACGTCACGCGCCAGCGCATGTACCTCGAAACCATGGAGCGGGTGCTCGGCGGCGTCGACAAGGTGGTCATCGACCGCAATGCCGCCAGCGCCGCCGGCAATGGCGGAGTCGTGCCCGTGCTGCCGCTCGGCGAAGGCGCCCGTCGCCCCGCCGCCCCTGCCGCCCAGCCCTCCGGCCAGGGAGTTTCTCGATGAAAAATCCCGTTCTCGGCGTTGTTCTCGCCGTCATTGCCGTGATCGCCCTGGTGGTGGGCTATTCGGCCATCTTCACCGTGTACCAGACCCAGCAGGCCCTGGTGCTGCGCTTCGGCGAGCCGCGCCGCGCGCCGGTCACCGAAGCCGGGCTGCACTTCAAGGCCCCGCTGGTGGACAGCGTGATCTACCTGGACAACCGGATCCTCGATCTCGAGAACCCGTCCCAGGAAGTGATCGCCGCCGACCAGAAGCGGCTGGTTGTGGATGCCTTCGCCCGCTACCGGATCACCGATCCGCTGCGCTTCTACCAGTCGGTGGGCACCGTCCAGGGCGCGAACTCCCGCCTGTCCGTGGTGCTCAACTCGGCGCTGCGGCGGGTGCTCGGCGAAAGCAGCTTCTCCGAGGTGGTGCGCGACAACCGCGAAGGCCTGATGCACCGCATCCGCGAGCAGGTGAACCGGGAGGCCTCGGCCTTCGGCATCACCGTCGTGGACGTGCGCATCCGCCGCGCCGACCTGCCGGAGGCCAACAGCCAGGCGGTGTTCCAGCGCATGCAGACGGAACGCCAGCGCGAGGCCGCCGAGATCCGCGCCCAGGGCAACGAGGCCGCCCAGCGCACCCGCGCCCGGGCCGAGCGCGAGGCCGCCATCGTGGTGGCGGAAGCCAACTCCAAGGGCGAGCAGCTCCGCGGCGAAGGCGATGCCGAGCGCAACCACATCTTCGCGGACGCCTTTGGCCGCGATCCGGACTTCTTCAACTTCTACCGCTCCATGCAGGCCTACGAGAACGCCATGAAGGCCGGCGATACGCGGTTCGTTGTGAGCCCGGATTCCAGCTTCTTCCGCTTCTTCCACGACCCTGCCGGGACGGGCCCGGCAAAGCCGGCCGGCGCCCCGGCGGCGGCGAACTGAGCGGGCGCCATGGGCCGCGGCGGCATTTCCGATTTCGTCGCCGCCCTCGGCCTCATGCTGGCGTTCGAGGGCCTGTGCCTCGCCGCCTTCCCCGCCGTCTGGCGGCGCGCGCTGCGGATGATGCTGCGCGCGCCGGAGACGCCCATGCGCATCGCCGGCCTCGTGGCCGGCGCCATCGGCGTGCTGCTGGTCTTTCTCGTGCGGTACTGACCCGCGCCCGACCGTCCGCCGGCCGGCGCATCGTCGCGGCAATGTGCGCGCGGCCCGGGCCGGCACTGGCGCCGCCGCCCCTGCGATGCTTCGGCACGACGCGTTTTGGCCGCATTGAGGCGCCACCGCTTGCGCTGCGCCGCGCCGCATCGCAGCTTTCCGGTCCGCGCGCCCCGCCGCATCGAGGAGAGCCATGTCCGACCGCCGCCCTGAGACCTCCGGCCTTTCCCCTGCCCGGCCCGCAGCCCGCCCCCTTCGGGCGCTTGCCTTCGTGCTCGCCGCCGGCCTTGCCTTCGCCCCTGCGGCCCTGCCGGCGCTCGCCGCCTCGGGCAAGGGACCGGACACGGTGGCCGACGCCGCCGAGCGGGTGATGGACGCGGTGGTCAACATCTCCACCTCGCAGAACGTGGCCGCCGCGCGCTCGGTGCCGGCGCCGCAGCTACCGCCCGGCTCGCCCTATGAGGAGTTCTTCGAGGAGTTCTTCAAGCGCCGCCAGGAGGACGGCAACGCCCCGACGCCGAACCGGCCGCGACGGGTCTCCTCCCTCGGCTCCGGCTTCGTCATCGACCCGGCGGGGCTGATCGTGACCAACAATCACGTGATCGCCGATGCCGACGAGATCTATGCCAACTTCAACGACGGCAGCAAGCTCAAGGCCGAGCTGGTGGGCCGCGACCCCAAGACCGACCTCGCGCTGCTGCGGGTGAAGCCCGAAAAGCCGCTCACCGCGGTGAAGTTCGGCGATTCCGAGAAGATGCGGGTGGGCGACTGGGTGATGGCCATCGGCAACCCGTTCGGCCTCGGCGGCACGCTCACCGTGGGCGTGGTCTCGGCCCGCAACCGCGACATCAATTCCGGCCCCTACGACAACTTCATCCAGACCGATGCCGCCATCAACCGCGGCAATTCCGGCGGCCCGCTCTTCAACATGGAGGGCGAGGTGATCGGCGTGAACACCGCCATCATCTCCCCCTCGGGCGGCTCCATCGGCATCGGCTTCGCCGTGCCGGCGGCGACCGCGGCGCCGGTGCTCGCCCAGCTCAAGGACTTCAAGGAGGTCCGGCGCGGCTGGATCGGCGCCCGCATCCAGCCGGTCACCGACGAGCTCGCCGAGGCGCTGGGCATCGGCAAGGCCCGCGGCGCGCTGGTTGGCGTCGTCTCCGAGGAGAGCCCCGCCGCCAAGGCCGGGCTGAAGGCGGGCGACGTGATCGTCAGCTTCAACGGCCGCGAGATCAAGCAGGTGCGGGACCTCACCCGCATCGTCGCCGACACCGCGGTGGACAGCGACGTCGACGTGGTGGTGCTGCGCGACGGCAAGCCCGTGACGCTGCGCTTCAAGGTCGCCCGCATGCCGGAAGACCAGAAGGCCGAGGCCGGCAAGGACGGTGATTCCACCGCCCCCAAGGTGGAGGCCCGGCGTGCCCTCGGCATGGAATTCTCGCCCATCACCGAGGATCTGCGCCGCCGCTTCAAGCTGAAAACCGAGATCAAGGGCGTCGTGATCACCCAGGTCGATCGCTCCTCCCCCGCCGGCGACAAGGGCCTGAAGGTCGGCCAGGTGATCGTCCAGGTGGGCCAGGAGGCGGTGACGAGCCCCGCCGATGTGGAGAAGCAGATCGACGCCCTGCGCAAGCAGAATAAGAAGTCGGCCCTGTTCCTGGTCTCCGATGGCCAGGGCCAGCAGGAGTTCGTCACCGTTCCGCTGAACTGAGGCGAATCGGCGATAGAGCTTCCAACAAGACGTCGTGGGGGCGGTTGGCCGGGTTTCTCGGCCGACCGCGGCGTTGCCCATCCTCGCCGATGCTGACCGCATGTCGTGTGGTCAGCCCCCTGGCAGGCGGCCCTCCCTGCGGCCCCGCCCGCACACAGGTTTTGTGAAAGGCTCTCAGCCGCCGACCAGGACCGGGCGATGCCTGCGCGTCACCCGGTTTTCATCGACGTCCGGCATCGGCCTGCGGGACCACCTCGCCTGGAGCGGTTTCCGACCGGATAAGAAACACTCTACAATCAAAGCGTTAGATCGTTTCAGCGCCTCCATGAGGCATTGAAACGCTCTAGGCGCGGACGAAGGCGTCGCGGTGGTAGCCCTGCATGTAGAGCAGCGCCGTCAGGTCGCCATGGTCGATGCGCGCATGCGCCGCCGCCGCCACCTGCGGCTTGGCGTGGAAGGCGACGCCCAGACCCGCCTCCGAGAGCATGGCGAGGTCGTTCGCTCCATCGCCCACCGCCAGCGTCTCCGAGGGGGCGAGGTGGAGGCGGTTGCGCAGCTCCACCAGGGTCGCATACTTGGCCACCCGCCCGAGGATCGGCTCGGCGACGGCCCCCGTTAGGCGCCCGTCCTCCACCAGCAGCACGTTGGCGCGGTTCTCATCGAACCCAATCCGCTCGGCGATGGGGTCGGTGAACACGGTGAAGCCGCCGGAGACGAGGGCGGCATAGGCGCCGTTGGCACGCATGGTGGCCACCAGCTCGAGCCCGCCGGGGGTGAGGTGGATGCGGCTGTCGAGCGCCTGCGACACCACCCCCAGCGGCAGCCCGCGCAACAGCGCCACCCGTTCCCGCAGGGCCGGCTCGAAATCAATCTCGCCGCGCATCGCCCGCTCGGTGATGGCGGCCACGTGCGCCTTCACCCCCACGAAGTCCGCCAGCTCGTCGATGCATTCCTGGCCGATCATGGTGGAATCCATGTCGGCGATGAACAGGCGCTTGCGCCGCCCGGTCTCAAGCTGCACCACCACGTCGATCGGGGCATCGCCGAGGGCCACGCGAACCGTATCGGCGAGGGCCCGGGTGTCGGCCCCCAGCTCGGGCGCGAACGGGATGTCCGCCGCGACCCGCGCATCGAGGGTGATGGCTTCCTGGGCCCCGGGCAGGACCGACCTTGCCTTGAGGATTACCTCGTGGGTCACCGCCGGGGCAGAAGGGTTGGAAATGAGCGTCGCGACGTAGGCCATGGACAATCCGAAAGCTGACAGCAAGACGCCGGCGGCGGTGCTGATCGCAGGTCCCACCGCCAGCGGGAAATCGGCGCTCGCCCTTGCGCTTGCCGAACAGACCGGCGGCGTGGTGCTCAATGCAGATTCCATGCAAGTCTACAGCGATCTGCACGTCCTGACCGCGCGGCCCAGCGCCGCGGAGGCGGCGCTGGTGCCGCACCGGCTTTACGGCCATGTGGACGGCGCGGCGGAGTATTCCGTGGGCCATTGGCTCGGCGATGCCATGGCGGCGGTCGCGGCGGCCCGCGGGGGGGCGGGCGGGAGGGCGCGCCCGCCCGCCGCGGTGGACTGCACTTCGTCGGTC
>CALMSN010000063.1 GCA_937872325.1 uncultured Xanthobacter sp. | reverse complement strand
GGATCGTCGGTCTGCGGGGTCTCCCAGGTGACGATGCCGCTCTTATTGTAGATCTCCCGCGGGCACGAGCCGGTGCAGTTCACCCCGTGGGTGGAGCGCACGATCTTGTCGTGCTGCCAGCGCTTCCTGTAGCCGTCCTCCCACGAGCGGTCCTCGTAGGTGACGATGCCGTGGCCGTCGGAGAAGGGCTCGTTCTCCCGGCGGAAGAAGGTGAGCCGGTCCAGAAAATGAGACATTGGGTTTGCCTCCCGTTACGCGGCCGTGGCCGGACGGTGGGTGCCTCGCGGGGTGTTCCCGCGTTCGATGTCGTGGAGGAGGCCGCCCTTGCGGGTGTAGACCGCCCAGGTGAGCAGCAGGCAGCTCACATAGAAGATGAGGAAGGCCCACAACGCCGCCTCGGGTCCGCCGGTGAGGGCGATGGAGGTGCCGTAGCCCTTGGGGATGAAGAAGGCGCCGAAGGCGGCGATCGCCGAGGTGAAGCCGGTGATGGCGGCCGCCTCCTTCTCACCCTGCCGGCGACGGGTCTCCGCGTCGGCGGTGGGCATCAGGCGCTCCATCTCCTTGGCCATGATCGCAGGGATCATCTGGAAGGTGGAGGCGTTGCCGACCCCGGTGGCGAAGAACAGCACCAGGAACGAGCTGAAGAAGGCCCAGAACGCCCAGGGCTCGCTCCGCATCCCGATCGACCACAGCACCCCCGACACCCCCGCCATCATCAGCAGGAAGACGTAGATGGTGACCCGCCCGCCGCCGTAGCGATCCGCCAGCCAGCCGGTGCCGGAGCGCGAGAGCGCGCCGACCAGCGGGCCGAGGAAGGCGAACTGCAGCGCGTTCACCTCGGGGAACAGGATGTTGGTCAGCAGCGGGAAGCCCGCGGAGTAGCCGATGAACGACCCGAACGTGCCGGTATATAGCCAGCACATCAGCCAGTTGTGCTTGCGCTGGAAGATCACCGACTGCTCGGCGAACGACGCCTTCGCCGAGGCGATGTCGTTCATGCCGAACCAGGACGCGAACGCCGACAGCACGATGAAGGGGACGAAGATGAAGCCGGCATTCTGCAGCCACAGCGGCGCCGGGCCGCTGGCGGCCTTCACCGTCGCCGGGTCGCCGCCCAGCGTGCCGAAGATCCCCATGGTGATGACGAGGGGAACCACGAACTGCACCACGCTGACCCCGAGATTGCCGAGGCCGGCATTGAGCGCCAGCGCGTTGCCCTTCTCCGCCTTCGGGAAGAAGAAGGAGATGTTGGCCATGGAGGAGGCGAAGTTGCCGCCGCCGAAGCCGCACAGAAGGGCGAGGATCAGCAGCACCACGTACGGCGTGTTCGGATCCTGCACCGCATAGCCGATGCCCAGCGCCGGGATGATCAGCGACCAGGTGGTGAGCGTGGTCCACAGCCGCCCGCCGAAGATGGGCACCATGAACGAGTAGAAGATCCGCAGCGTCGCCCCGGTCAGGCCCGGCAGGGCCGCGAGCCAGAACAGCTGGTCGGTGGTGAACTTGAAGCCCACCAGCGGCAGCTTCGCCACCACCACCGACCACACCTGCCAGATGGCGAAGGACAAGAGCAGCGCCGGGATCGAGAGCCACAGGTTGCGGCGGGCGATGGCGCGCCCGGTGTCGGCCCAGAATCCGCGGTCCTCGGGCCGCCAGTCGGTGAGCACGCCGGCCTTGCGGACCGGCGCCAGGGCGGCGGGCTCGGCCACCGGCACGCCCTGCATCTCCGGCAGCTCGGGCAGCGCCTGGCGCGGCTCGGCGGCGGAGGCCTCCTTCTCCATCTGCCGGACGGCGATGTGCATCCAGGTCAGCGACACCACGGCGATGAGGAACAGCAGCATGAAGCAACTCGTCCACAGGCCGGTGAGGTCGTTCAGGACGCCGAACAGGAGCGGCAGGATGAAGCCGCCGAGGCCGCCGATCATGCCGACCAGGCCGCCCACCGCGCCCACATTCTTCGGGTAGTAGACGGGGATGTGCTTGTAGACCGCCGCCTTGCCCAGGGCCATGAAGAAGCCCAGGATGAAGACCGCCACGGTGAAGCCGACCACGCCCATTTGCATGTGGAAGGCGATCGGCCCGTTGATGCCCGTCACCACGTAGTCGGTGGGCGGATAGGACAGCACGAAGGTGGCCACGACCGAGACCAGGAAGGTCCAGTACATCACCCGCCGGGCGCCGTAGATGTCCGAGAGGTGACCGCCATAGGCGCGGAACAGGCTGGCCGGCACCGAGAAGAAGGCGGCGATCATGCCCGCGGTGCGGATGTCGAGGCCGTAAACCTTCACGAGATACTGCGGCAACCACAGCGCCAGCGCGACGAAGGCGCCGAACACGAAGAAGTAGTAGAGCGCGAAGCGCCAGATCTGGACGTTCTTGAGCGGCGCAAGTTCGAGCCAGGCGCTCTGCGGACGGATACCGGCGCGGCGGCGTTCGACGATGATCGGATCGTCAACCGTCGTGAACCAGAAGACCACCGCTGTGACGACGAGCGCCGCCGCCCAGACCTGGGCGACCATCTGCCATCCGAAGGCGACCAGCACGAAGGGCGCCAGAAACTTGGTGACCGCTGAGCCGACATTGCCGGCGCCGAAAATGCCGAGCGCGATG
>CALMSN010000062.1 GCA_937872325.1 uncultured Xanthobacter sp. | reverse complement strand
GGATGTCGTTCAGCCCCCGCTTCATCTCCGCCTTGGTCTCGGCGGTGACGATGCGCGGGCCGGTGACGTACTCGCCGTACTCGGCGGTGTTGGAGATGGAGTAGTTCATGTTGGCGATGCCGCCCTCATAGATGAGGTCGACGATCAGCTTCACCTCGTGCAGGCACTCGAAATAGGCCATCTCGGGGGCGTAGCCGGCTTCCACCAGGGTCTCGAAGCCCGCGCGGATCAGCTCCACGAGGCCGCCGCAGAGCACCACCTGCTCGCCGAAGAGGTCGGTCTCGCACTCTTCCTTGAAGGTGGTCTCGATGATGCCGGCGCGGCCGCCGCCGATGGCGGTGGCGTAGGAGAGGCCGAGGTCATGGGCGTTGCCCGAGGCGTCCTGGGCGATGGCGATGAGGCACGGCACGCCGCCGCCGCGCAGGTACTCGGAGCGCACGGTGTGGCCGGGGCCCTTGGGGGCGACCATCAGCACGTCGAGGTCGGCGCGCGGCTCGATCAGGTTGAAGTGCACGTTGAGGCCGTGCGCGAACAGCAGCGCGGCGCCGTTCTTCATGTTGGGGGCGAGGCTCTCGCGGTAGATGTCGCCCTGCAGTTCGTCGGGGGTGAGCATCATCACCACGTCGGCATCCTTGGCGGCCTCGGCGGGGGAGAGCACCTTGAAGCCCTCGGCCTCGGCCTTCTTGGCAGTGGCCGAGCCCGGGCGCAGGGCGATGACCACGTCCTTCACGCCGGAATCGCGCAGGTTCAGCGCATGGGCGTGGCCCTGGCTGCCATAGCCGACGACGACGACCTTCTTGCCCTTGATGAGGTTCAGGTCGGCATCGCGATCGTAGTAAACGCGCATCATCTTCTCCTTGTGGGCGTTTGTTTGATTGAAAAACTTCAGGACAGGACGGGAATGCCGAGGATGGAGGCGAGCACGGAGCGCACCTCGCTCAGGCTTTCCGGACTGGCTCGGCCGCCGAACCGCCGCAAGCGGAGCCTGCGATCGACCGAGCGGACCTGATCGACGAGGACGAAGCCCGAAATGCCGGACGACGTCGTGAGCGAGACCTTGTAGGGCCATGCCTTCTGCTGCCGCGTCACCGGACACACGACAACGAAGGAGGATGTGGCGTTGTACGCCTGCGACGAGATGACGAGCACCGGCCGCCGCCCCGCCTGCTCATGGCCCGAAGGCATGCCGAAGTCGAGCCAATAGAGGTCTCCGGCTTCCGGAAACGCGGAATGCTCTGAAGGCATGGCTCAGCGCTCGTCGTCCTTGGGGGCGATGTCGCTCCAGTCCTCGTCCGGCCATTCGGACGGCAGGATGCCCCAGTCCTCGTAGGCCGGCTCGTTCTGCGGCCCGAGGCGCCTGGCCTCCGCCGCGAGCTCGTCCAGATCGATGCGGCGCACCCGGGACGGCGCGGTCAGCTGCGCCTTCCCGCCCTCGATGGTGAGCTCGAGCTCGGTGCCGGGGACGGCCTGCAGCGCCTCGGCCGCTGCCTTCGGCAGCCGAACCGCGATGCTGTTGCCCCATTTCGCAACCTTGACCTTCATGGCCGTTCTTCGCTCATCCGTGTATATCCAGCCGTATATCCCTCGCCGGGAGGGGGCGCAAGCCCGGGCCAAGCGTGCATGCGGCCCCACTCCCGCAGCGGCGCTCACATCGCCTTCGGCCCACGCGAGATGGCGACGACGCCGGTGCGCGCCACTTCCACCAGTCCCAGCGGCTCCATGAGCCAGGCGAACTGGTCGATCTTGTCGGACTTGCCGGTGATCTCGAACACGAAGCTCTCGCGGGTGGCGTCGATGACCCGGGCGCGGAACGCCTCGGCGAGCCGGAGCGCCTCGCCCCTCGCCTCGCCGACGCCCTGCACCTTCACCATCGCCAGCTCGCGCTCCAGCGCCGAGGCCTCCACGGTGAGGTCGCGCACCCGGTGCACCGGCACCAGCCGGTCGAGCTGGCTCTTGATCTGCTCGATCACCATCGGCGTGCCGGTGGTGACGATGGTGATGCGCGAGAGGTGGCCCTCCTGGCTCACCTCGGAGACGGTCAGGCTGTCGATATTGTAGCCGCGGCCGGAGAACAGGCCGATGACGCGCGCCAGCACGCCCGGCTCGTTGTCCACCAGGACGGAGAGGGTGTGGCGCTCGATGGGCTCGGAGGTGTTCGGCATGGGAGGCTCAAGAAGAAGAGGAGAGCGGATGCCCGCTCCGGCTCGCGGGGAGGACCGGGGGTGGGCAAGAACGGAGGGCAAAACGGAGGGCGAGGGCACAGGGCAAGGATGGCAGCGCCCGGCCGGGCTTGCGCGGCGGGAAGGGAAGGACCGGCCGGACATCACAGCCAACCGACGGCGGACACGCGGCGCCGCCTCCCGTCCCCGGATCCCGCCCCCTCCCCCGCAAGCGGGAGAGGGGAGAGGAAGGACGGCCGGGCGTGCGCCCCTCACACCAGCATCTTGCCCTCGTCGGTGATGGCGGCGTCGAGGTCCACGGCGCTGTCCCCGAGGATCATCTCGTTGTGGGCACGGCCCGAGGGGATCATCGGGAAGCAGTTCTCCTGCTGGTCCACCACGCAATCGAAGATCACCGGCCGGCGGACCGAGATCATCTCCTGGATGGCCCCGTCGAGGTCGCCCGGGTTCTTGCAGCGGATGCCGACGCCGCCGAAGGCGTCCGCCAGCTTCACGAAGTCGGGCAGCGCCTCGGAGTAGGAGTGGGAGTAGCGCCCGCCATGCAGCAGCTCCTGCCACTGGCGCACCATGCCCATGTACTGGTTGTTGAGGATGAACACCTTCACCGGCAGGTCGAACTGCAGCGCGGTGGACATCTCCTGGATGTTCATCTGGATGGAGGCCTCGCCGGCGATGTCCACCACCAGCGCGTCCGGATGCGCCTTCTGGGCGCCGATGGCCGCCGGCAGGCCGTAGCCCATGGTGCCGAGGCCGCCGGAGGTGAGCCAGCGGTTCGGCTCCTCGAAGTGGAAGAACTGCGCCGCCCACATCTGGTGCTGGCCGACCTCGGTGGTGACGTAGGCGTCCTTGTCCTTCAGCGCCGCATACAGGCGCTCGACCGCGAACTGCGGCTTGATGATGGTGTCGGACGCCCGGTAGGCGAGGCAATTGCGCGCCCGCCAGCGCTCGATCTCGCTCCACCAGGCCGCGAGCGCCGCCGGATCGACCGCGAGCTTGCGCCCGGTCCACGCGGCGATGAGGTCCTCCAGCACCCGGCCGCAATCGCCGATGATGGGCAGGTCCACCTTCACGTTCTTGTTGATCGAGGACGGGTCGATGTCGATGTGGATCTTCTTCGAGAACGGCGCGAAGGCGTCGAGCCGGCCGGTGATGCGGTCGTCGAAGCGCGCGCCGATGCAGACCATCACGTCGCAATCGTGCATGGCCATGTTGGCTTCATAGGTGCCGTGCATGCCGAGCATGCCGAGCCACTGCTTGTTCCCCGCCGGAAAGGCGCCGAGGCCCATCAGGGTCGAGGTCACCGGCACCCCGGTGAGGCGGGCGAGCTCGCGCAGCAGCCGGCTCGCGCTGGGGCCGGAATTGATGACGCCGCCGCCGGTGTAGAAGATCGGCTTCTTGGCGCCGGCGATCATCTCGACGGCGGCGCTGATCTGCGCGTCCTCCGCCTTCAGCTTCGGGCGGTAGGTCTTGTGGACGATGTTCTCGCGGCCGACATAGGTGCCGGTGGCGAACTGGACGTCCTTGGGGATGTCCACCACCACCGGGCCGGGCCGGCCGTTCTGCGCCACGTAGAAGGCCTCGTGCAGCACCCGGGCGAGATCGTTGACGTCGCGGACCAGGTAGTTGTGCTTGGTGCACGGGCGGGTGATGCCCACCGTGTCGCACTCCTGGAAGGCGTCGTTGCCGATGAGGTGGGTCGCCACCTGCCCGGAGATGCAGACGATCGGGATCGAATCCATCAGCGCGTCGGTGAGGCCGGTCACCGCGTTGGTGGCGCCGGGGCCGGAGGTGACGAGCACCACGCCCACCTTGCCGGAGGAGCGGGCATAGCCCTCCGCCGCATGCACCGCCGCCTGCTCGTGGCGCACCAGGATATGCTCGATGGAGTTCTGGTGGAACAGCGCGTCGTAGATGGGCAGCACCGCTCCGCCGGGATAGCCGAAGATGTGCGCCACGCCCTGGTCGGCGAACGCCTGGATGACCATTTCGGCGCCGGTCATGCGGATGCCGGCATCGGCCGGGGTCGCGCCGGGCTTGGTTGAGGATTGGCTCATCGCTTGAGGCTCCCGCCGGCGCCGCTGCGCCGGATGCGTCGTGATGGGTCTGGGACGGAACGTCGATAAGGATTGGAAACGTCGGAAGGGTCAGAAACGACGAAGGGGCCCGAAGGCCCCTCGTCACGCGCCACGTCCATCGCACCGGCGATCAGGCCGGAACGTGAGTGGCGCTCCCTCCTACGAGGATAACGAAATTGCGCATGTTGACGCAGTCCCTTCCAAAAGTTGCGCGAAACTACCGGCGGCCGGGGCATCCGTCAAGCGCTCGCCACCCCCCGTTAGGGATTGCCGGCGCATGCTGGCACAAGCGCCGGCGGCAAAAGCGGGAGCCTGCCGCGATATTGCCCCATCTTTCGGGTCTGTATATGACGCCAGACTAGCATCAAGGCCTCGGTTGCGGAATCGGCTGGGGATCGAAAGGGGGCTCGGCTCCATGACGAACACGACGCGGACCAAGCTGCTCCGCCTGCTGACGGTTGCCCTGATCGGCAGCGCCGCCGTCGCCGGCCCGGCTCTCGCCGATTGCGGATCGGACGCCAACGCCATTCGCGGCGAGCTGGAAGAGAAGGGCAAGGCCCTGCAGGCCGCCGGCAAGCGCAAGGCCGAGCCGCAGGAGCTGTGCACCTTGTTCCGCGCCTACACTGCCGCCGAAGCCAAGTGGGTGAAGTTCCTCCAGGACAACAAGGAGTGGTGCCAGATCCCGTCGGAGATCGCCGACAAGGCCAAGGCCTCCAGCCGCGGCACCGCCAGCACCCGCGACAAGATCTGCCAGATCGCCGCCAATGGCGGCCAGCCGCAGGGCGGCCCGGGCAAGCCGCCGCCGCAGGGGTCCAACTCCAGCGCCCTGGGCATCACCACCGGCTACTCGCTCGGACAGGGCAACGGCAAGGGTGTGTTCGACACCCTGAACGGCAACGCCCTCCAGCGCTAGGATCTCGATTTGAGCTTTCGTGACGCCGCAGGACCCGGCACAGGATCCGGCGCGGACATTGCCGACGCCAAGAGCGCCGATGCCATCGCCGACGCCCCGGCGGACAACTTCGTCGATCGTCACGCCCCGGCCTGGCTGAAGCCGTTCCTGCGGCTGGCGCGGGTCGACCGGCCCATCGGCTGGTGGCTGCTGCTTCTGCCCTGCTGGTGGTCCACCGCGCTGGCCGCCGTCGCCATCGGCGATCCCTGGCCCGATCCGTCCCTGCTCGCGCTGTTCACCATCGGCGCCATCGCCATGCGCGGGGCCGGCTGCACCTGGAACGACATTCTCGACCGCAAGATCGACCGGCAGGTGGCCCGCACCCGCGCCCGGCCCGTCGCCAGCGGCGCGGTGAGCCTGCCGGCCGCCTTCGCCTTCCTGGCGCTGCAGGCGCTGATCGGCCTTGCGGTGCTGCTGTGCCTGCCGCGCTTCGCGGTGATGACCGGCATCGCCTCTCTCGGCGTGGTGGCCGTCTACCCGCTGATGAAGCGCATCACCTCGGTGCCGCAGCTGGTGCTGGGCATCGCCTTTTCCTGGGGCGCGCTGATGGGGTGGGCGGCGGTGTTCCAGACCCTCGCCGATCCGGCGCTGCTGCTGTTCGCCGGCTGCGTGGTGTGGGTCTTCGCCTACGATACCATCTATGCCCACCAGGATCGCGAGGACGACGCCATCGTCGGGGTGCGCTCCACCGCCCTGCTGTTCGGCCGCTCCACCCGGATGGTGGTGGCGCTGTGCTACACGGTGGTGGTGATCCTGTTCGGCCTCGCCTTCATGGCGGTGTCCGCGGGCATCTTCGCCATGGCGGGGCTCGCCGCCTTCGCCCTGCACCTGAAGTGGCAGGTCGGCCAGCTCGACATCGACGATCCGGCCCGCTGCCTCGTGGTGTTCAAGTCGAATCGCGATGCCGGGCTGATCCTGTTCGCCGGCCTTGCCCTCGACGCCTTCGTCGCCAACGGGCTGCCGCTCTATTTGCCGTAGCCCGCGCGGATTTTTCCATCCATGGGGGCGGTTCGCACGGCATCCCGCCGTGCGTCCTGCTGCCGGGACGGCAGGTCCGCTGTGACCGCCGACGCCCGCCGGGGTCTTACACCGACCCGTGCCGGCGGCCGTAAAGGCCACTGCAGGCCTGTGACGCAGAGCTTGCGCCTTGCCTCCGGACGAGATGCCCCCTATTTGGCACCTCCATGAGCATCCGGCCCCCCTTTCCCGGCGCCGGCGATGCCGCTGCGGCGGCCGCGGCCGGCATCGCCTTCGAGAGCCTCGCCGGTCCGCTGGCCGAGGCGGTGGAGGCGGCCGGCGCATTGGCGCTCTCGTTGTTCGGCGCCGGCGTGAAGTCCTGGACCAAGGGCAACAACTCCCCCGTCACCGAGGCCGACCTTGCGGTCGACCGGCTGCTGTTCGAGCGCCTCTCGGCCATCGATCCCGGCTTCGGCTGGCTGTCGGAGGAATCCGCCGACAGCCCGGCCCGCCTCGATGCCCGCCGGCTCTGGGTGGTGGACCCCATCGACGGCACCCGCGGCTTCATGGCCGGCAGCGCGGACTGGGCGGTTTCGGCCGCGCTGGTGGAAGATGGCGTACCGGTGCTGGCGGCCCTGTTCGCCCCGGTGAGCGCCGAATTGTTCCTGGCCCGGAGCGGCGGCGGGGCGACCCAGAACGGGCTCGGCCTCGCCATCGCCGATCGCGAGGCTTTGTCGGGGGCCAGCGCCCCCGGGCCGGCGCCCAGCGTCGACCGCCTCGCCCATGCCGCCGACGTGGTGCGCCTGCCGCGCAGCCGCTCGCTGGCGCTGCGGCTCGCCCGGGTGGCCACCGGCGAGATCGACATCGCGATATCCGGCGACGCCGCCAACGACTGGGACCTCGCTGCCGCCCACCTCATCGTGCGCGAGGCCGGCGGGGCGCTCACCAGCTTCTCCGGCGCGCCGGTGCGCTATAACGCGCCCTCGCCGCGCCACCCGCCCCTTCTTTGCGCGGGCCATGCGCTCCATGCCAAGGCCCTCGCCGTGCTGCGTTCCGATTCCCAAGCCTGACGATTGATCTCGAGACACGGATTTCCCATGACCACGACCTCCAAGCAGCTTCCCCACCTCGTCTTCGGCGGCGAACTCGTCGCCCTCGACGGCAACGAGTTCAAGGACCTCTCCAAGCTGGACATCGTCGGCATCTATCCGAACTATGCCAGCGCGTCGGCGGCGTGGAAGGCCAAGTCGCAGCAGAACGTCGACAACGCCCTGATGCGTTATTTCGTGGTCCACCTGCACCGCCTGCTGGATCCGGAAACCGGCAAGGCCCAGGGCGAGTGATGCCGCGTCCCGCGCGGACCGCCGGCGCGATCCCCTCCGATCCGCCGGCCCCGCCCTCCGCCGCCATTCCCTGCAACCCCACCAACGGACGACCGGGCACATGTGGCGGCGCATAAGGACCAACCGGGCCTTCCAGTTGGCGGCGGGCAGCACCTTCGCCGCCTATTTCAAGCTGGTGGCGAAGACCACCCGCTTCGTGATCGAGCCCGAGGACATCTTCGACACCATCGATCCGTCGCTGCCGGTGATCGTGACCTTCTGGCACGGCCAGCATTTCCTGACGCCGTTCGCCATGAAGCCGCACCACAAGGCCAAGGTGCTGATCTCCCGCCATGCGGATGCGCAGATCAACGCCATCGCCGCCGAGCGGCTGGGGGTGGGCACCATCCGCGGCTCCGGCGCCACCTCGAAGCGGGACTTCCACCGCAAGGGCGCGGTATCGGCCACCTATGAGATGCTGCGCACCCTCGAGGAGGGCATCAGCGTCGCCATGACCGCCGACGTGCCGAAGATCGCCCGCCGGGCCGGTCTCGGCGTCGTTACCATTGCACGGTATTCGGGACGGCCTATCATCCCGCTCGCCATGGCCACCCGCAACCGCATCACCCTGAAGAGCTGGGACCGCGCCAGCCTCAACCTGCCCTTCGGGCCGGGGGCGGCGGTGGTGGCCGAGCCGGTCTTCGTGCCCCGCGACGCCGACGATGCCGGGCTGGAAGCCGCGAGGGTCCTGGTGCAGGCGCGGCTCGAGGCCGCCACCGCCCGGGCCGAGGCGCTGGTGAAGGCTCCGGGGCGCCCATGAAGGGACGTTCGCTGCCGGTGGCGCTCCACCTCTATCGCGGCGCCGCCTCGGCCGCCGGCCTCCTGGCGCCGGCCTGGCTCGCCTACCGGGTGCGCAAGGGCAAGGAGGATCCGGCCCGCCTCGCCGAGCGGCGCGGCATCGCCTCCATCCCGCGGCCGGCCGGGCCGCTGGTGTGGATCCACGGCGCCAGCGTCGGCGAGGTGATGTCGCTGCTGCCGCTGGCCGAGCGGCTCGATGCACGCGGCTTCAAGGTGCTCCTCACCTCCGGCACGCTCACCTCCAGCCGCATCGCCGCCGAGCGCCTGCCGGCCGGGGCCATCCACCAGTTCGTGCCGCTGGATGCCCGCGGCTTCGTCCGCCGCTTCCTCGACCACTGGTCGCCCGATCTCGTGCTGGTGGCCGAATCGGAGCTGTGGCCGAACCTGTTCGCCGAGCTCGGCCGGCGCAGCGTGCCGCTGGTGCTGGTCAACGGCCGCCTCTCCGCCCGTTCCGCCCGGCGCTGGGCGAAGCTGCCCATGAGCGCGCGGGCGCTGCTGTCGCGCATCGATTTGTGCCTCGCCCAGAGCGCCGCCGATGCCGGCCGCTTCCGCACCCTCGGCGCCGCCCGGGTGATGAATTGCGGCAACCTGAAATTCGACGTCCCGCCCCCCGGCGCCGATCCGCAGGCCTTCGCCCGGATGGCCGAGGCGGTGCGCGGGCGCCCGGTCCTGCTGGCCGCCTCCACCCATCCCGGCGAGGAGGAGCAGGTGCTGGAGGCCCACCGGATGGTGGCCGAGCGGCTCCCCGGGCTCCTCACCATCATCGCCCCGCGCCATCCCGAGCGCGGCGCGGCTGTGGCGGCGCTGGCCGAGACGGCGGAGCTTCCCGTCGCCCTGCGCAGCGCCGGCGCCCTGCCCGATCCCGACTGCGCCATCTACGTGGCCGACACCATCGGCGAGCTGGGCCTGTTCTACCGGCTGGCGCCGGTGACCTTCATGGGCGGCTCGCTGGTGGAGCATGGCGGGCAGAACCCCATCGAGCCGGCCAAGCTCGGCGCCGCCCTGCTGCATGGCCCCCACGTGTGGAACTTCACCACCGCCTACGACGCCATCGGCGAGGCCCGCGGCGCGGTGGAGGTGAGCGATGCGGTGGACCTCGCCCGCTTCTCCTACGGCCTGCTGAAGGACCGGACCTTCCGCGAGCAGACCACGGCCGCGGCCGGAAAGGCGGTCGCCGCCCTCGGCGGGGCGCTGGAGCGCACGCTGGCGGCCATCGAGCCCTATCTGGTGCAGATCCGCCTGCACGGCCGCTGAGGCCGTTGCGATGATGCGCGCCCCCGCCTTCTGGGCCGATCCCGACAGCCTCAGGGCCCGCCTGCTCGCCCCGTTGGGCACGCTCTACGGGGCGGTGACGCTGTCGCGGATGGCGCAGCCGGGAGGACGGGCCGGGGTTCCGGTGATCTGCGTCGGCAATCCGACCCTGGGCGGGGCCGGCAAGACGCCGGTGGCCATCGCCCTGCTGCGCCATATCGCGGCGGCGGGCGGACGCCCCTTCGCCCTGCTCCGCGGCCATGGCGGAACCGCCACCACGCCCTTGCTGGTGGATCCGGCGACCCACGATGCCGGGCATGTCGGCGACGAGGCGCTGCTGCTCGCCCGCGTCGCGCCCACCGTGATCGCCGGCAGCGACCGCCTCGCCGGCGCCCGCCTCGCGGTCGCGCGCGGGGCCAGCCACATCGTGATGGACGACGGCTTCCAGAACCCGACCTTGCACAAGGATGCCGCGGTGCTGGTGGTGGATGGCGGCTTCGGCATCGGCAACGGGCGGGTCTTCCCCGCCGGCCCGCTGCGGGCGCCGCTCGCCCCGCAGCTCGCCCGGTGCGATGCCCTGCTGGTGGTCGGCGACGGCCCGGCCGGCGACCGGCTGGCCACGGCGGGAGCGGGCGTTCCGGTGCTGCGCGGCGCGCTGGTTCCGGATCCGGCCGCGGTGGCGGCCCTGCGCGGCCGGCCGCTCCATGCCTTCGCCGGCATCGGCCGTCCGGAGAAATTCTTCGCCATGCTGCGGGCGCTCGGCCTCGACGTCGCCGCAACGACCGCCTTCGCCGATCACCATCCCTACCGGATCGCGGAAATCGCCGACCTTGCCCGAGGGGCGGCGGCGGCCGGCGCCCATCTGATTACCACGGAGAAGGACTTGGTGCGCCTCGGCGCGGCACCGTTCGCCGAGGTCCGGTCGACGATCGCGGCCCTGCCGGTGACGCTGGATACCGCCGCTGATGGCCTTCAGGATCTCGTCCGCCAGGCCGAGGCGCGGCATCGGCAGCCGGAGTGAGCATCGGTGGGGCGTACGGCCGGCGGGGTGGCTGCGCCCTTTGACGGCCTCACCACCGCAGCCTCGACTTCACCCGCATCGCCTCGGCGGACGGATGCGCCGGGCCGAGGGATCCGGAAAGGAACAGGGATTCATCGACGGGCGTCCCGTCAGTGACGCGAACGCTGATCCGTCCCTCCGGCGAACTCTCAGCCGGAGCCCTTCGGCGCCGCTCTTAGCCGCTCGACCATTTGATCTCCCGGGCAGCAGCGGTGACAGCCGCCGGACGTCCCGCCTGTGGTGCTGCTCTCCTCCGCAGCTTCTTCATCGCCAACAGGATCTCGAGCGACGGATGTCTCGGGCCAAGGGATTGGAACAGGAAAGCAGCGGCTCAGTGCCGGGACGTCCCGCCAGGGCGGCGACCGCTGATCGGTGCCTCCAGCCGGCCCTCAGCCGGAAACCTTCGGCATCTCCCAAGACGCCAGGTACCGCCTGCTCTGCCTCGCGGGCATGAGCAGCAGTGGCGGCGGCAACCTGGCCCTCAGCCGGAAGCTCTCGACGCCGGTCCCTCCGGCATCATCCAACGCCCGCGCCACTGCGATCCGACGCCGAACTCACCTTGCCGAGCGCCCGATGCCTCGCCGGATCCAGGCCGTCGCCCCAAGAAACTGAGCGCTGAACCGGCGATGCGGCCTCCGACGCCGGCAAGCCTGGCAAGGGCGTGATGTCACGCCAAAGCGCGCCCCGCCCCGAAGACGGGTCGCCGGAATACCACCACGACACGCACCCATCGCCGCCTCGCGTGCAAGGCAGGCGGCGGGTCAGCCGATGGGGCGGCCGCGTTCCTTGATGCGGATCTGCACGGCCTCAGGGGTGGCATAGGCCTCCTGCAGGTCCACGCTCCAGTAGCGCAGCTCGTCGAGGGGGATGATCTCGCCGGTGACCGCGCAGCGCACGAAGCCGCCGGGGCGCAGGATGCGGAACTCCCCATCCAGGTAGCGCACCTCGGCCTCGCCATGGGGTTCCGGAAAGCGTTCGAACCTGTTCATCATTCCTCTTGGGTTCTGATCCTTTGCCGAGAATAGAGCCACATGGCGCTGCGGAAAAGGGCACCGCGGTCACGGATCGAACAGGGTGGGCTGGCGCGGCGGCGCGGGGCGCGGTTTTGCCGGTCGCGGCGGCCGCGCTGGTCCCGGTTCCGGCAGCGGCGCGTCGCCTGTCTCGGCCCGCGCGGCGCGGGTTCCATCGGCGAATGTGAGGGCGAGCAGCGCCCCCGGGGCGACGGCCGCGGCGCTGCGGACCGGGGTCCCGGCCTCGTCCCGCACCAGCGCGAAGCCGCGCGCCAGCACCCCATGATAGGAAAGCGCCCCCAGGAGCTGGGCGAGGCTGCCCAGGTGCCGGCCGTGGCCGCGCAGCGCCGCCGAGAGCGCCAGCCGGCCGCGGGCGGCGAGCTGTGCAAGCGCCGCCGCCCGGTCGCGGCGCTGGCGGCCGAGGGCGGCCTCGGCGCGATGGATGCCGGCCCGCGCGACGGCGAGGCGATCCCCGTTGCGGGCGACGCCTCCCGCGAAGGCCTGGAGCAGCCGCGCGGACGCCCGGCGGGGCCCGGCGCGGACCTCCGCGAGCCGCCGCTCACACACCGCCGGCGAGGGCCGGGGGGCCCGCGCCCGCTCCGCCTTGCGGGCGAGATCCTGCCGGAAGGCGGCATCGAGCCGGGCGCCGAAGCCGTCGCAGCGCTCCCCGGCCCGGCCGACGCGCTGGCGCAGCGCCTCCGGCGACAGCCGCGCCCGCGCCGCCATCAACCGCAGCCGGTGGGCGGCGGCGTTGGCCTTCAGGGCCCGGGGCAAGCGCTCGGCTGCGGCATCGAGACGCTGGCGCGGCACGGCAAGCAGCGCCTCCGGCGTCGGCAGCAGCCGCGACAGCGCGCGCAGGTCCGCCCGCCGGCGCTCCGCGAGGCGCACCGGCGCCGCGGCGAGACGCGCGCCCAGGCCCTCCACCGCAGAGATCAGCTCCGAACGCACCGGCACCACCATCTCGGCCGCCGCGGTGGGGGTGGGCGCGCGCAGGTCGGCGGCAAAATCGATGAGGGTGACGTCGGTCTCGTGGCCCACCGCCGACACCAGCGGGATGGCGCTCTCCGCCGCCGCCCGCACCACCGCCTCCTCGGAGAAGCCGAGGAGGTCCTCCAGCGCGCCGCCGCCGCGGGCCACCACGATCACGTCCGGCGGCGGCAGGGCGGCCCCCGCCCGCAAGGCGGTGAAGCCGCGGGTGGCGGCGGCCCCCTCGGCGGCGCAGATATCGCCCTGCACCCGCACCGGCCACACCAGCACCCGGCGGGGGAAGCGATCGGCCAGGCGGTGCAGGATGTCGCGGATCACCGCCCCGGTGGGGGAGGTGACGATGCCGATCACCTGCGGCAGGAACGGGATCGGCACCTTGCGGGCGGGATCGAACAGGCCCTCGGCGGCGAGCCGGCGCTTGCGCTCCTCCAGCATGGCCATGATGGCGCCGGCGCCGGCGAACTCCAGCTGCTCGACGATGATCTGGTAACCCGACTTGCCGGGATAGGTGGTGAGCCGGCCGGTGGCCACCACCTCCAGCCCTTCCTCCGGGCGCAGGCGCAGCCGGGCGAAGCTGCCCTTCCACACCACCGCATCCAGCCGGGCACCGGCATCCTTCAGGCTGAAATAAGCGTGGCCTGAGCTGTGGGGGCCGCGATAGCCGGAAATTTCGCCGCGCACCCGCACCAGGCCATAGGCGTCCTCCACCGTCCGGCGCAGGGCGGCGGACAGCTCGGAAACGCTCCATTCGGGCGCATTGGCGGGCGGCGGGCCGGGGTCGGGCATCGAATCATACCAGCGCGGAAAGACGGCAAGAGCATAGCCCTGGGATCGCCCATGCGGCGAGCGCAGAGCCACGCCTCTTGTTTGAGCGCGCCTGAGCCGATAGCCAAGGGGAATGGCGCGCCGGCAGGCACAAGCGCCCTGCGGTTGCGCGCCCTCGGGCCGCGCGGCGGTTTCCATTCGATCTTCAAAGCCTCGGGGGCGCCACGAATGAAGGTTTTGCTGCTTGGTTCCGGCGGCCGCGAGCACGCCCTCGCCTGGAAGCTGGCGCAGAGCAGGTCCCTCTCCGCCTTCTATGCGTCGCCGGGCAGTCCCGGCATCGCCGAGCATGCCCAGCTGGTGGAGGGCATCCCGCTCTCGGCCCATGGCGGCATCGTCGCCTGGTGCCAGCAGAACCGCATCGACCTCGTGGTGGTGGGGCCGGAGGCGCCGCTGGTGGCCGGCCTCGTGGACCGGCTCGCCGCGGTCGGCATCCCGGCGTTCGGGCCCACCGCCGCCGCCGCCCGGCTCGAAGGCTCCAAGCTCTTCACCAAGGACCTGTGCGCGGCCAACGGCATTCCCACCGCCGCCTATGCCCGCTGCACCTCCATGGATGAGGCCCGCGCCTTCATCCGCGAGCAAGGCGCACCGGTGGTGGTGAAGGCGGACGGCCTGATGGCCGGCAAGGGCGTGGTGGTGGCCCAGACCGTCGAGGAGGCGGAGGAGGCCGCAAGCCAGGTGTTCGCCGGCGGCGGCACGGAAGTGCTGATCGAGGAGTTCATGGAAGGCGAGGAAGCCAGCCTCTTCGCGCTGGTGGACGGCGAGACCGTGGTGCCCTTCGGCAGCGCCCAGGACCACAAGCGCGCCTTCGACGGCGACCTCGGCCCCAATACCGGCGGCATGGGCGCCTATTCCCCGGCCCCGGTGCTGACGCCGGAGCTGGAGCGGCGGGCCCTCGACGAGATCGTCATCCCCACCGCCCGCGCCATGGTGGCCGCCGGCACGCCCTATCGCGGGGTGCTCTATGCCGGGCTGATGCTGACCGCCACCGGCCCCAAGCTGGTGGAATACAATTGCCGCTTCGGCGATCCGGAATGCCAGGTGCTGATGCCGCGCCTCGCCGGCGACCTCCTGGAGATTCTCCACGCCACCGCCACCGGCCGGCTGGCGCAGGTGAAGGTGGACTGGTCGCCCCGCAGCGCCATCACCGTGGTCTATGCCGCCCGCGGCTATCCCGACGCCTATCCCACCGGCACCGAGATCGGCAACCTGGCCGCCGCCGCGGACGGGGATCCCGAGGTGCTGGTGTTCCAGGCCGGCACCCGGCGCATCGGCGATCGGCTGGTGGCCAATGGCGGCCGCGTGCTCAACGTGACCGCCACCGGCGACGACCTCGCCGCCGCCCGCGACCGCGCCTATGGCGCCATCGCCCGCATCGACTGGCCGGGCGGGTTCTACCGCACCGACATCGGCTGGCGGGCGCTGAAGGGAGACGGGGCGTGAGCAAGCCGGCCAAGGGCCCCGCGCCGGCGCTGGAGGACTTTCCCTTCCTCGCCCGCGACACCGTCCGCTTCGGCGACACCGACAGCCTCGGCCACGTCAACAATGCCGTCTTCTCCACCTTCCTGGAGACCGGCCGGGCCATGCTGCTGCTGGGCACCGACGCCTTCAAAGCGCCGGACGGCACCGGCTATGCCCTGGTGCACCTCACGTTCGACTACCGGGCGGAGATCCACTGGCCCGGCGAAGTGGCGATCGGCACCCGGATCCGCGCGGTGGGCGGTGCCTCTATCACCCTCGAGCAGGCGGTGTTCCAGGACGGCAAGTGCGCCGGCAGCGGGGACACGGTGCTGGTGCTGTTCGACCTCACCGCCCGTCGCGCCCTGCGCCTGCCCGACCGGCTCCGGGCGGAGCTGGAAGCCGCCTGCCGGCCGTAACGGACGGGCCGGAGGCGTTGGATCGCAGGCGGGTGAATCATTCCGCCACGGATCCGGCCACGCAGGCGCCCTCATCCCGATGGCCGCGCGTCGTCTGGACAGCGCGGCGGCGGCATCAGGTCTCCGGCCTTCGGGCGAGACCGATCCACCGCAGCCCCGTTCGCGCCGCCGCACCCTCCTGCCATCCCGGCGAGGCAACTTGCCTCGGTCGGCCACCGCGCTTAACTAGGCACAGTCGTCGGCGAACCTTGATGGATTTCGCCGCACAACGGTCCCGGACGGTCCCTTGCGCCTGCTTCCGCTCGTCTTCACCCTGTTCCTCGCCACCCTGCTGGGGCTCGGCGTGACCTGGGTTGCGGTGTCCAGCTCGCGCGGGCTGGACCGGGTGCAGTCGGGCGCCTGGGTAGGCTGGCCCCGCTCCGGCACCGCGAAGGCCGATCCCTATGCCCGCGCCGCCGTCGCCCGGTCCGGCGAGCTGCCGCTGGAGCTGGCGGACGGGCTCCTCTTCCTGGCCACCACCGACGATGCCGGCCATCCCCTCGACGGCCGCTGCGAGACCCGCATCGCCGGGGTGATGCCCCAGGCCCGGCTGTGGACGCTGACCCTGCTCGACGCCGACGGCCGCGTCATCCCCAACGATGCCGAACGCTTCGGCCTCACCAGCGCCGAGGCGGTCTACGCGGCCGACGGCGCGGTGGACGTGCGCCTCGCCGCCCGCGCCCGGCCCGGCAACTGGATTCCGACCGGCGCCCGGCCGCGCCTGACTTTGGCGCTGCGTCTCTACGATGCGCCCTTCTCCTTCACCTCCGGCGCCGGCGACGCCTCCACCCTGCCGCGGATCGTGCGGGAGCAATGTCAATGACCGGCCTCGACACCGCCCACGGCCGGCTGGACACCCCGAAAGGCGGGCTCGCCCGGCGCTTGCGGACGCTCCTCGGCCGGCTGCGGCATCGGCTGCGACGGCCGCCGCCGGACGAGGGCGAGAACCGGCGCCGGCTCTCGCCGGTCCACTGGTCGGTCAGCGGCATCTCGGCCGGAGTGCTGCTGTCGGCGGCCTTCATCGCGGTGCTGGCGGCGATCGCGCACATCGTGTCGATCCTCGCCATGCCGGCCCTGGCCGAGCGCACCGCCTATGACCGGCTGGGCGAGCTGGCCGATGCCAACATGATGGTGATGCTGCCCGACCCCGCACCGGACGTGCAGGTGCTGCCGATGATGGACCCGGCCTTCATCTCAGCGGTCTGCGTGTTCGACCTCGGCGAGCACCCGCTCAAGGTGCGGGTGCCGGCCACGGCGGACTATACCTCGGTGTCGTTCTACACCGCGGCGGGCCTCCCCTTCTATGCGCTGAGCGACCAGGCGGCGGGCAAGGGGATCGAGCTGGAGCTGATGACCGCGAGCCAGAAAGCCGCCTTGCCGGAGGACGAGGAAATCACCGCCGCCGACCGGCTGGTGATCGAATCGCCGAGCCCGGATGGGGTGGTGGCGGTGCGCGCCTTCGTGCGCGAGCGCGGCATGCGCGAGATGATCCGGCGGCAGCTCGAAGCCGCCTCCTGCGCGCCGTCGCGGTGATCGGGGATCGAGGAAAGATTTGCGCTCCGGCGGTCCGGAAGCGGGCGCCTGCCGGCTTTGCGGCATATGCCGAGCCTGATGCCGCCGCTGGTTCGGATTCGACCAGGGTGAAGGCTTCGGCCTGATATCGCCCGTCCGGCACCCCTTGAGCGCGGGACAACGGCACACTTACGCCGACACAGCAGAGACAACCCTGGCAGCGCGTCGGTTACGGCGCACCTAGTGGCGCGAGGTGCCGGTGGTGCCGCGGCGGCCGGGATCGAGATCGGGATATCCCGGCGGCGAGGTTTCATGCCGCTCGATCCGCACCACCGGCAGGATCACGATCTGGGCCTCGCAATCCGGCGCCGGAGCGCGGCGGTTGCGTCTTCCATGTGCCGTGAGCCGGCCGTCCGGCCCGCGCGGCGGGAAAGCAATGACGGTACTCATGCCCTGACCTCATCGTCTGGACGTTGCGTATGCGGATAACGCCTGCTCCCTGGTTATGGTTTCGGTAACCTTAACGAGCGATTAACCACGATCGGCGGCGCATGCCGGGCAAACCCGGCTCAGGCCGGCTCAAGATCGAGGAAATGCCGGCCCTCGCGGTCGGTGATCTCGACCAGGAAAAGATCGGGATCGAACCGCACCTCCTTGGCGATCCGCGCGGCGGCCTCGGCCTCAGGGCGGCCCGGCGGCACCACCACCGAGAACCGGCGATCCACCGGATAGGCCTCCTCGAACGCGCTCTGCGGCGCCGGGCCGTAGAGGGCGGCGGAGCCGTCGGCGGCGATCACCTTCACGAAGATGGCCCCGGCCTCCTCCGCGCCGCGGCGCAGCAGCATAGCGTTGGCCCCCTCCACCTGGGCGCGGCGGATGAGGGCGGAGACGAAGATGGCGCTCTTCAGCCGCATTCACTGCACCGTGCCGCCGCTCACCGCGGCGAGCTCGCGGACCAGCCGGTCCGACACCTCGCCGTCGGCGGTGAGGCCCCGGTCGCGCTGGAAGCGCTGGATCGCGGCGCGGGTGCCGGCACCGGTCAGGCCGTCCGGCTTCAGCGGGCCGTAGCCCAGCCGCGAGAGCGACTTCTGCACCCCCAGGATGCGCGGCGACGCCGGCACGTCGGCCGGCGGGCGGACCGTGCCGGTGACCTCGGCGGCATCGCCCTTGGCCATCAGCGGAGCGCGCGGGCCGTCGGCCACGCGGGCATCGGCGCGCAGGTTGCCGGCCACCGGGGCCGCCGGCACCATCGGCACCGGCATCCCGGTCACCGAAGTCTTGATGGAGAGATAGCCGAGCGCGCCGTTGGTGGCCCCGCCCGTGGGCGTCGGGCGCGGCTCGGCCGCCGGCGGGGTGAGCCGGACCGGACGCACCTTCTCCACCCCGGCGCTGATGCCGCTGGGCCGACGCTCCGGCAGCGGCGCGCCGGACGGGGGCGGCGGCTGCATCACCAGCGCGTTCACCGCCACCCAGGCGGCGGCCGAGGCGGCGACCAGCGACGCCGTGCCGTCGCGCAGGCGCCGCCGCCACAGGGCGCCGCGGTCGACCTCCTCGGCCTCCGGTACCGGGGTGAGCACGTTGCCTCCCCGCAGCACCTCCACCACCCGTTCGGGCGGGGGCAGGTCACTGAGGCTGATGCCGTTGGTGCGGGTCATGTCGGCGTCCTTGCAGAAAAGTTTCGGCCCGATGCGGTGGATGTCATGGGATCAGCCCACCTCGGCCCGGCGGATCAGGCGTCCCTCGGCCGGACGTAAGGGGAAGGAGGCGACGGTGCTCCCGGTGGGCGAGGCCTCCCCTTCCGCCTGCGCGGGTGCCACCAGGGGCAGGCGGATGCTGACGCTGGTGCCGTGGCCCGGCGCGCTCTCCACGGCGAAGCTGCCGCCGTGAAGCTGCACCAGCCCCTTCACCACCGCCAGGCCGAGGCCCGAGCCGCGGGCCCGCTGGGTGCAGTCGCCGGCCTGGAAGAAGGGCTCGCCGAGCCGGGCGACGTCGTCGGCATGCATGCCCGGTCCGGTGTCGCGGACCCGGATCAGCACCGCCTCCGAGCCGGCCCGCACTGCCACCTGCACCCGCCCGCCCCGGGGGGTGAACTTGACGGCGTTGGAGACGAGATTGAGCACGATCTGCTTCAGCGCCCGCCGGTCGGCCTCGATGGGCGGCAGCCGCGGCACCATGGACAGGCGCACCCGCACCCCCGCCCGCGTCGCCTCCAGGGCGACCATCTCGGCGCATTCCGAGACCAGGTCGCCCACCGCCACGCTCTCGCGCTCCAGCGTGTAGGCGCCGGCCTCGACCCGGGACAGGTCGAGAATGTCGTTGACGAGGCCCAGCAGGTGCTGGCCGCTCTCGTGGATGATCCGGGCGTAGCCCTCCTTGCGCTCGGCCGGCAGGGCGGCACCGGCATCGGTGGCCAGGAGCTCGGAGAAGCCGAGGATGGCGTTGAGCGGGGTGCGCAGCTCGTGGCTCATGGCGGCGAGGAAGCGGCTCTTGGCCGCGCTCGCCTGCTCGGCCTCGACGCGCGCCTTGGCCTCGGCCTTCAGGCGGACGTCGCCCGCCGGGCGGAAGGTGACCTCCACCGCCTCCCCCACCGGCACGCAGCGCGCCTCCAGGGGCAGGAAATCCGGGGCGCCGGCATCGGCCGCCTCGCAGCGCATGCGCAACTCGCAGGTCACCGGCGCGCTGCCATAGGCGGCGGTCCGCACCGCGGCCAGAAAGGCCGGGCGATCAGCCACCAGCACGCGCTCGAACAGGCACATCCCGGCAAGCGCCTCCGGCGGCACCGCGGCGAAGGCGCCGGAACGGTGCATCACCTCGCTGACCTCGCCCTGCCCGGTGTGGCGGGCCACCCGCACCCCCCCCACCAGCGCGGCGGCACGGGGGGGGTTCCCCCCCCCCCCCCCCCCCCCGCCCCGCGGCGGGAG
>CALMSN010000061.1 GCA_937872325.1 uncultured Xanthobacter sp. | reverse complement strand
CGGCCGCGGCGCCGCTCCCCCCCCGCCCGCCCGGTCCCCCGGCCCGGGGCCCCTCGCGCCGCCTGCGCGCCCGGAGCCGCGGGCGCCCCCCCGCCGCTCCTCGGCGACGCCGTTCACCATCACCCGCACCATGGCCTCGTTGCGGGAATCGCCGCGGCCGCCCTCGCCGTCGCGCGCGGAACCGCTGACCGGCCCCTGGCCGGCGCCGGTGCTTGCCCCCTGCCCCGCGCCGTCGCCCCGCCCGCGCCGGGGCACCGGCTGGATGGCCGCGGTGGGCACCAGCAGCACGTCGCGGGCGCTGCCCAGCTTGAAGAAGACCTGCGCGCTCATGGAGGTCATGAGCAGGCGCTCGGGATTGGGCACGTCCACCAGCACCGAGTAGAGCACCACGTCGTTCACCGTCTCCGGCGTCGGCAGCACCTGCACAACCTTGGCGGTGAAGCGCCGGTCCGGCATGCCGAGGGTGGTGAAGTAGATCTCGGTCCCGACCTTGATCTTGGGGATGTCGGCCTCCGCCACCTGGGCCCAGACCTGCATGGTGTCGAGGTCGGCCACCCGCATCAGGTTGGGGGCGGTCATGTTGGCGTTCAGGGTCTGGCCCTCGCGGGCGTCGATGGAGACCACGGTGCCGGACATGGGGGCGTAGATCTTGGTGTAGCCGAGATTGGCGAGGTCGCCCTGGAGGGTGGCGTCGGTCTGCTTGATCTGCGCCTTGAGGGCGTCGATCTTGGCGAGGTCGATGCGCACCGCCGCCGCCGCCGCATCGGCCGCATCCTGGCTGCCGGCCTTGGAGGACAGCAGCCGCTTGGCCCGCTCGTCGCGCACCCGGTCGAGGTCGAGCTGGGCCTCCTGCTGGGCGAGCTGGGCCCTGAGGTTGTCGAGCTGGGCCTGATCGCCCAGCACCCGGGTCTGGTAGACGGTGGGGTCGATCTGGGCGAGCAGGTCGCCCTGCTTCACCTCGTCGCCGATATTGACGGTGATCTTGCGCAGCAGGCCGGAGACCTGGGTGCCGACATCCACATAGGTCTTGGGCTTGAGGGTCGCGAGCGCGGTGACCGTCTGCTCGATGTCGCCGCGCACCACCAGAGCCGTGGGCAGGCTGCCTCCCGGGCCGCCGCCCGAACCCACCGCCGGGGAGAAATAGAAATAGGCGGCGCCGCCCGCTACCGCCAATGCGGCGACGGCGAACAGCCAGCCGCGCCGTCGGCGCGATCGGACCGGGGAAGAAGACGGCATCTGCGACATGACCTGAAACGCTCGGCGCCCCACATGGGCCTGCGGAAGCTATAGCCGCCGCCTACCGTCGCTTAAGTGAATTCGCCGTAAGGTGAGGTGCCGGCGCGGGCCGCGTCCCGCCAGCCCTTTCGCAGCGCAGCATCGCCGACGCGGGTTGCGGCGTTTCGCCCTGGAGCCGGATGGGTGCGAACTGGATGGCCGGTGATTCGCCCGGCGACGGGCAGCGCCGGCCTTCGGTTGGCCAGAAAATCCCCTAATGCCCGCGCGGCCGGAACTCGCCGGTGACCGGATCGCGCTCCAGTTGGATCGGCTCGGGCCCGGAGGCGGGGGAGCCGGCATTGCGATGCCGGTCCAGCGCATCGTTGATGCGCCGGCTCTCGGACACGACCACCTTGGCGAGCGCGGCGACGCCGAGCGCGCCCAGCGCGACGATGACCAACGGGGGCACGCGACCTCTCCCTGAATCCGATCCGGCGGAACGGACTGCTCCACCGTCTGGACCGCCACCCCATACGCTAACCGGGCTGACGGCGAAGTCCATCATACCAGCACGCCCCCGTGGCGAAAAATCGTCGGCCCGCCCGCCGACGGCTGGCTTGGGGGCACATCATGCCGGGTCTGTGGTCGCCGGCGCCGGATACCCCTCCGGGAGGGGAAAGTCCTTCCGCAGGGGGCAGAGGTCGGGCGAGCGCGCGATTCGCGCGCCACCGCGCCCCGCAGACGGGAGAGTTATATGAAGGATAGGGCTCAATCCGCCCCCGCCCTGCGATCAACCGATTCGCGGCGCGGCGGCGCGGACGGCCGGCCCCGTCAGATCAGTCGAGGCGAAGGGTCGCCGCCGTCAGGGCGGGCGGGCCCACCGCCTCCAGGCCCTCCGCCGGCGGCCACAGGGTGCGCGGCTGGAAGAAGCCGCCGGCCGCCTTCTGGCCGCGGTCGATCAGGTCGGCGATGAAGGCCGGGTTGCGGTCCAGCTTGGAGGCATAATCGAACGACGTGCCCTTGGTGGAGACGAGGCCCGCATCCAGCACCCTGATGGTCACCTTGCGGTAGTCGCGCGGCGGCGCGCCCGGCTTCCCCGGCTTGCGCAGGGTACCGTTGGCGTCGATCAGCTGGTTGATGACATGGGCAAAATGCAACTCCTGAGCGAGCGCGAGGTTGCCGGAGAGCTCGTTGCGGCGATCGACGATGTCGGTGGTGGAGCGGGGCACCGATTCGGTGGCCTGCGGGTTGATCTGCACCACCCACAGTTCGTCGATGTCGTAGTCCAGCATCTCGTTCACCGGCGGGTTGACGCAGAACAGGCCGTCCCACATCCAGCGGCCCTCCACTTCGATCGCCTTGTAGAGGAAGGGCACCGCCGCGGAGGCGATCAGCGCGTCGTAGGACAGCTTCGGCCCGGTGATGACCGCGCGCCGGCCCGAGAGCACTTCGGTGGTGCCGATCAGCAGGCCGGGATCGTCCGCGGTCGGGGCGCGCAGTTTGTCGAGCTGCAGCTCGTCGGCGAGCCAGACCCGCATCACGTCCTCGGCCGGGGCAGGCACCAGATAGGGGCTCACCTCCAGGGTCCAGGGCAGGCGGGCGGTGCCGATGCTCACCGCATTGATGAGGAAGCTGGCCGGATCCTTCGCCTTCAGCCGCTCCCAGAACGAGGCGAGGCGCCAGACCGCCTGCTCGGGGCCGCCGGCCAGGAGCCCGGTCCAGGCCAGGGCGGCGCAGATCGCCCCGCCCGAGGTACCGCTGATGGCCTTCAGCGTGAACGGTTGCGCCGGGGCCGAGAGCAGCTCCATCAGCACGCCCGCGGCGAACGCCGCATGGCTGCCGCCGCCCTGGCAGGCGATGGCGACCTTGAGATCCTCACCCATGGGCCCCTCCGGACTGGCTCGGGAGCCCATGCTAGCGCAGAACGGCGCGCTTGCGCGAATTAGTCGCAGGCCACGGTGTGGCGGCGGCTCACCGCACCCGTTCGAGGATGGAGACGTAGTTGGCCACCGCCGAGCCGCCCATGTTGAACACCCCGGCGAGCTTCGCCCCCGGAATCTGCATGTCGCCGGCCTCGCCCATGAGCTGCATGGCCGAGAGGACGTGCATAGAGACGCCGGTGGCGCCGATGGGATGGCCCTTGGACTTCAGCCCGCCCGAGGGGTTCACCGGCAGGCGGCCGGTCTTCTCGGCGATGCCCTCGCGCACCACCTTGTAGGCCTCGCCGGGCTTGGCGAGGCCCATGGCTTCGTACTCGATCAGCTCGGCCACGGTGAAGCAGTCGTGGGTCTCCACCAGCGACAGGTCGTCGAGGCTGAGCCCCGCTTCCGCCAGCGCCGCCGCCCAGGCGCGGCGGGCGCCCTCGAAGGCGATGGGATCGCGGCGCGACAGCGGCATGATGTCGTTGACCTGGGTGCGGGCGCGGAAGGCCACCGCCCGCGGCAGGCTGGCGGCGATGTCGGCCGAGGCGATCACCAAGGCGGCGGCGCCGTCCGAGACCAGCGAGCAGTCGGTGCGGCGCAGCGGCGGCGCCACATAGGGGTTCTTCTCGGAGATGGTGTTGCAGAACTCGAAGCCGAAGTCCTTGCGCATCTGGGCGTAGGGATTGCCGACCCCGTTGCGGTGATTCTTGGCAGCGATGCGGGCCAGCTCCTCGGAGCGGTCGCCGTAGCGCTGGAAATAGGTCTGGGCGATGCGGCCGAACACCCCGGCGAAGCCGCCGTCGATGTCCGCCTCCTCCTTGCGGTAGGAGGCGTTCAGCAGGATGTCGCCGACCTCGGCGGTGGGCTTGGCGGTCATCTTCTCCGCCCCGATCACCAGGGCGATGCGGCCGCGCCCGCTCTCGATATGGTTCAGCGCCGAATGGATGGCGGCCGAGCCGGTGGCGCAGGCATTCTCCACCCGCACCGCCGGCACGTGGGCGAGCTCGGGCAGCGACAGCGCCGGCAGGGCGCCGTGGAAATCCTGCTTCTGGAAGCCGGCGTTGAACACGCCCACATGGATCGACTCCACCTGCTCGGCGCCGAGCCCGGCATGGGCGATGGCCTCGCCGGCCACCCGCGCCATCAGCGCCTCGGTGTCGGCATCCTCGAGCTTGCCGAAGGGCGAGTGCGCCCATCCGACGATGGCGGCCTTGGCGTCCAAAAGCGTCTCCGTCACGGGCGTCTCCCCTTTTTTGATCCTGCCCTATGTGCGGCGCGGCGGGTTGCCCCACAAGGGCGGAGGCCGCCGGAGCATGCAAGCCTCTCGGCCCAGCCATGCGCAAATCGCATGGCTTCGGCTTCAATCCGTGCCCTTGGGGCGCAGGGCGTCGGCCAGGCGCATCTTCGCCGATCCGGGGGCGAGCGGCTTCTGCTGACTTTCGTGGGGCACCCAGCCGGAGAGCCAGACCAGGTCGAAGGTCGCCCGCACCTTGCCGTCGGGATCGGCGAAGCGCTCGGCATAGATCTCCAGCGCCCGCATCAGCATCACCCGGCCGAGCGGGCGGCGGTGGCGCTCCGCCAAGGCGTTGGTCGCCCCCATGCGGCGCAGGTCCTGCAGCAGGGTGAAGGGCGAGCCGTAGCGCACCACCACCCGGTCCACGTCGGTGACCGGAAGGGCGAAGCCGGTGCGCTGCAGCAGCGCGCCGAGGTCGCGGACATCGGCGAAGGGGGCGACGCGGGGCGAGAGGCCGCCGGTCATCTCGGTCTCGGCCGCGGCGAAGGCCTGCCGCAGCTCGCCGAGGCTGCCCCCGCCCAGGAGCACGCCGAGGAACAGGCCGTCCGGCCGGAGCGCCCGGCGGACCTGGGCGAGCACCCCCGGCAGGTCGTTCACCTGCTGCAGCGACAGGGCGGAGACCACGAGATCGAGGCTCCCCTCGGCGAACGGCAGCGCCTCCTCGTCCGCCACCACGCCGGCTCGCCCGGCCAGGGCCGCTGCCAGCGGCGCCGCGGCAAACAGCCGGCCGACGCCCGGATGCCCGGCCAGCGCCGCGGCGACGGCCGGGCCCGGTTTGCGGAGTTTGAGCGCGTTCTCAAACCGCCGGTTCACCGCGCCGAGACGGTCGGCGAGATCCTCGGCGGCGCGATCGAGCAGAAAAGTCTCGGCGCCGAGGCGGGCAGCGCGGGCGAGCCGCGCCCGCAGCAGGGCGCGATCGAAGATGCGGGGCGGGGCGGCGCTCATGCGCCAGCCTGCAGGCGACTCTGCAAGCCTGCCGATGGGCCGCGTCGGGCGCCGCTTCGCCCGCCATCCCGCAGGCCGTCAGGCCCCCGCCGGCCGGGAGCCGGCCCGCCAGCCTCGATTTCCCCGCGTCCTGTCTCGCTGCGGCCTGTCTCGCTGCGGCTCATGGCCGTCCCCCCGTGCTGCGCCGTTCCCGCGCGATGGCCGCGACAGCCTATCGGCTTCCCCGTCCGGGCGCGATCCGTCCGGCGCGCCGCGGCGTCTGGATCGGCCGCGCCGGCTGGCCTATCAAGAAGGCACGATGCCGCCGCCCCGGCACCCCACCCCGCGGGGACCCGACCGATGAACGCCATCACTTCGCTGAGAACCTTCTTCATCGGTTGCGCCGAGGCCTTCGGCACGCCGAGCTACGCGCTTGCCGGCCGGATCAGCGTGCCGGTCGACGACCCCCACGATACCCTGCCCTCGCCCCACCCGGCCGAGCACGACCGGGCGGACGGCCAGTCCTTCGCCATCGACTATGTGGACCATGCCGGCCATCCGAGCCACCGCCGGATCTCGGTCTGGGCGGTGGAGCGCAACCCCGAGGGGGTGCCGATCCTGGTCGCCCGCTGCCATGAGCGCCAGGCCGCGAGGGCCTTCCGGGTGGACCGCATCACCGCCGTGACCGACTTCGACGGCACCCGGCGCGAGCCGCTGGCGCGCTTCTTCTTCGAGACCTTCGGCTTCCTCTGGCCGAAGGAGGCCCGGCTCGGCGCCATGCGCGAGGAGGATGCGCGCTGGGACCGCATCCGCGAGGTGGCGCGGCGCTCCGGCATCGGCCTGCTGGCGGCGCTGGCCCGGGCGGACCACCTGATTCGCGCTGCCGAGGTGGACGAGATGCGGCTCTATTGCGAGGCCGCCTGCGCCGCGAAGGGCATCGACCTCACCGGCGCCGAGAGCGAGCGCCTCGCCGCCTGGCTGAGCCGGCTGCGGCCCACCGCCGAGACCATCGAGGCCGATCTGGAGGCCCTGTTCCAGAGCGATCCGGAAACCATCGCCACCTTGCTGCGCGCCGGGCTCAAGGTGGTCTCGGCCGACGGCGCCCTGCACGGGCGGGAAGCCGAGATGCTGGATGGCTTCTGCCACGCCCTCACCGGCCACCGCCTGCTCTGATAACAAAGGCCGGTGCGCAGGATTCACGGGCCTTTGGTGAAGTCCGCGCGGCGCCTGAGCAGACCCACTCAGGGCCGGTCGAAGACCGGAGCCGATGGTATAAGTCGAGCGCCCTAGTCCACCTTCTCGTCGGGATAGACGCCGAACAGCTGCGACTGCTGCACATAGCCGTCGAAGCCCTCGCCGGAGAGCCGGCAGAACTTGCCGTCGCAGGTCTTCACCACCCCGAGCACGCCGGGCTCCAGGCGGGCGGAGACCTTGGCGTCGCCGTTGGGGGCGTCGCGCATCACCACCGTCTCGCCCTTCATCCAGGGCGCCACCAAAGCGGTGCGGCGCAGCGACAGCATCGAGTGATAGACCCAGCCCTCCGCCCCGTCGGCATCGCGGATCCGGCGCCAGGTCTCGAACTCGGCGGTCACCTCCACCGGCAGGCCGGAGCGGTTGAACACCCAGGCGACGTCGTGCTCGCGGTTGGGGCCGTTGCGCACGTTCACCTTGTCGGCCTTCAGCGAGACGAAGCGCGGCACCGGCAGGCCGGAGGTGCCATCCGCCGCGCCGGCCGGCGCGGCCGCCGCCAGCCCAAGCACGGCCCCGGCGAGGATTGCCGCGAGGCCGGACCGCGCCCGGCGCCCGGCGGACCGCCCGCGCACGCCCCCGGCGCGGATCGCCGCCGCGCCCACGACGGGCTTGTTCGCGTTCGCCAATTTCGCCTGCGGCATGGTCCCTCGTCCTCTTCCGGTCTCTGGCGCGTCGTGCCCGCTGCGGGAGGGATGGCGCTGCGCCCCCCGGATGGTCAAGTCGCAACAGGGGAACGGCGCCTTGTGTTTCCCTCTCTGTCTGATAGACGGAACCTGATTAAGAAAAGGGAACAGGAACTGCCTATGGTGCGCCGCAAGCCGCTGGTGGTCGTCACGCGCAAGCTCCCCGATTCGGTCGAGACGCGCATGTGCGAGCTGTTCGACACCCGCCTCAACATCACCGACACGCCCATGGACCAGGCTGCCCTGGTGGAGGCCGTGAAGGAAGCCGACGTTTTGGTGCCGACGCTGACCGATCGCATCGACAGCGCCGTGCTCTCCCAGGCCGGAGAGAATCTGAGGCTGATTGCCTCGTTCTCCAACGGCGTCGACCATATCGACGTGACGAGCGCGCTGAACCGCGGCATCACCGTCACCAACACCCCCGGCGTCCTCACCGAGGACACCGCCGACATGACCATGGCGCTGATTCTCTCGGTGCCCCGTCGGCTGCCCGAGGGCGCCCAGGTGATGATCTCCGAGAAGGAGGAGTGGGGTGGCTGGTCGCCCACCTGGATGCTCGGCCGGCGAATCTGGGGCAAGCGCCTCGGCATCATCGGCATGGGCCGCATCGGCCAGGCCGTGGCGCGCCGCGCCAAGGCCTTCGGCCTGCAGATCCACTACCACAACCGCCATCGCCTCCCCACGGCGGTGGAGGAGATGCTCGACGCCACCTACTGGGACAGCCTCGACCAGATGCTGGCGCGGATGGACATCATCTCGGTGAACTGCCCGCACACCCCAGCCACCTACCACCTGCTCTCCGCCCGCCGGCTCAAGCTGCTGAAGCCCGAATCGTACGTGGTGAACACCGCGCGCGGCGAGGTGATCGACGAGAACGCGCTGACCCGCCTCATCGAAGCCGGCGAGATCGCCGGTGCCGGCCTCGACGTGTTCGAGCAGGAGCCGGCGGTGAACCCGAAGCTGGTCCGCCTCGCCAAGCAGGGCAAGGTGGTACTGCTGCCGCATCTCGGCTCGGCGACCCTCGAGGGCCGCGTCGACATGGGCGAGAAGGTCATCGTCAACATCAAGACCTTCATGGACGGCCACCGTCCGCCGGACCGCGTCCTGCCCGCCATGATCTGAACGCTGCGCCCCTTCGCGGCTCCGGCCGCGGAGGGGCGACGTTCAAAGACGCTCTCCCCTGCCCCGTCGCGGGGTCGCATTCATCCTTTGCGCAGACTGCCTTCCCCTGCCTCGCGGCGGGGCGCTCCTATTTGTCGCGCAAACCGCTTCTCCAACCCGCACGCAGGCGATCCAGCAGCGAGGGCGCGCGTTCGGCGGCGCCGGCGCCATCCGGCGGGGCCGTGCCGGCAGCGCCCGGTGTCTCGCCCGCTTTGACTACAGCGGCCGCCTCGTCCTGCTCGGCCCGGCGGCGTGCCCGCTCGCGGGCCTGCATCTCCGGCGGCACCAGCGTCGAGAAGGGCGCGAACGGAAAGGTCGCCCGGTCGCGCCCGGAGGTCACCGGCCAGCGGTGAAACGCCGAGGCGTGATTGTCGAGGCTGATTCGCCGCACCGCGAGCCCGGCCTGCTGGGCGGCCAGGTTCAGCGACAGCTGGTCGCGTCGGCTGTAGCGCAGAACATGCGCCTGCCACCGCCCCATGGCCGCCACCACCGAGGGCGCGTGATGGCGCCGGGCGATCATGCCGCTCCAGTACGGCGGCTCCGAAAGCACCTCGGGATGGCTCATCCGATAGTGCTGGAGCTGCTCGATCACCCGCCAGCCGTCATCGAGCCCGAGCCGCAGCACTTCCATGAACTCGTCGGCGACGCTCTCGCGGAAGCTGTGCCCGGGCACCGCCATCGCCGCGTCCGCCCCCAGCCATTCGGCGATCAGGGCGGCGGGATCGGCGGTGAGGACCACCGAATTGTCGATGTAGAGGGAGACGTCGTAGTCCGGCAGCAGGTCATGCGGCGACATCTTCAGCAGCCGCTGGCTGCGCACCGGGTCGAACGGGAAGGCCGGCGTCACCTGCACCACCCGCCAGCCCGTGCCCACCAGCCCCGGCATGTCGGTGAAG
Organism: uncultured Xanthobacter sp.; assembly: GCA_937872325.1. Lineage (GTDB taxonomy): Bacteria > Pseudomonadota > Alphaproteobacteria > Rhizobiales > Xanthobacteraceae > Xanthobacter. The sequence continues at coordinate 10,498 of CALMSN010000061.1, read as the reverse complement.
CAGATGAAGTCGAGGCCGGAGGTCGCCGCCGCCGGCTGGAGGTTGAGCTGCTCGTACTCCCCCAGCAGGCAGGTGTACACGCAGGCCCGCGGCGCCGTATCCATCAGGCCGCCCTGCCGCCATGGGCGGACAGATCGCGGATACTCGGGCTGAGGCCGGTGAGCGGGTTGTCCGGATCCCAGCCGTAGCTCAGGGTCTCGAAGCGCATGCTCAGGGCGTCGATCATCAGCAGCCGGCCCACCAGCCCCTCGCCGAAGCCGACGACGGCGCGGATCACCTCCAGCGCGGCGATGGAGCCGGCCACCCCGGCCAGGGCGCCGAGCACCCCGGCCTCGGCGCAGGCGGGCACGGTGCCCGGCGGCGGCGGCTCCGGGAACAGGCAGCGATAGGTGGGGTTGGGCGTGCCGTCGGGCCCCGCCTCATGGGGGCGCAGGGTGGTGATCGCGGCATCGAAGGCGCCGAGCGCGGCGGTCACCAGCGGCACGTTGGCAAGCGCGCAGGCATCGGAGACGAGGTAGCGGGTGGCGAAATTGTCCGAGCCGTCCACCACCACGTCCATCCCGGCGATGAGGCCCAGGGCGTTCGCAGCGTCGAGGCGCACGGCATGGGTCTCGACGGTCACATGGGGGTTGAGCTCGCCCACCGCCTCCGCGGCGCGGTCGGTCTTGGCCCGGCCGACGTCACTGGTGCGGTGGATCACCTGCCGCTGCAGATTGGAGAGCGAGACCGCATCGTCGTCGACGACCGCGATCCGGCCCACCCCGGCGGCGGCGAGATAGAGCAGGATCGGCGCGCCGAGGCCGCCCGCCCCCACCACCAGCACCCGCGCCGCCTTCAGCTTCTGCTGGCCGGGCCCGCCGACGTCGCGCAGCACGATATGGCGGGCGTAGCGCTCGATCTCCTCGGGGGAAAAGGCCATCGGAGCGCCCTCAGTTGCCGGCGAGGCGGGCGATGAGCGGCTTCAGCACCGTCTCCACCGTCTGCGGCGAGAGCGGCCCGACGATCTTGTGGGCAATGGTGCCGTCGCGGGCCAGCACGAAGGTCTCCGGCACGCCGTAGACGCCCCAGTCGATGGCCGCGCGGCCCCTGGGATCCACCCCCACCTGGGCGAACGGATTGCCGAACTGGCCGAGGAAGCGGCGCGCATTCTCCGGCGCATCCTTGTAGTTGAGGCCGACCACGGCGATGCGCGGATCCTTCGCCAGCGCCATCAGCAGCGGATGCTCCTCGCGGCAGGGGGCGCACCAGGAGGCCCAGACGTTCACCAGCACCACCTGTCCACGCAGCGCCGGCAGGTCGAGCCCGGGCACCGCGACGCCGGCCCGGTTCAGCCCCTCCAGCGGCGGCAGGCTGGCCACCGGGGCCGCCCGCCCGATCAGCGCCGAGGGCACCCGCGAGGGATCCCCGCCGGTGTCGAGGCGCGACAGGAACAGGCCGGCCAGCGCGAGAAACACCGCCAGCGGCAGCAGCCAGACCAGCCGCCGGCCCCGGGAACCGCGCGCCGGCTTGCCGGCGGAAGGCGCAGAAGGGGAAGGCGCAGGAGGAGGAGGAGACGGCGATCCGGCGGCGGGTTCGGGCGAAGCGGTCATTGCGGAACACCGTTCTCGGGCACCGGACCTGAGCCGCGGCGACCGAAGCGCGAGGTGCGCTCGCGCGCCTTCAGCCCGGCGAGGGCGGCCTTCTGGCCGCGATAGTCCAGCACCAGCCAGAGGGCGAGGACGGCCAGGCCGAGGACCGAGGCCCCATAGGCGGCGGCGATGAAGGCGAAATGCGTCATCGGACGGAGAGCTCGCGGGCGGCGCTGTCAGGCGGCCGCATCGGCGGCCATGCGCGCCTCCAGCGCCAGCACGCGGCGGCGCAGGATCTCGGTGCGCATGCCCAGCATCTGCAGGGCGACGAACAGCAGGGTGAAGCCGAGGGCGCAGGTGAGCAGCGGCCACAGCAGCGTGGAATCGATGGTGGAGCCGCCCATGCGGAACACCGAGGCCGGCTGGTGCAGGGTGTTCCACCAGTCCACCGAGAACTTGACGATGGGCACGTTGATGACCCCGATCAGCGTCAGCACCGCCGCGGCGCGGCCGGCCCGGTTGGGGTCCTCCACCGCCGCGCGCAGCGCCATGACGCCGAGATAGAGCAGCAGCAGCACCAGCATGGAGGTGAGGCGCGCATCCCACACCCAGTAGGTGCCCCACATGGGCCGCCCCCACAGCGCGCCGGTGAGGAGGCACAATGCGGTGAAGGTGGCGCCCACCGGCGCGGTCGCCTTGTGGGCCACGTCCGCCAGCGGGTGGCGCCACACCAGGATGCCGATGCAGGACGCCGCCATCATCACGTAGCCGAACAGGCCGAGCCAGGCGAACGGCACATGGATGTACATGATGCGCACGGTCTCGCCCTGCTGGTAATCGGGCGGGGCCTGGAAGGCGAGGACGAAGCCGAGCGCCAGCACCGCCACCGCCGCGCCCGCGATCCAGGGCAGAAGCCGTTCGGAAAAAACCAGGAAGCGGACCGGATTGGCCAGATCAATGAGCGCCATGGCGCCTTCTAGCATGGCCGCGGCGCCGGGCGCCATTCCCGCCGCCGTGAGGCACGGCCGCACACCGTGTTTCCCCGGATTCAGCGGCTCCGGCTCATCGCGGCGGCGCGCTCCGCGCCCAGGGCAGCAGCACCGGCGTGCCCTCGATCTCGGCGCGGGCCACACGCACGTCGTAGATCGCCTGCAGCCGGGCCTCGGTCAGCACCTCGGCGGGCGGGCCATCGGCCTCGATGCGGCCGCCGCGCATCAGCACGCAGCGGTCGCAGTAGCGGGCGGCGAAGGTGAGGTCGTGCAGCACCGCCACCACCGCCACCCCGCGCCGCGCCTCCGCCCGCAGCAGCTCCATGGTGGCGATCTGGTGCAGGGGATCGAGCGCCGCCAGCGGCTCGTCGGCCAGCAGCACCGGCGCCTCCACCGCCAGCGCCCGGGCGAGCAGCACCCGCATGCGCTCGCCACCGGAGAGGGTGGAGGTGAGGCGCGCGCGCAGCGGCAGCACGTCGGCATCGGCCATCGCCCGCTCCACCGCGACGGCGTCGGCGGCCGGATCGCCGGGATGGGGCAGCCGGCCGAGGCCGACGAGGCTCGCCACCGTCATCGGCCAGTGGATGCGCCCCGCCTGGGCCAGATACGCGATCTCCCGCCCCATCCGGCCGCGCCCGACGGCGGCGAAGGGAACGCCACCGAGGTGCACTTCGCCGGCGGCCGGCGCATCGAGCCCGGCCAGCACCCGCAGCAGCGTCGTCTTGCCGGCGCCGTTCGGGCCGAGGAAGGCGACCAGCTCGCCCGCCCGGACCGACACGGTCACACCGTCGAGAAGCACATGCGGGCCGCGGCGCACCACGATGGCTTGCGCGTCGAGCTTGGGCGCACTCATTCCGGCTGGTCCTTCAGCCGCAGCAGGAGGAGGAAGAAGAAGGGCGCGCCCACCAGCGCCGTCACCACGCCGAGCTTCAGCTCCGGCCGGCTGGGCACCAGCCGCACCACGATGTCGGCGCCCAAGGTGAGGGCCGCGCCGGCCAGCCCGCTCACGAGCAGCACCCGACCCGGCCGGTGGCCGACCAGCGGCCGGGTGAGGTAGGGCACCACCAGCCCCACGAAGCCGATCGCCCCCGCCACCGACACCGCCGCCCCCACCGCCGCCGCGGTGCCGGCCACCACCAGCAGCCGGGTGCGGCGCAGGGAGAAGCCGAGGCTGGCGGCGGTGTCCTCGCCCAGGGTCAGGGCGTCGAGCGCGCGCCCGCTGCTGAGGGTGAGGAGCGTGCCGAGGGCGATGAAGGGCAGCGCCAGCCAGACATGCTGGAGCGAGGCATCGGCCAGCGAGCCCATCAGCCAGTAGACGATCTCCAACGTCGCATAGGGGCTCGCCGACAGGTTGAGGGCGAGCGCGGTGAGCGCGCCGGCGAGGCTGTTGACCGCGACCCCGGCCAGGATGAGCCCGGTGGTGCTGACGCGCTGCCGGGCAAGGGCGAGCAGCAGCGCCGTCGCCAGCCCTGCCCCGACGAGACCGCCCAGCGGCAGCGCGAGCGGAAACAGCGCCGACAGCCCGAAGTAGAAGGTCACCACCGCGCCGAGCGCCGCCGCGCCGGAGATGCCCACCACGCCCGGATCGGCCAGCGGATTGCGCGACAGCCCCTGCAGCGCCGCCCCGGTAAGGCCGAGGCTGAAGCCCACCAGCGCCCCCAGAAGCGCCCGCGGCAGCCGCAGCTCCATGAGCACGACCGCCGGGATCCCATCCTCGCCCCGGATCACCTGGCGCACGGCGGCGCCGAAATCGATCGGCGCATAGCCGATGGCGAGGGACGAGACGAGGAGCGCCAGCACCAGCGCGCCGAGAACCGAGACCACCAGCGGCATCGGCAGCCCGTCGCCCCGCCGGAACATGGCCACGAGGCCGCCATCGCCCGGCGGGAAGGCTTCGCGGGCGCCGGGACTGGGAGCGGCGGCATCCGCGTCCGGCCGCCGGCCGGTCCTGGCGGCGCCCTCGGGTCCGGCGGTCTGGGATGCCCGGCGTGCGCCGGCCTCGTCCGGATGGTCGGTCATGGCGCGGCCCGGCGCGGCGGCGCGGGGGTCCCGGCCGGCGCCGGGTCCTGCGCGGCATACGCCGCCTTCGAAAGGCTGGCGAACGCCTCCGCCAATTGCGGGCCGACGCAGGACCACAGCCTCGACGGCAGGGGCACGACCACGCCATGGGCCGCGGTCCGGACGAGGGCGGGATGCTGGATGAGGCTACGGGCGCGCGAGGGCGGGGTGTCCGGGTTCATGTCCACCACCATCACCTCGGGCGCGGCAGTGACGATATCCTCCACCTCCAGCTGGCCGAGGCGGCTGGTGGCGAGCCGGGCGGCCAGATTGTCCAGCCCGGCGCGGCGCATCAGCTCGTCGGGCAGCGATCCGGGACCGGCGGTGAAGCCGTTGGGCCGCAGCACCACGGCGCTGAGGCGACGCGGCGGCGGCGGCACCGCGAGCGCGGCCTCGATCTGCGCCACCATGGCCTCGCCCCGCTCCGCCGCGCCGAGCCGCGCGGCCAGGCTGCGGATCTGGGCATAGGCCTCCTCGATGCTCGCCGGAATGTCGAGCTCCAGCACCTCGATCCCGAGCCGCCGCAGCATGGCGGTGGCGGCGCGGGTGGTGAACCTGCCGGCAATCACCAGATCGGGCGCCAGCGGCACCACCTCCTCGGCGAGGCCCCGGTTGAGCACGATCCCGGCCGTGCGGTCGGCCACGGTGGAGCTGACCGGATCGGCGGCCAGGAAGGTCACCGAGGCGACGTGTCCCGGCGGAGCGAGGCGCAGCACCAGCTCGTCGGCGCACAGGTTGAGCGAGACGATGCGCCCGGGCGGGGTCGCGGCGGCGGCGGGCGCCGCTGCCGCCGCGCCGAAACCCAGCATCGCCACCACGCCCGCCGCGAAGGCGCGCTGCGCCAAGTCGATGGCGCCGCGCCAGCCAGCATGCCGCGCCCTGCCCCATGCCGCAGGCCGGGCCTGCGCTGCCGGGACAGGGCAAGGATCGCGGTGCGCTCTCACCGTCGGGGCCTCAATAGGTGAGCTTCAGGCCGCCATAGGCGCCGAAGCCGCGGGCCAGGAAGCCGTTGGGGTTCTCGTACTTCTGGTCGAACAGGTTGTCGATCCGCCCGAACAGGGTGGCATTGGCGTTGAGCGCGTAGTTGGCGGCGATGTTGACCAAGGTATAGCCCGGCTGGTCGACAGTCACCGATCCCAGCCGCTCGATGTCCCACCAATCGGAGAGATAGACGATGGAGCCGGTGAGGGTCAGCGCGTCGATGGGCTGCCAGTCGACGGCCAGGGTCACCTTGTTGGCCGGCCGGCGGAGCGGATAGCACGAGGTGGCGTTGCGCGGCGCGCAGGCGGCGCCGAAGGGCTGGCCCGGCGGGAAATAGCCGATCACCTGGGTGTAGGTGTAGTCCAGGCGCATGTTGAGGTTATCGGTGACCTTCACCGCCACGAAGGCCTCCACGCCCTGGGTCGTGGCATCGGAGATGTTGATGTTCTGGAAGGTGACCGGGTCGTAGCTGATGAGGTTGGTGATGTCGTTGTGGAAGTAGGTGGCGCCGAACGAGATCCGCTCGCCCGGCAGGAGCTGCTCGAAGCCGAAGTCGTAGCCCTCGCTCTCCTCGGGCAGCAGCGCGGCATTGCCGTAGAAGGGGGCATAGAGCTGGTAGAGGGTGGGCGCCTTGAAGCCGGTGCCGTAGCTCGCCTTCAGCTTGGTGCCGGTCTCCGGGATCAGGATCGCCGGGGCGAGGCGCCAGGTGGTGTGGCCGCCGAAGCTGTCATTGTCGTCGTAGCGGATGTTGGAGGCGAGGAAGAAGCGCTCGCCGAAGGATGACTGGAGCTGCGCGTAGCCGGCGGTGTTGCCGGTATTGGCGTCCATCTTGGTCCAGGTGGTCTCGCTGGTCATCCCCTCGTTCTGCCGCTCGGCGCCCACCAGCAGGCTCTGGCCGGGCATGAAGGTCCACAGCGAGCGCCAGTAATAGGTCTCGCGGTTGCCGTCATAGGTGCCGTTGGACGAGGTGTTCGGCCCCTCGGTGGGGCGGGAGATGTCCAGCAGGCTGGCGCCGAAGGTGCTCACCAGGTTGCCGTCGAGGGCGCTCCAGACGCCCTCCGCCTTGCCGACGAAGGACTGGTTGTAGCTGGTGGAGCGGAAGGCCGCCGGAATGCCCTGGAAGGTCGGCGGCGGGAACACGTCCGGCGTGAACATCAGCATGCTGTCGACGTAGCGGGCGGTGACGTTCACCGAGAAGGCGTCCGAGAAGGTGTGGTCGATCCGCCCGGAATAGGTCCAGTTGTCGAAGGCGTTCGGATTCAGCGGATAGCCGAGCGGCACCAGGTTGGCCGGGGTCACCGGGGTGCTGGTGCTGGAGAAATGCGTCACGTTGAACGCGTAGCTGGTCTTGTCCTGGCTGCCCGAGACCCCGGCCGCCTGGTTGAAGGTGCCGAAGCTGCCGAGCTCCGCATAGCCCGTGATCTTCATCGGCCCCTCACCCTTCTTGGTGGTGACCGAGATGACGCCGCCGATGGCGTCGGCGCCGTAGAGTCCGCTCTGCGGCCCGCGCAGCACCTCGATGCGCGAGACGTCCGCGGTCAGGATGTCGGCGAGGTTGGCGCTGCCGTTGGGGGTCGACGGATCGCTGATGTCGATGCCGTCCACCAGCACCTTGACGTGATTGGAATTGCTGCCGCGCATGAACACGGAGGTCACGCCGCCCGGGCCGCCGGTCTGCACCACGTTGAGGCCGGGCACGAGGCTGAGGGCATCCGGCAGGGTGCGCTGCTGGCGCTGGTCGATCTCCTCCGCGGTGATCACCGTCACCGAGCTGCCGACCTCCTTTTCCGGAGTGGGGACCAAAGTGGGGCTCACCACCACCTCGTCCAGCTCCGCGGTGGGGCTGGCGCTCTGGGCGTGGGCGGACAAGGCGAAGCCGGGGACGAGCACGCCGGCGAGCAGCGCGGCGCGCACCATCCGCGCCGGACGGCGCCTGGAAAGAGTGGCGAGCGGGAAAGACAGAAGGGAACGGCTGGAGACGACGCGCAGCATCAGGACCTCGGACGGGACGCCGGTGGCACGTCACCGCGAACGAGGGTCCGACCCGCGACGGCATTGCGGCCGCACAGGTCCTTGCCACCATCAGGACACCCCGCCCGATGCTTCGCGTGTGACCACGAGCGACGGCAGGTCTCCTGGCTCGCGGGTCGTCATCCGGCGCCGCCTTCCCGGGCCCGAGGAGCCCAGTGGCATGTTGGCGCGGACTCGCCGCTCACAGTTGCGGGGGCAGCCGCGGATCAGTGGCGCCGAGCAGCGCCTCCTCCCGCGTTCCCATTTGATCCCCGAGGGGAACCGTCGCGGCCACGTTAGGCGCTCTGTTTGCAATGCGTCAAGAAAAAGGCAGGGGCCGTCCCGCGAAGGCGGGGAAGTGTTGCGCTTATGCACCCGTACGGCGCGGCGGGCCTTGATTGCGCCAAGGCTTTATACCAGATGAGCATGAGGAGATTCCCGCCCGTGACCCAGCCCGACGCTTCCGACGCCGTTTCCGACGCCGCTCCGCCTGCCCGGAAGCGGATTTCGCCTGCCTTGAAGCTCGGGATAGAGCTCGGGCCGCTGATCCTGTTCTTCGTCGCCAACGCCTACGGCGGCATCTACGCGGCGACCGCCGCCTTCATGGTGGCCTCGGTGGTGGCGCTGGGCGCCATGTGGCTGCTGGCGCGGCGCATCGCCGTGATGCCGCTGGTCTCGTTCGCCGTGGTCATGGTCTTCGGCGGCCTCACCTTGTGGCTTCAGGACGAGCACTTCATCAAGCTGAAGCCGACCATGGTGAATGCCGCCTTCGGCGTGCTGCTGCTGGGCGGGCTCGCCGTGCGCAAGCCTTTGCTGCCTTATGTGTTCGACGGCATGGTGCAGCTCACCGACGAGGGCTGGCGCGCGCTCACCATCCGCTGGGGCGTGTTCTTCCTGGCGATGGCGGTGCTGAACGAGGTGGTGTGGCGCAATTTCTCCACCGACACCTGGGTGGCGTTCAAGACGTTCGGCTACCTGCCGCTCACCATCGCCTTCGCCATGGCCCAGGCGCCGCTGATGGCGCGCAGCGAGCTCAAGCCGCCCGCGGCCGGCGCGCCGGCTCCAGGCAACGGTTGACGCCGGAAGCGGCCACCCGCATAAGCCGCCGAGGGGGCAAGGCATGCTGACCAAAAAGGGAAAATACGGATTGAAGGCGGCGGTCTACCTGGCGCGCCTTCCGCCCGGCGCCTCGACCCAGGTGGCGGAGATCGCCGAGACCAACCAGATCCCCAAGAAGTTTCTGGACGTCATCCTCGGCGAGCTGCGCAATGCCGGCTTCCTCAGCTCCAAGAAGGGCAAGCCCGGCGGCTACCGCCTCGCCAAGGCGCCGGAGAACATCATCGTCGGCGAGATGATCCGCGCCCTCGACGGGCCGCTGGCGCCGCTGCCCTGCGCCAGCCGGAACGCCTACGAGGCCTGCGAGGACTGCAACATCGGCACCTGCGAGGTTCGCATGCTGATGGTGCAGGTGCGCGATGCCATCGGCACCGTGCTCGACACCTACACCCTCGCCCAGATGCGTGACCTTTCCGAGGAAGGCCTCGCCACCTTCGTCGACTACATCTGACGCCGAGGCCGCCGGCGCGTCGGCGCCCTGGATCGCTCAACCCGCCGCCCGGGCGCAAACGAGCCTGCGGGAGCCCCTTCAGCGAAACCCGGGGCCAGCGCCCGCCGGCCGCACGATGACCCCGCCGGCAAGCGGCGCCGCGACCCCGGTGGTGCCGGGAAAGGTCAGCGGCAGGCCGCGCAGGGTGCGGGCCGCAAGGTAGCCGAAGGCGTGCGCCTCCAGGGCATCGCCGGACCATCCCACCTGATCCGCGCTCACCACCGCAACGCCCAGGCGCTGCGCCAGCATCGCCCGCAGCACCGGGTTTCGCGCCCCGCCGCCGGCGACGATCACCGTGCGCGGCCGCGCCGCCAGATGCCTGAGAATGGCGGCAACGCTGGCCGCGGTGATGGCGGTGAGGGTCGCCGCGCCGTCCTCCAGCGTCATTCCCTCCAGCCTGGTGCGGGCCGCCACGAAGGCGCGAAACTCGTTGCGGTCGAGGGACTTCGGCGGCGGGCGCTCGAAGAAGGGATGGGCCAGCACCTCGGCCACCCGCTCCTCGTCCACCTGTCCCGCTGCGGCAGCCGCCCCGTCGGCATCGAACGGCGTGCCGGTGCGGGCGAACAGGAAATCGTCGATGAGGGCGTTGCCCGGGCCGGTGTCGCAGGCGACCGGGGGCACGGCCCCGTCGAGCCAGGTGATGTTGGCGACGCCGCCCACGTTCAGCACCGCCACCGGCCCGTCCAGCCCCAGGGCGCGGACCAGCGCCTGGTGGAACACCGGCACCAGCGGCGCCCCCTCGCCGCCGGCGGCGACGTCTGCGGCGCGGAAATCGGCGGCCCCCCGCACTCCGAGGGCATCCGCCGGCCGATCCGCGGCGCCGATCTGCACCGGCGAGGACATCTACCTGAAAGAAGATTTCGCACCGCTGCTGAAGACCGGCATCGCCGTGATTCATCCCGACCTGCTCACCAGCGGCGGCATCCTCGAGACGAAGAAGATCGGCGACGCGGCCCAGGATCACGGCGTCGCGATGGCCATCCACATGGCGGAAAGTCCGATCGCGGCAATGGCTGCTGCGCACGTCGGCGTGGCGCCCATCGTGCAGGACGGCTTCATCACCGTGCCCGACAAGCCCGGACTCGGCATCGACGACATCAACGATGCGGTGGTCCGCGAGCACCTTCCGGACGGCGTGACGGGCATCTGGGAGCCCACCGAGCACTGGGACGACGAAACCAGCTGGGACCGGACGTGGAGCTGAGCGGCTAGGGCTCGCGACCCATCCGGCGCAGCCATGCGTGATACTCGGGCTCGGCGTCCGGGTGGAGCGGATAGTAGCGGCG